>NZ_CP046103.1:1874402-2186802 GCF_009707325.1 Pseudomonas sp. IB20 | reverse complement strand
CGATCACCGGCAACGGTATCGGCCTTAATGTCGCGATGTACGATAAGAACAGGGAACTTCAGGTCTTTGTACATGAGTGCTGATAGTCCTGAGGGCTATGTACTCAGGGTAGAAGCTGGGAGCGGATGTGGCGAATGAAGATTTTACAGGCGCTGTAAATCAGCTGTGGGAGCTGGCTTGCCTGCGATGGGCATAGACAAAATGTGTAGATACCTATGGCTATCGCAAGCAAGCCAGCTCCCACCGTTTGATCAAGTTCAGCCGATCTTATTGCTGCGTCAGCTGCGACCACAACGCCGGCGCACCGGCCGACTTGGCAATCGCTTCCAACCGCGTCGCATGCTCAGCCAAATCCTGCTCACTGGCACGAATGATCGGAGTGGGCTTGCGATCCGCCGGCAGACGGCGAATTTCCGAAGGGCGGTTGCCTGAACCTTCCGCCGAGCCGTTGCCGTCAGAGGCATTACCCGCCAGGGACAGGCTGGTCTGCCCGCCGGTCATGGTCAGGTAAACGTCGGCCAGAATCTCGGAGTCGAGCAAGGCGCCGTGCAGTTCACGACCGGAGTTGTCGACGCCGTAGCGTTTGCACAAGGCATCCAGGCTGTTGCGCTGGCCCGGGTGACGCTCACGGGCCATCATCAAGGTGTCGAGGATCGAGCAGTGCTGGGAGATATCCGCACGATCCTTCTGCCCCATCAGGGCAAATTCGTTATTGATGAAACCGACGTCGAACGCCGCGTTGTGGATGATCAACTGCGCGCCGTTGATGAACTCGAAAAACTCGTCGGCCACTTCGGCGAAGCGCGGCTTGCCCTTGAGGAATTCGTCGGTGATGCCGTGGACGCCGATAGCGCCTTCGTCACTGTCACGGTCCGGTTGCAGGTAGACGTGGAAGTGGCGACCGGTAAGGCGCCGACCCATCAATTCGACACAGCCGATTTCGATGATCCGGTGACCATCGGTCACCGGCATGCCGGTGGTTTCGGTATCGAGTACAACAGATCGGATGGCCATCAGGGTTCAGCTCTCAACGGTGGTATGCAGTGTGGTGTGAATCAAGGGGCGCGATGTTAACACGTGAGTCGCCATCAGCTCTGCTTGTAGCCCCGCACATCATCCACACCCCGGTTGGCCAACTGGTCGGCGCAGATCGGATGGCCATCAGGGTTCAGCTCTCAACGGTGGTATGCAGTGTGGTGTGAATCAAGGGGCGCGATGTTAACACGTGAGTCGCCATCAGCTCTGCTTGTAGCCCCGCACATCATCCACACCCCGGTTGGCCAACTGGTCGGCGCGTTCGTTACCTGGGTGGCCGATGTGCCCGCGCACCCATTTCCAGGTGATGTTATGGCGGTTGCATTGCTCATCGAGCAGTTGCCACAGGTCGGCATTTTTCACCGGTTCCTTGTCGGCGGTTTTCCAGCCGCGCTTCTTCCAATTGACCATCCACTCGTTGATGCCTTTCATCACGTATTGCGAGTCGGTCACCAACAGCACGTCACAGCGGCGCTTGAGTTCTTCCAGCCCACGAATGGCGCCCATCAGCTCCATGCGGTTGTTGGTGGTGTTGGCTTCGCCGCCCCACAACTCCTTCTCCACGCCCTTGCACACCAGCAAGGCGCCCCAGCCGCCGGGGCCCGGGTTGCCCTTGCAGGCGCCATCGGTGAAGAGTTCTACGCTATCGGTCATCGGTTGCATCCATCAAAACGGGCTGGCGGTAATGGACCGACAGTATCCCGAGGCCGAAAGACTCGGCCGGTAATCAAAAAGAGTTTTTACGGTTCGCTTTGCTTGCGATTGACCTTGGCCATCGGCATCGGCACCAGCTTGCCCATAGGTTGGCGCAGCACCTGGCGTACCGGCCGCAGCCCGACCACGATCTTGCGTGCCACCAACAAATAGAAGCCGCCACCCGACAGTTGCCAGGCGCCCGCCCGGCGTTCCCACCCGGCCAGACGGCCTTGCCACTTGGTCGACGCAAGCGGCGGACGATAGCACCCGAAGCGGCGTTTCTCCAGCGCAAAGCCCAGCAGGTTCAGCCAGTCGCCTACCCGCGAAGGCGAGATACAGCGCGCCTGGCGCAGGGCGTCATGGGCGAATACATGGCGCAGGCCCCAACTGCTCCAGGGGTTGATGCCGATAATCAGCAAATGGCCACCAGGGCGCACACTGCTTGCGGCTTCGCGCAGCAAACCGTGGGGCGACAGGCAGAAATCCAGGCCATGCTGCAACACCACCACGTCGGCGGCATGCTCGCTCAAGGGCCAGGCCTGCTCCTCGCACACAATCTCGACGCCCGGCAACGGCGCACCGAGGCGCACGTTACGTTGCACCTGGGGCGCAGCAGGCGGCGTTTGGGCCGATGGGCCGTAATGCACCAGATAGCCACCAAAGAACCGGCCCAGCTCGTCTTCGAGCATGCGCCGCTCTTCGTCCAGCAAAAATTGCCCGATGGGCCCGGACAGCCACTCACGGGCTGCGCTGATCAGGGCCAGCCACTCAGGATCGGCCTGGGCGAACGCTTTATCAGTCATTGCATTCTCCAACTCGCCTAGACGTTCTAAGATGCACCAATGTGTTCAGCTTGGCGAATCGAAGAATGATACAGATCAGTGCCCTACCCGCGTTCACCGACAACTACATCTGGTTGTTACAGGACCCGCAAACCCAGCGCTGCGCCGTGGTCGACCCCGGCGATGCCGCGCCGGTGCTGGCCTGGCTCAAGCAGAACCCGCAGTGGAGCCTCAGCGACATCCTGATCACCCACCATCACCATGATCATGTCGGCGGCGTCGAGCAACTGAAAAGTGTTACTGGCGCCAAGGTCTACGGCCCGGCGAACGAGAAGATCCCGGCTCGAGACGTCGCCTTGCAAGATAACGACCGTGTCACCGTATTGGGCCTGGACTTCGACATTTATAGCGTGCCGGGCCACACCCTTGGGCATATCGCCTTTTACCACCTGGGCCTGCTGTTCTGTGGCGACACGCTGTTTGCCGCCGGTTGCGGACGACTGTTCGAAGGCACGCCGGAACAGATGTACACCTCGCTGGAACGCCTCGCCGCGTTGCCTGCCGAAACACTGGTTTACTGCACCCACGAGTACACACAAAGTAACCTTAAATTCGCCCAGGCCGTGGAGCCGGATAACACCGATATCGCCGAGCGAGTGGAAGCCGTCAAGCAGCTGCGGGCTCGCGGCGAAATCACGCTGCCGTCCAACCTGGCCCTGGAAAAACGCACTAACCCTTTTCTACGTACCGCTGAAACATCCGTTAAACAAAAAGCAGACGAACGGAATGGGCGCGATAACCGCTCTGGGGCCGAGGTGTTTGCTAGCTTGAGGGCGTGGAAAGATAAGTTCTAACAGGATGCAATCTGATACGAAATTTCTGAATGGTTGACCGGAACCAAAGCGCTTTCTAGAATCGCCCGACATTTTTGCCCGGAACTTACTTCCAGCCAATGTCGTCATCTATTCGTAATTCCATTTCTTCAGACGCATTGACCCGCCTGGCTCAAGCCGTGGCGGTGGCTGTGTCCGCTACTCTGGCGGGCTGCCAATCGACTAATTACGCTGCACAATCCACCGTGCAACCCAAACCCAATCTTGCCGTCAAGATCAAGCAAAAACCTATTTGGCTATCAGAGAAGCCCAGCCCCGAAGTGCCCCAGGATGTCTGGGAACGCATGCGACGGGGCTTTCAATTGCAGGACGGCTTAGGTGTCAACCCACGCATCGAGCAACAGCGTTTGTGGTTCGCCAGCAACCCGTCCTTTTTGGAGAACGCCGGAGAACGCGGCAGCCTCTACATTCATTACATCGTCGAACGCCTTGAAGAACGCAACATGCCCCTGGAGCTGGCGCTGCTGCCAGTGATTGAAAGTGCCTACAACCCAATGGCCTATTCGCGCAGCGATGCAGTCGGCTTGTGGCAGTTCATCCCCTCCACCGGGCGCTACTTCAACCTGCGCCAGACCCGCGCCTATGACGGCCGCCGTGACATCACCGCCTCCACCACCGCCGCCCTGGACTATCTGACGCGTCTGCATGACATGTTCAACGGCGACTGGCTGCTGGCCCTGGCGGCCTACAACGCCGGCGAAGGCACGGTCAGCCGGGCCATCGAGCGGAACGAGAAGCTCGGCCTGCCCACTGACTACTGGAACCTGCCCCTGCCCCAGGAAACCAAGGACTACGTGCCCAAGTTCCTGGCGCTGTCTCAGGTGGTACTGGCCCCCGAGGCCTACGGCGTCAACCTGAACCCGATTGCCAACACACCGTACTTCGAAGTGGTTGAAGTCAAGCAAAGCATGGACCTCTCACGGGTTGCCGCGCTGGCTGAAATCGACGAAGACGAGCTCTTCCAGCTCAACCCGGCCTTGAAACAACGCACTACACTCGATGGCCCCCAGCATTTGCTGGTGCCGAGTTCCAAGGCGCAACTGCTCACTAGCACCCTTTCGACGATGAAGCCGGAAGAATTGCTGGCGATGCGCCCTAAAAAGCAGGTATTCGACGAAGTTGAGACCACGCGAGTGGCCGGGCGCACCCGCAACTACAAGGTGCGCAATGGCGACAACCTCACGTTGATCGCCAAGGCGAACAAGGTCGATGTGCATGACCTGCAGCGCTGGAACAAGCTCAACGGCCAGGCCCTCAAGGTCGGCCAGACCCTGGTGATGCAAGACACGCGCAAGCTGGTGGCCAAGTCCGGCGCCAAGAAGCCGGTGCAGTACAAGGTCAAGAAAGGCGACTCGCTGTACATCGTCGCCAAGCGCTTCAACGTTGAGATGCAACATCTCAAGCGCTGGAACCCGCGCACCGGCCAGGCGTTGAAACCTGGGCAGATGCTGGTGGTTTCCGGGCCAAGATAAACCTCTGCGCAAGCAGGCTTGCTGTGGCGAGCTGGCTTGTGTGGGAGCTGGCTTGCCTGCGATAGCATCATGAAGTGCGCCCAAAGGCTGCATCGCAGGCAAGCCAGCTCCCACATTTGTTCTCCACACAGTTCAATACCTTAGCAGCCCCCAAGCGGGGTGTTTTCAGCAGCCTTTTTCCAACCGGAACAAGCTGTTACTGTACCGATCATAAAGCCCAAGCCGCCTGGATCGGATCTCTGACTTGAAGCGTCCCCTCCTTCTACTAATAAGTCTGGCCTTGAGCTTTGGTGCGAACGCGACGATTACCGAGAGCCACGGTTACACGCAGTTCGGCACGCTCAAGTACCCGGCCAAATTCACCCACTTCGATTGGGTAAACCCTGCAGCGCCGAAAGGCGGGACATTGCGGGTCATGGCATTTGGCACCTTCGACACGCTCAACCCGTACACCTTCAAGGGCTCAAGCCCGGTGTCCACCCCCAATTTCCTGCAATACGGCGTCAATGAGCTGAACGAGCCCTTGATGGTCGGCACCGGCCAGTACGCGCCGTCCGGCGATGAACCCACCTCCAGTTATGGGCTGATTGCCGAGTCAGTGGAGTACAGCGAGGATCGCAGCTGGGTGGTGTTCAACCTGCGCCCACAAGCGCGCTTCCACGATGGCAAACCGATCACCGCCTACGACGTGGCGTTTTCCTATCGCACCTTGCTAACCGAAGGCCACCCGCAGTACCGCACCAACCTGCAGGAAGTGGCGCGGGTCGACATCCTTAGCCGCCACCGTATCCGCTTTGTGTTCAAGCGCGCCGGCAACCCGTTGCTGATCCTGCGCCTGGGCGAACTGCCGGTATTGCCCCAGCACTATTGGAAAAACCGCGACTTCAAGGCCACCACCTTCGAACCGCCTTTAGGCAGCGGGCCGTACCGCATCACCCAGGTCACCCCTGGGCGGCAGTTGGTGTTCGAACGGGTCAAGGATTACTGGGGCAAAGACCTTCCGGTCAACCGGGGCTTCTACAACTACGACAAGGTCGAAGTGGAGTTCTACCGCGACAGCGACGTGGCCTTCGAAGCCTTCAAGGCCGGCGAATTCGATATCTATATCGAACACCAGGCCAAGAACTGGGCCACCGGCTATAACTTCCCGGCGGTCAACCGGGGCGAAGTGATCAAGGCGCAGATCGCCCACCAGATCCCGACCCAGAGCCAGGGCCTGTTCATGAACACGCGGCGGCCAACCTTCGCCCAGACCAAGGTGCGCGAAGCCTTGGGGTTGATGTTCGACTTTGAATGGACCAACCGCACCCTGTTCAGCAGCGCCTATAAGCGCACCTTGAGTTACTACCCCAACAGCGAGTTTTCCGCGACCGGCGTGCCGGTGGGCCATGAATGGCTGATGCTCTCGCCGTACCGCGACCAGTTGCCGGCCAACCTGTTTACTCAAGCCTTCAGCCTGCCGCAGACCGACGGTCGCGGTATCCCACGCGAGACCCTGCGCCGCGCCCTGGCCTTGTTGGGCGAAGCCGGCTGGAAGCTGTCGGGGCAACGCCTGCTCAACAGTGACGGGCAACCGCTGCGCTTTGAAATCCTGCTGGTCAACCCGAACTTGGAGCGCATCCTGCAGCCGTATGTCGAGAACCTGATCAGCATCGGCATCGACGCGCGCCTGCGCACCGTTGACCGCGCGCAATACAAGCAGCGCCTGGATCAGTTCGACTTTGACATGATCCTGATCACCCTCAACCAGACCTTGAGCCCCGGCCTTGAACAGTGGCAGTACTTCCACTCAAGCCAAGCCGCGATCAAGGGCAGCAAGAACTACGCAGGCATCGCCAACCCGCTGGTCGATCGCCTGCTGGAGCAACTGCTGGCGGCGCAAACCCGCGAAGAACAATTGGCCGCCGGCCGCGCCCTCGACCGAGTGCTGCTGTGGCAGCACTACAGCATTCCCAACTGGTACCTCAACTATCATCGTTTGGCGTACCGCAACCGGTTCGCCTTTGTCACCACGCCGCCCTACAGCCTGGGCCTGAGCGCATGGTGGCTGAAAGCTTCGGAGAAAGCCCAATGATGTATTTACGCCGTGCATTACTCGCCAGCCTGTTGCTGTGCAGCGCGGTCAGCGCCGCGCCGCAACACGCGCTGACCCTCTACAACGAGCCGCCAAAATACCCCGCCGACTTCAAACATTTCGACTACGTAAACCCCGACGCGCCCAAGGGCGGCACCTTCCGCGAATCGAGCATGGGCGGCTTCGACAGTCTCAACCCTTACATCAGCAAGGGCGTGCCAGCGGACAACCTGCCGCTGATATACGACACCCTGGCCATGCAAAGCCTGGACGAGCCCATCACCGAATACGGGCTGGTGGCCGGCAAGATCGAGAAAGCCCCGGACAACAGCTGGGTGCGGTTCTACCTACGCCCCGAAGCGCGCTTTCATGATGGCCACCCGATCCGCGCGGAAGACGTGGTGTTCACCTTCCAGGCGCTGATCAAGGATGGCTCGCCGCTCTACCGCACCTACTACGCCGACGTCGACGAAGTGGTGGCCGAAGACCCGCTGCGGGTGCTGTTCAAGTTCAAGCGCACCAATAACCGCGAACTGCCGCTGATCCTCGGCCAATTGCCGGTCTTGCCCAAGCATTGGTGGGCCACCCGCGACTTTGCCAAGGGCAACCTGGAAATACCGCTGGGCAGCGGGCCGTACAAGGTCGCCGAGGTCAAGCCCGGGCGCATGGTGCGCTACGAGCGGGTCAAGGATTACTGGGCCAAGGGCCTGCCAGTGACCCAAGGTTTCTACAATTTCGATAACCGCATCACCGACTACTACCGCGACAGCACAGTGTCGCTGGAAGCCTTGAAGGCCGGGCAATTCGACTACTGGCTGGAGTTCAGCGCGAAGAACTGGGCCAACGCCTACAACATTCCGGCGGTGGCCCAGGGCCGGTTGATCAAGGAAGAAATCCCCAACGGCAACCCGACCGGTATGCAGGGCTTTGTGTTCAACACCCGCAAGCCGATGTTCCAGGATGTGCGGGTGCGCAAGGCGATCAGCCTGTTGCTGGATTTTGAGTGGAGCAACAAGCAGCTGTTCAACGGCGCGTACACGCGCACCCGCAGCTACTTTGAAAACTCAGAAATGGCCGCCACCGGCCTGCCCGGCCCGGATGAGCTGGCGATTCTGGCGCCGCTTCGCGACAAGATCCCCGCCGAAGTCTTCACCCAGGCGTTCGAACCGGCCAAGACCGATGGCAGCGGCATGATCCGCACCCAGCAGCGCGAGGCCTACCAGTTGTTGCAAGAGGCCGGCTGGAAGATCGTCGATGACCAGATGGTCGACACCACCGGCAAACCGGTGACCATCGAGTTCCTGCTGGCCCAGACCGAGTTCGAGCGCATCCTGCTGCCGTTCAAGCGCAACCTGGCCGACCTGGGCATCAACCTCGTCATTCGACGCGTTGACGTTTCGCAGTACATCAACCGCCTGCGCTCGCGCGATTTCGACATGCTGGTGGGCAGCTTTCCGCAATCCACCTCGCCGGGTAACGAACAACGCGAGTTCTGGGCGTCTTCCAGCGCCGACAAACCCGGCAGCCGCAACTACATGGGGCTCAAGGACCCGGCCGTCGACCAGTTGGTCGAAGAGCTGATCGACGCCAACTCGCGTCAAAGCCTGATCGCCCACGCCAAGGCCCTGGACCGCGTATTGCAGTTTGGCTATTACGTGATCCCCAACTGGCACATCAAGACCTTCCGCGTGGCGTACTGGGACCACTTGGGGCACCCCAAAGTCTCGCCGCGCTACGACGTCGGCACCTCCACCTGGTGGGCCAAGCCTGACGTGAAACCTGCCGTTACCCTGGACACGAGCGCCGACCCGGCGAGCGGAGGCGATTAAATGCTGGCCTATATTGTTCGCCGCCTGTTGCTGATCATCCCCACGCTGTTTGGGATTTTGCTGATCAACTTCATCATCATCCAGGCCGCTCCCGGTGGCCCGGTGGAACAGATGATCGCCAAGCTCGAAGGCTTTGAAGGCGCCACCAGCCGCATCGCCGGTGGCGGTGCCGAAGTCTCGGTGGCCGGCTCCAGCTACCGTGGCGCCCAGGGCCTGGACCCCGCGTTGATCAAGGAAATCGAGAAGATGTACGGCTTCGACAAGTCGGCGCCGGAACGCTTGTGGATCATGGTCAAGAACTACGCCCAGTTGGATTTCGGCGACAGCTTCTTCAGAGACGCCAAGGTCATCGACCTGATCAAGGAAAAGATGCCGGTGTCGATCTCCCTCGGGTTATGGAGCACGCTGATCATGTACCTGGTGTCGATCCCGCTGGGGATCGCCAAGGCCACACGACACGGCAGCCACTTCGACGTGTGGACCAGCTCGGCAATCATCGTCGGCTATGCGATCCCGGCGTTCCTGTTTGCGATCCTGCTGATCGTGGTGTTTGCCGGCGGCAGTTACCTGGACTGGTTTCCGTTGCGCGGGCTCACCTCGAACAATTTCGATGAGCTGAGCTGGAGCGGCAAGATCTTCGATTATTTCTGGCATTTGGCCCTGCCCGTCACCGCGCTGGTGATCGGCAACTTCGCGACCATGACCCTGCTGACCAAAAACAGCTTTCTCGACGAGATCAACAAGCAATACGTGGTCACCGCCAAGGCCAAGGGCCTGACCAACCACCGCGTGCTCTACGGCCATGTGTTCCGTAACGCCATGCTGCTGGTGATCGCCGGCTTCCCCTCGGCGTTTATCGGGATTTTCTTCACCGGCTCGTTGCTGGTCGAAGTGATCTTCTCCCTCGACGGCCTGGGCCTGATGAGCTTTGAAGCGGCAATCAACCGTGACTACCCGGTGGTCTTCGGCACGCTGTTTATCTTCACCTTGCTGGGGCTGGTGGTGAAACTGATCGGCGACCTTACCTACACCCTGGTCGATCCGCGTATCGACTTTGCCAGCCGGGAGCATTGAGATGAACTTATCCCCCCTCAATCGCCGCCGGTTCGAGCGGTTCAAGGCCAACAAGCGTGGCTGGTGGTCACTGTGGCTGTTCCTGATTCTGTTCGTGCTCAGCCTGGGCGCAGAGCTGATCGCCAACGACAAGCCGCTGGCCGTGCACTTCGACGGCGGCTGGTACTTCCCCGCGCTCAAGCGCTACCCGGAAACCGCGTTTGGCGGCGAATTCCCGCTGGAGGCCAACTACAAGAGCCCGTACATCCAGGAACTGCTCAAAGCCAAGGACGCCTGGACGCTGTGGGCGCCGGTCCCGTTCAGCTACCAGAGCATCAACTACGACCTCAAAGTACCGGCGCCGGCCCCGCCCTCCTCGGTCAACCTGCTGGGTACCGATGACCAAGGCCGCGATGTACTGGCGCGGGTGATCTACGGCTTTCGCGTGTCGGTGCTGTTTGCCCTGACGCTCACGGTGCTCAGCTCGATCATCGGCGTGATCGCCGGGGCCTTGCAGGGCTTTTACGGCGGCTGGGTCGATCTGGCCGGGCAGCGCTTCCTGGAGATCTGGTCCGGGTTGCCAGTGCTCTATTTGCTGATCATCCTCGCCAGCTTCGTGCAGCCAAACTTCTGGTGGCTGCTGGGCATCATGCTGCTGTTCTCGTGGATGAGCCTGGTCGACGTGGTGCGCGCCGAGTTCCTGCGCGGGCGCAACCTGGAATACGTGCGTGCGGCGCGGGCGCTGGGCATGCAAAACGGCGCGATCATGTTCCGGCATATCCTGCCCAATGCCATGGTGTCGACCATGACCTTCATGCCGTTCATTCTCACCGGCGCCATCGGCACCCTCACCGCCCTGGATTTTCTCGGCTTCGGCCTGCCAGCCGGCTCACCGTCATTGGGTGAACTGGTGGCCCAGGGCAAATCCAACCTGCAAGCGCCGTGGCTGGGCATGAGTGCCTTTGCCGTACTGGCGATCATGTTGAGTTTGCTGGTGTTTATCGGCGAGTCCGCTCGCGATGCCTTCGACCCGAGGAAATGAGATGAATCAGGACAATCTGATCGAAGTCCGCGACCTCTGCGTCGAGTTCGTCACCGGCGAACACCACCACCGCGTGGTCAACAACGTCAGCTTCGATATCAAGCGCGGCGAAACCCTGGCCCTGGTCGGCGAAAGCGGCTCGGGCAAATCGGTCACCGCCCACTCGATCCTGCGCCTGCTGCCCTACCCGCTGGCCCGTCATCCGGCGGGCACCATCAGTTATTCCGGGCAAGACCTGCTGACCCTCAAAGAAAAAACCCTGCGGCATATTCGCGGCAACCGCATTGCGATGATCTTTCAGGAGCCGATGACCTCGTTGAACCCGCTGCATTGCATCGAGAAGCAGATCAACGAAGTGCTCGGCCTGCACAAAGGCCTTACCGGCAAAGTCGCCACCCGGCGCACTCTGGAATTACTCGAGTTGGTGGGCATCCCGGAGCCGCACAAGCGCCTCAAGGCCCTGCCCCACGAGCTGTCCGGCGGCCAGCGTCAGCGGGTGATGATCGCCATGGCCCTGGCCAACGAGCCGGAACTGCTGATCGCCGACGAGCCGACCACGGCCCTCGACGTCACGGTGCAATTGAAGATTCTCGAGTTGCTCAAGGAGTTGCAGGCGCGGCTGGGCATGGCGTTGTTGCTGATCAGCCATGACCTGAACCTAGTGCGGCGCATCGCCCATCGTGTGTGCGTAATGCAGAAGGGTTGCATCGTTGAACAAGGCGATTGCGAGACGCTGTTCCAGGCGCCCCAACATCCTTACACCCAGGAATTGCTGGCGGCTGAACCCAGTGGTGGGCCTGCGACCAATGAGGTCGGGCCGCCGTTGCTGGAAGTCGATGACCTGAAAGTGTGGTTTCCGATCAAGAAGGGCTTTTTGCGTAACACCGTGGATTACGTCAAGGCGGTGGACGGCATCAATTTCAGCCTGCCCCAGGGCCAGACCTTGGGCATCGTCGGTGAGAGTGGTTCGGGCAAATCGACCCTGGGCCTGGCGATTTTGCGCTTGATTGCGAGCACTGGTGGGATTCGCTTTGAAGGCCAGCAGTTGGACCGGCTTAGCCAGCAACAGGTGCGGCCGTTGCGGCGGGAAATGCAGGTGGTGTTTCAGGACCCATTCGGCAGTTTGAGCCCGCGGATGAGTGTCAGCGAGATTGTTGGCGAGGGGTTGCGGATTCACAAGATGGGCACGGCTGTTGAGCAGGAAGCGGCGATTATTGCGGCGCTGCGCGAGGTTGGGCTGGACCCGGAGTCGCGGCATCGTTATCCGCATGAGTTTTCCGGTGGCCAGCGGCAGCGGATTGCCATTGCTCGTGCGTTGGTGCTCAAGCCACGCTTGATTTTGCTGGATGAGCCGACGTCGGCGTTAGATCGAACGGTGCAGCGGCAGGTGGTGGAGTTGTTGCGCAGTTTGCAGGCCAAGTACAACCTCACCTATCTGTTTATCAGCCATGATTTGGCGGTGGTCAAGGCGCTGAGTCACCAGTTGATGGTGGTCAAGCATGGGCAGGTGGTGGAACAGGGGGACGCGGCGGCGATTTTTGCTGAGCCGCAGCATGCTTACACGCGGCAGTTGTTGGAGGCGGCGTTTTTGGTGCCTGCTGGGGTTGGCGGTTGACCTTGTACATATCCGTTGCTGCGGTATTGGCTGATATTGGTTCCGCCCTTACGGCGGGTCACTTTTGAAAGAGCCCAAAAGTAACCAAAAGGCTCTTGCCCCACCACTCGGCACCTCGCCTAGGCTCGGTGTGCCCTCACTCCGGCTTTGGGGGCGTGTGTGCTGTTTTTTTTGCTTTTTTTGTTCTACCACTCGGTCGGCTACTAGGCCGCCGTGCTCTGCTTTTGATCTCGATCTGACAGGCCCCGTTAAGCCCTGCCAACAACACGGTGTACTTGATGGCGAGGTGCCTCCATCGCAGCCACCCCAGCTCCCACAGAAAAGCAGAGCACTGCAGTGCTGCAGGCGTCCCGGCCAACCGGTGGAAGTGGCGCCGATCTATGTGCTGCTGGCCTCGGATGAAGCCAGCTACATTTCGGGTTCGCGCTATGGGGTGACTGGCGGCAAACCGATCCTATAAGCCTCACACACAGTCGAATGTGGGTGCTGCTAAACTCGGTCAAAATTGTGGGAGCGGGCTTGCTCGCTCCCACATTGGGATCTCAGTACATCAGCAGAGAGTGACTGCCGTGCTTTTGCTGTGCTTCTGCCCTGCTTTTGCTTCTACCACTCAGGTCGGCTACTAGGCCGCCGTGCTCTTGCTTTTGATCTTGATCTAGGCGCCCCGTTAACCACGATGGCCGAACGCAGGCTTGAATCCGTGGGTAACCCGGCAGGACGCCGGGTTAGCCGCGATGGGCCAAGGATGGCCCATGGCGGCGCAAATGTGGATGAGTACTGGGGTTGTTGTGCCCCACCACTCGGCACCGAGTGGTGGGGCAAAGATCTTTTGGGTACTTTTGGCTGGGCCGGCATTCCGCGCGTTTGCCAAAAGTGGCCCGCTGTAAGAGCGCAACCCTAGTTAGCCGTTACCGCAGCAACGGATATGTACTCAACCAACCAACAAAACATGGAACTTTGCCAACAAATAACCGCCTGAATCCGGTACGCTCACCCTTTTTATTCAAGGAGTTATTCCCCATGGCCAAAGCTACCGCCCGTCACATCCTCGTTTCCACTGAAGACAAGTGCAACGAACTCAAAGCCCAGATCGAAGGCGGCGCCGATTTCGCAGAAGTCGCCAAAGCCAACTCCAGCTGCCCTTCCAGCCGCCAAGGCGGTGACCTCGGTTCGTTCGGCCCAGGCCAAATGGTCAAAGAATTCGACACCGTCGTCTTCAGCGCCCCGGTCAACACCGTGCAAGGCCCGGTGAAAACCCAGTTCGGCTACCACCTGCTGGAAGTCACCAGCCGCCAGGACTGATCCAGTCCGTGCTAATGCTATAAACAACGGCCCGCCTTATGGTGGGCCGTTGTGCATGTGATGACTGGCAACGTTGAAGCCGTTAACGTACAAAAACCTATTCTTCACCCGGCACTCAAGGCTGACAATGCGATTGGCTTTTTCCACAGCACTCCTTAGCTCTGCCCTGGCCCTGCTGCTGGCCAGCACCGCCGTGATCGCGGCCCCGCAGACCTACCTCACGGTCTACGGCGAACCGGCCAAGTACCCCGCCGGCTTCACCCATTTCGACTACGCCAACCCCAACGCCCCCAAAGGCGGCAGCCTCAAGCGCTCAGCCCTTGAGATCGGGCGCTTCGACCACGTGCTGCCGTACATCGACAAAGGCATCGGCGTCTCCCAGGTCGACGGCTGGCTGTACGCCCCGCTGGCCCAACGCTCCCTGGATGAACCGTACACCGTCTACGGCCTGGTCGCCGAAAAGATGGAACGCGCCGACGATGGCCTGTCGCTGCGCTTCTACCTCAACCCCAAGGCGCGCTTCGCCGACGGCACACCGATCACCGCCGAAGACGTGCGCTACAGCTTCGACCTGCTGATGACCCAAGGCAGCCTGCGTTTCCGCACCCTGTTCGCCGACGTCAAACACGTCGAAGTCGAAGGCGAGCGCCAGGTGCGCTTTGATTTCTCCAGCAATGAAAACCGCACCCTGCCCCTGGATATCGCCACCCTGCCGGTGTTCCCCGAGCACTGGTGGAAAACCCGCGACTTCTCCAACGGTGGCGGCTACGAAGCCCCACTGGGCAGCGGCCCGTACAAGGTCAGCAAGATCGACTCCGGCGCCACCATCACCTTCACCCGCAACCCGGACTGGTGGGGCAAGGACTTACCCGTCAGCCGTGGCCTGTACAACTTTGATCACCTGAGCCTGGAGTACTTCGGCGACACCGAAGTGGCCCGCCAGGTGCTGCGTGGCGGTGCCTACGACTTCAACCGGGAGTTCTCCGCCACCGGTTATTCCATCGGCTACAACGGCCCGGCCCTCGACGATGGCCGCCTGCAACGCGCGCACTTGGCCAAAGAGATGCCGCAACCGGCCCAGGGCTACGTGTTCAACGTGCAAAAGCCGATGTTCAAGGACCGCCGCGTGCGCGAGGCCCTGGCGATGCTGTGGGACTTCGAATGGGCCAACCGGCAGATGATGCGCAACCTGTACATCCGCCAGCAGAGCTATTTCTCCAACAGCCCACTGGCGGCGAGCCAGTTGCCGACCCCAGAGGAGCTGGCGATTCTTGAGCCCTTGCGCGGGCAGATTCCCGACGAAGTGTTCACCCAAGTGTTCAAGGCCCCCGTCACCGACGGCAGTGGCATGATCCGCGACAAGCAGCTGCAAGCCCTGGCCTTGCTGGAGGACGCGGGCTGGAAGCCGCAAGGTGACAAGCTGGTCAACGCCGAAGGCGAGCCGCTTGAGTTCACCTTCCTCAATACACAAAACGGCCTGGAACGCTTGCTACTCCCGTACAAACGCAACCTGGCGCAGATCGGCATCACCCTGAATATTCGCCGCATCGACTCCTCCCAGTACGTCAACCGGCTGATGACCCGCGACTACGACATGATCGTCACCGGCTTCCCGGTCACCACCTCGCCGGGCATGGAGCTGTACAACTATTTCGGCTCCGCCGCCGCGTTTGATTCGGGCGCCAACAACTACATGGTGCTCAAGGACCCGGCCGTCGACACGTTGATCAAGGGCCTGGTCAAGGCCAACACCCAGGCGCAGATGCTCACCTACGCCCACGCCCTGGACCGCGTGCTGCAATGGAACTACCTGTGGATTCCCAACTACTACCCGCCCGGCACCTCCGCCGCGTGGTGGAACCGCTTCGGCCGCCCGGCCATCGAGGCGAAGAACGACGAAGCCTTGGAAACCTGGTGGGAAATCAGCCCCACGCCACTGACGAATGAACAAATGAACGCCGAGTTGAAAAAACGCGCAGGTGCCCGCTGATGTTTGCCTATATCGTGCGGCGCCTGCTGCTGATTATCCCGACGCTGGTGATCATCCTGTTGGTTAACTTTGTGATCGTCCAAGCCGCGCCTGGCGGCCCGGTGGAGCAAGCCATTGCGCACTTGCAAGGCATCGGCGGCGGTGCCGTCGGTGGCTCATCCGGCGAGGGCATCAGCAGCGGCTCACGGGCCAGCCGCGGCCTGGACCCGAAGTTGATCAAGGACATCGAAAAACAATACGGCTTCGACAAGCCCGCCCCGGAACGCCTGTGGCTGATGCTCAAGAGCTATGCGCAGCTGGATTTCGGCAACAGTTTCTTTCGCGGCGCGACCGTGACTGACCTGATCCTGGAAAAGATGCCGGTGACTATTTCCCTCGGCTTATGGGCCACGTTGATCACCTACCTGGTGTCGATCCCGCTGGGGATTCGCAAGGCAGTACGCCATGGCAGCAGCTTTGATGTGTGGAGCAGCACCGCCATCGTCATCGGCTACGCGATGCCGGCGTTCCTGTTCGCGATGTTCCTGATTGTGGTGTTCGCCGGTGGCACCTCGCTCAACTGGTTCCCGGTACGCGGGCTGGTCTCGGAAAACTTCGAAGAGCTAAGCACCGTGGGCAAGATTGCCGACTATTTCTGGCACTTGGTGCTACCGGTTACCGCGCTGGTTATCGGCGGGTTTGCGACCTTGACCATCCTTACCAAAAACTCGTTCTTGAATGAAATCACCCGCCAATACGTGGTAACGGCCCGCGCCAAGGGCTTGAGCGAACGGCGCGTGCTCTACGGCCACGTGTTCCGCAACGCCATGCTGCTGGTGATCTCGGGGATTCCCCAGGCGTTTATCAGCGTGTTTTTCGCAGGGTCCCTGCTGATCGAGGTGATCTTCTCCCTCGATGGCCTGGGCCGCATGAGCTATGAAGCCGCCGTGTCCCGCGACTACCCGGTGGTGTTCGGTTCGCTGTTCATCTTCACCTTGTTTGGCCTGCTGATAAAACTCATCGGCGACCTCTGCTACACCTTGGTGGACCCGCGTATCGACTTCGCCGCGAGGAACGCCTGATGCTTAATTTGTCTCCGGTGGCGCGTCGGCGTTTCGAGCGGTTCAAGAAGAACCGTCGCGGGTGGTGGTCGCTGTGGTTGTTTATCGGCCTGTTTATCCTGACCCTGGGCGGCGAGTTGATCGCCAATGACAAACCCTGGGTGCTCAGCTTCAAGAACGAGCTGTATTTCCCAGTGTTCAAGCGCTACACCGAGCAGCAGTTCGGCGGGCAGTTGCCGTTCCAGGCCGACTACCGCAGTGACTACGTGCAAAAGCTGATCAAGCAGGACGGCGGTTGGATGCTGTTCCCGCCGATCCCGTTCAGCGATGACACGCCCAACTACGAACTGAGCCGCCCTGCCCCCAGCCCGCCGTCGACGGTGAACTGGCTGGGCACCGATGATCAGTCGCGTGATGTGCTGGCGCGGGTGATCTTTGGCGCCCGCGTGTCGATTTTGTTTGCCCTGGCGTTAACGGCCATCAGCGCCGCCATTGGCATTGCCGCCGGCGCCTTGCAGGGTTACTACGGCGGCTGGGTGGACCTGCTCGGCCAGCGCATTCTGGAAGTGTGGTCCGGGCTGCCAGTGCTGTACTTGCTGATCATCCTCTCAGGGTTTGTCGAGCCGAACTTCTGGTGGCTGCTGGGGATCATGGCGCTGTTTTCCTGGCTGGCCCTGGTGGACGTGGTGCGCGCCGAGTTCCTGCGCGGGCGCAACCTGGAATACGTCAAGGCCGCGCGCGCCTTGGGCCTGGGCGATGGCAAGATCATTCGCCGGCATATCCTGCCGAATGCCATGACCGCGACGTTGACCTACCTGCCGTTTATTTTGACCGGGGCAATTTCGACCTTGAGCGCCCTGGATTTCCTCGGTTTCGGCATGCCGGCGGGCAGTGCGTCACTCGGCGAACTGATCGCCCAGGGCAAGCAGAACCTGCAGGCGCCCTGGCTGGGCCTGACGGCGTTTTTCACCTTGGCGCTGATCTTGTCGCTGCTGGTCTTTATCGGCGAGGCATTACGTGATGCCTTCGACCCACGCTCATGAGTGACTGCCTATGAACCTCATTGAAATCCGCGACCTGAGTGTCGCCTTCAGCGGCCAGACCGTGGTGAGCAAGCTGTGCCTGGACCTGCGCCCCGGCGAATGCCTGGCGCTGGTGGGCGAGTCAGGCTCGGGCAAGTCGGTGACGGCCCACTCGATCCTGCAACTGCTGCCCGAAGCCGGCACGCAGACCACGGGCTCGGTGAAATATCGCGGCCAGGAGTTGATCGGCGCCTCGGCGGCCACCCTGCAAAAGCTGCGTGGCAACCGCATTGCGATGATCTTCCAGGAGCCGATGACTTCGCTCAACCCGCTGCACAGCATCGAAAAGCAGATCGGCGAAACCCTGCTGCTGCACAAGGGCCTGGGCGGCAAGGCGGCGCAGGCGCGCATCCTTGAACTGCTCGAATTGGTGGGCATCCAGAAACCCCTGGAGCGCCTCAAAGCCTATCCGCATCAGCTGTCCGGCGGGCAGCGCCAGCGGGTGATGATTGCCATGGCCCTGGCCTGCGAGCCGGAACTGTTAATCGCCGACGAACCCACCACCGCACTCGACGTGACGGTGCAGCGCAAGATCCTGCTGCTGCTCAAGTCCTTGCAACAGCGCCTGGGCATGTCGCTGCTGCTGATCAGCCATGACCTCAACCTGGTGCGCAGCATCGCGCAGCGCGTGTGCGTGATGCGCGCCGGTGAAATCGTCGAGCAGGCCGACTGCCAGACGCTGTTCAACGCACCGCAACACCCTTACAGCCGCCTGTTGCTGGATGCGGAACCGGCCGGCGATGCACTGTGCAGCGATGAGCGCGAAACGGTGTTGCAGGTCGATGACCTGACGGTGCAATTCCCCCTCAGCGGCGGGCTGTTTCAGCGCAAGACCTACCTGCGCGCGGTGGACGGTATCAGCCTCAGCGTGCAGCGCGGCAAGACCTTGGGGATTGTCGGCGAGTCCGGCTCGGGTAAATCGACCCTGGGCCAGGCGATTCTGCGTTTGCTCGATTCCACCGGCAGTATCCGCTTCCAGGGCGAGGCCCTCGACCCGCTCAACCACAAGCAAATGCGCCCGTGGCGCAAGCAGATGCAGGTGGTGTTCCAGGACCCTTACGGCAGCCTCAGCCCGCGCATGTCGGTGGAGCAGATCATCAGCGAAGGCCTGGAAGTGCACGCACCGTGCAGCCTGGCCGAGCGCGATGCGCAAGTGATGCAGGTGCTCAAGGACGTGGGCCTCGACCCCGCCAGCCGGCACCGTTACCCACACGAATTTTCCGGTGGCCAGCGCCAACGCATCGCCATCGCCCGCGCCCTGGTGCTTAAACCGGCGCTGATGCTGCTGGACGAACCCACTTCAGCCCTGGACCGCACGGTGCAGAAGCAGGTCGTGGCGTTGTTGCGTGAACTGCAAGAGAAGTACGGCCTGACTTACCTGTTTATCAGCCATGACCTGGCCGTGGTACGCGCCATGGCTCACGACATGATTGTGATCAAGGATGGCAAGGTGGTGGAGCGTGGCGCGAGTCATGAGGTATTTGAAGCGCCCCAGCACGCGTACACCAAAGAACTGCTGGCGGCTGCGCATATCCCCTTGTGAGAGACGTCAGCGATCACAGGATTCGGCACGCATGAATAGCAACGAAAGCCTCAAGGACTACCAACAGGTTCGCGGCCTGGCCATCCAGTCGCTGTTCGAGATCATCGAGCAGTCCAGCGAAGGCACGGTGATCGTCGACCGCGACGCGAATATCGTGTGGATGAACGAGCGCTACGCCAAGCGTTTCGGCCTCAAAAGCGCCGACGAGGCCATCGGCCAGCCCTGCGAACAGGTGATTTCCAACAGCCTGTTGCGCCAGGTGGTGCGCAATGACCAGCCGATCTTGCTGGACATCCAGGACACGCCCAAAGGCCCGCTGGTGGTGATGCGCCTGCCAATTCACGACGATGCCGGCGCGGTGATCGGTGCGATTGGCTTTGCGCTGTTCGACGAGCTGCGCAACCTGTCGCCGCTGATCGAGCGCTACCTGAGCATGCAGCAGGAGCTGGCGTCGACCCGCTCGCTGTTGCGCTCGCGCCAGAGCAAATACAACTTCGCGCACTTTATCGGCACCAGCGCGGCCAGCCTGGAAGTCAAACGCCGGGCGCGGCGCAGTGCGAGCGCTGAGTCGCCAGTGTTGCTGCTCGGCGAAACCGGCACCGGCAAGGAGCTGCTGGCCCAGGCGATTCACGGCGCATCACCGCGTGCGCACAAAGCCTTCGTCAGCATCAACAGCGCGGCGATTCCCGGTGACCTGCTCGAAGCCGAGTTCTTCGGCACCGCGCCGGGCGCGTTTACCGGCGCCGACCGCAAAGGCCGCCCCGGCAAATTGCAGATCGCCCAGGGCGGCACGCTGTTCCTTGATGAAATCGGCGACATGCCGCTGCCGCTGCAAAGCAAACTGCTGCGGGTGTTGCAGGAAAAGGAATACGAGCCAGTGGGCTCCAATGAAATGCGGCACAGCGATGTACGGGTGATTGCCGCCACGTCCATGGACCTGGAGGCGGCGATCAAGCGCGGCGAGTTCCGCGCGGATTTGTATTACCGGCTGAATGTACTGCCGATCCAGGTGCCGCCGTTGCGTGAGCGGCTGGATGACATTCCGGCGTTGAGTGAGGCGATTCTGGAAGAGTTGCGCAGCCAGCATGAACTGGACCGCGAGGCACTGGCGCTGTTGGCGCAGCATGCGTGGCCGGGAAATATCCGAGAGCTGCGCAATGTGCTGGAGCGCGCGGCGTTGCTGAGTGATGACTTGGTGCTGGATGCGGGGGAGATTCGCGCCGCGATTGGCACGTTCAGCCCTGTGGCGCGTGGCGCGGTGGAAACGGTCGAGGGCGAGACGTTTGCGGCGGCGCGGGAGCGCTTTGATCGCCAGGTGATTGGGGCGGCTTTGGCGGCGTGTGAAGGCAACGTAGTAGGGGCAGCCAAGCGCCTGGGGCTGGGGCGGTCGACGCTGTACAAAAAAATGGTCGCCCTTGGCATTACCTAGTCTCTATATAGGGACGAGAATCTACAAATGTAGATATTCTAATGTGGGAGCGGGCTTGCACAACCTATCAAAAGATGTGTAGACACCTATGGCCATCGCAGCCAAGCCAGCCCCCACATTGAATATTCACCTGTCTCAAAATAGAGACAAAATTCAAAAACGCAGCTTAAAGTAAAAACAATATCCTTATATTTGAACATGTTAATGTGTTGGCACACATCTAGCTATAGCTCCTCTCCAAAGCACCACCCCACAAAAATAACAATTCGATCTGGAGACACACCATGAGTGTGATCATTGCCCTGGCAGCCCTCGCGCTGCTGATGCTGGCCGCCTACCGTGGCTACAGCGTTATCCTGTTTGCCCCCATCGCCGCCCTCGGCGCCGTCCTGCTCACCGACCCGTCCGCCGTCGCCCCTGCGTTTACCGGGGTGTTCATGGAAAAAATGGTCGGGTTCATCAAACTGTATTTCCCGGTATTCCTGCTCGGCGCGGTGTTCGGCAAGCTGATCGAACTGTCGGGCTTCTCGCGCGCCATCGTCGCCGCCGCGATCCGTTTGCTCGGCACGCGCCAGGCGATGCTGGTGATCGTGCTGGTTTGCGCCCTGCTCACCTACGGCGGCGTCTCGCTGTTTGTGGTGGTGTTTGCGGTGTACCCGTTTGCGGCGGAGATGTTCCGTCAGAGCAATATCCCCAAGCGCCTGATCCCGGCGACCATCGCCCTCGGCGCGTTCTCGTTCACCATGGACGCCCTGCCCGGCACGCCGCAGATCCAGAACATCATCCCCAGCACCTTCTTCAACACCACCGCGTGGGCCGCGCCGTGGCTGGGCTTGATCGGCACGATCTTCGTGTTCTGTGCCGGCATGCTCTACCTGGCGCGCCAGCGCAACAAGGCCCAGCGTGCCGGTGAAGGCTACGGCACCGAGCTGCGCAACGAGCCGGAAACTGCTGAAAATATCGCCCTGCCTAACCCGTGGATCGCACTGTCGCCGCTGCTGCTGGTGGGCGTGATGAACCTGCTGTTCACCCACTGGATCCCACAGTGGTACGGCAAGACCCACAGCCTCAGCCTGCCGGGCATGAGCGCGCCGGTGACCACCGAAATCGCCAAGCTCACAGCGATCTGGGCGGTGCAGGCGGCGTTACTGGTCGGCATCGTGATGGTGTTGGTATTCGGCTGGTCGGCAATTCGCAGCAAGCTCGCCGAAGGCAGTAAAAGCGCGGTGAGCGGTGCGCTGCTGGCGGCGATGAACACCGCGTCGGAATACGGCTTTGGCGCGGTGATCGCCTCGTTGCCGGGCTTTCTGGTGCTGGCGGACTGGCTCAAGGGCATCCCCAACCCGCTGGTCAACGAAGCGATTACCGTGACCTTGCTGGCCGGCATCACCGGTTCCGCCTCCGGCGGCATGAGCATTGCCCTGGCGGCGATGTCCGAGAGCTTTATTTCGGCGGCCCATGCGGCCAATATCCCCCTTGAAGTGCTGCACCGGGTCGCGGCCATGGCCAGCGGCGGCATGGACACCCTGCCTCACAACGGCGCGGTGATCACGCTGCTGGCGGTGACCGGGCTGACCCACCGCGAAGCCTACAAGGACATTTTCGGCATCACGATTATCAAGACCCTTGCGGTGTTCGTGGTGATCGGTACTTTCTACGCCACCGGCATTGTGTGAGGTTTTCATGACGACTTTGAACGGCAAGACCGCCCTGGTTACCGGCTCCACCAGCGGCATCGGTTTGGGCATCGCGCTGAGCCTGGCCAAGGCCGGCGCCAACCTGATCCTCAACGGCTTTGGCGACGCCAGCGCGGTGATCGCCCAGGTGCAGGCGTTCGGCGGCAAGGTCGGCCACCACCCGGCCGACGTCAGCGACCCGGCACAGATCGCCGACATGATCGCCTACGCCGAGCGTGAGTTCGGCGGCGTGGACATTCTGGTCAACAACGCCGGCATCCAGCATGTGTCGGCGGTGGAAGACTTCCCGGCCGAACGCTGGGACTCGATTATCGCGATCAACCTGTCTTCGGTGTTCCACAGCACGCGCTTGAGTTTGCCAGGCATGAAGGCCAAGGGCTGGGGGCGCATCGTCAACATCGCCTCCGTGCATGGCCTGGTCGGTTCGGTGGGCAAGGCCGCATATGTGGCGGCTAAGCATGGGGTGATCGGTTTGACCAAGGTGGTGGGCCTGGAAACCGCCACCAGTAACGTCACCTGCAACGCCATCTGCCCGGGCTGGGTGCTGACGCCGTTGGTGCAAAAGCAGATTGATGACCGCGCAGCCAAAGGCGTGGGCCCGCAGCAGGCGCAGCATGATTTGCTCTCGGAGAAACAGCCGTCGCTGGAGTTTGTGACGCCGCCGCAGCTGGGTGAGTTAGTGTTGTTTTTGTGCAGTGAGGCGGGCGCCCAGGTGCGTGGTGCCGCGTGGAACATCGACGGCGGCTGGCTGGCCCAATAAAAACAGACACTGAAGATCAAATGTGGGCGCTGGACGCGCTGGGTCAGCTGGCTCATGCATGACTGATACACCGCTATCGCAGGCAAGCCAGCTCCCACAGGTTGGCGCTGTGTTGTTGGGTAGATTGATACAAGAACAAGAGACTTTGCTGATGTCCGAAATCCTCTGGCAACCCTCCCCCGAACGTATTCGCAACACGCGCATGGACCAGTTCCGGCGCTTTATCAATGAGCGTCACGGCCTGCAACTGCCCGACTACCCTGCCCTGCACCAGTGGAGCATCGACCAGCGCCCCTACTTTTGGCAGGCCATCGTCGCGTTCTTCGACGTAGCGTTTCGCAGCCCGCCCACCACGACGTTGATCGAAGACACTGAGATGCCCAACGCCCAGTGGTTCCCCGGCGCCACCCTGAACTTTGCCGAACACCTGCTGCGCCGACGCGACGATCACCCGGCGGTGGTCGCGATCAGCGAGGACGGCCAGCGCGAACAGCTGACCTACGCCGAACTGGCCGAACACGTCGCCGGCCTGCAACACAGCCTGCGCGCGGCCGGTGTCGGCGTGGGCGACCGCGTAGCCGCGTGCATGCCCAACACCTGGCAAACCCTGGTGGGCATGCTCGCCACCACCAGCCTCGGGGCGATATGGTCGTGCTCGTCGCCGGACTTCGGCACCCAAGGCGTGGTCGATCGGTTTGGCCAGATCGAACCCAAGGTGTTGATCACCTGCGCGGGTTACCGCTATGCCGGCAAGGACATCGACCAGACGGCCAAACTGAATGAAATCCTCGAACGCCTGCCGTCCCTCGAACAGTTGATTATCGTGCCCTATGCGCGGCCGCAAGCGCGCGCCGAAGACTATCGGACCCCGGCCAAGGTCGCGCTGTGGCGTGATTTTTACCAACCCAACGGCGTGCCCGATTTCGTTGCGGTGCCGTTCGATCACCCGCTGTACATCCTCTATTCCAGCGGCACCACCGGCGTGCCCAAGTGCATCATCCACGGCACCGGCGGCGTGCTGCTCACCCACCTCAAGGAGCACGGCCTGCACGCCGATCTGTCGCGCGAGGACTGCCTGTTCTACTACACCACCTGCGGCTGGATGATGTGGAACTGGCTGGTGTCGGTGCTGGCCCTCGGCGCCACGGCGGTGCTGTATGACGGCTCACCGTTTCACCCAGGACCTGCGCGCTTGGTCGACCTGATCGACGCGGAAAAAATCAGCGTGTTCGGCACCAGCCCCAAGTTCCTCGCCACCCTGGAGAACGCCGGGCTGCAACCACGCTTGAGCCACGACCTGAGCAGCCTCAAGGGCCTGATCTCGACGGGCTCGCCGCTATCGCCGCAAAGCTATGACTACGTGTACCGCGAAATCAAGGGCGAGCTGTGCCTGTCGTCGATGTCCGGCGGCACCGATATCGTCTCCTGTTTTGTGATCGGCAACCCGGTGCTGCCGGTGCGCCGTGGTGAGATGCAATGCAAGAGCCTGGCGATGGCCATCGAAGTGTGGGACGACCAGGGCAAGCCGCTGATCGGCGAAAAAGGCGAGTTGGTGTGCACCCGGCACTTTCCGGCCATGCCGATTGGCCTGTGGAATGACCCGCAGCAGAAAAAACTGCGCGCCTCGTATTTCAGCCAGTTTCCCGGGGTGTGGGCCCAGGGCGACTACGCCGAGCAGCGCCCGAATGGCAGCCTGCTCATCCACGGCCGCTCTGACGCGGTGCTTAACCCCGGCGGCGTGCGCATCGGCACAGCGGAGATTTATCGCCAGGTGGAAAAGGTCCCGCAGGTGCTGGAAAGCCTGGCCATCGGCCAACGCTGGCAGGACGATGTGCGCGTGGTGCTGTTTGTGCGCCTCAATGACGGCGTCGAACTCGATGAGGCCCTGCAGCAGCAGATTCGCCAGGTGATCCGCGCCAACACCACGCCGCGCCACGTGCCGGCGAAGATCCTCGCTGTCAGCGATATCCCGCGCACCCTCAGCGGCAAGATCGTCGAACTCGCGGTGCGTAACGTGGTGCATGGCGAGCCGGTGAAGAACACCGATGCCCTGGCAAACCCGCAGGCCTTGGAGCAATTTCGCCATCGCCCCGAGCTGGCTGAAGGATGAAAGGTTTCAGCGCAAAAGCACTCATTTGAAGACAAAGCCCCAATGCATGCTATTTTTCGAGGGGTAGTCAGCCGTTCCCGACTCGCGGGATAATCGGCTTTTGTGGTTTTTCAAAGTGTTATGCGTAGGGTTTTTTCATGAACGCAACATCCACCGGTAGCGAAGCTGCTGCATTGATTGCACGGCTGGACTGGGCGCAAAGCCCCCTCGGTGCGGCCAATGATTGGCCACAAAGCCTGCGCACAGCGGTGGATATCGTCGTCAACTCACCGATGCCGATGCTGCTGCTGTGGGGCGGCCAACTCACCCAGCTGTACAACGACAGTTTTGCCCGACTCGCAGGCAACAAGCACCCCGGCGCCATGGGCCAGCCGGCCCACGAGACCTGGCCGGAACTGGCGAGCTTCACCGCGCCGGTCTACGACGCGGTGCTGAGCGGCCAGGTGCGCAGCTTCAGCGAACAGCGTTTCGTGCTGCAACGCCACCATCGCGACACTGAAATCTGGCTCGACCTCACTTACAGCCCGGTCCGCGATGAAAGCGGCGCGGTCGCCGGCATCCTGGTCACCGCCATCGAAACCAACGAACGCCGCAGCAAAGCCTTGGAGCTGCAACAGCGCTCCGAAGACAGCCTCAAGGCCCAGCACAACTCCGAGCAACGCCTGCAACTGGCACTCGCGGCGACCGATGCGGTCGGCACCTGGGATTGGGACATCGGCGAAGACCGTTTTGTCGCCGACGCCCACTTCGCCTACCTGCACGGCGTTGACCCGAGTGATGCTGACCTCTTGCCGATCAGCGACTACCTGCACGGCGTGCACCCCGAAGACCGTGGCATGGTGGCGCGCAGCATCAAGCACTGCATCACCTTCGGCACCGAGTACGCCGAGGAGTACCGCCTGTTGCAAGCCGACGGCCAAGTGCGCTGGGTGTTTGCCCGTGGCCGTTGCTACAAGGATCACCAAGGCCGCCCGGCGCGCTTTTTAGGCGCGGCGCTGGACCTGACCGAACGCAAACACACTGAACAGGCCCTGCGCCAAAGCCAGACCGAGCTGCAGCTGATCATCAACGCCATGCCGGTGCTGATCGGCTACGTCGACCATGAAGAACGCTTTCGCTTGAACAACAGCGCGTACCTGGAATGGTACGGCATGACTCCGCAGGAGTTGTACGGCAAGAGCATCCGCGAAATCATCGGCGACGAACTGTATGCCGGGCGCGAGGACAAGATCGCCGCCGCCCTGCGAGGCAAGGCGTGCAGCTTCATGACGGTTACGCCGCACCACGACGGTCGGCCGCGCCATGCGTTGATGAAGTACCTGCCGCGCTTCAGCAATGACGGCTCGGTGAACGGTTTCTACATCTTTGTCATCGATGAAACCGAGCGCAAACTCACCGAAGAAGCGCTGCGCAACCTCAACGAAAACCTCGAAGAACGGGTGGCCCAGCGCACCCAGGCGCTGGCCGAGGCCAACCAGCGCCTGCAAAACGAGATGTTCGAACGCGAGCGTGCCGAAGATGCGCTGCGCCATGCGCAGAAGATGGAAGCGGTGGGCCAACTCACCGGCGGCATCGCCCATGACTTCAACAATATGCTCACCGGCATTATCGGCAGCCTCGACCTGATGCAGCGCTATATCGCCGGCGGGCGCAGTGACGAGATCGGCCGGTTTACCGACGCGGCGGTGTCCTCTGCCCACCGCGCGGCCGCCCTCACCCATCGGCTGCTGGCGTTCTCACGCCGCCAGTCGCTGGACCGGCGCCCGCTCGACCCAAACACGCTGGTGGCGTCCCTGGAAGACTTGTTCCGGCGCACCAAGGGCGCACACATCGCGCTCAAGGTGGAACTAGGCAAAGATATCTGGCCGGTCAACACCGATGCCAGCCAGCTCGAAAACGCCCTGCTCAACCTGGTGATCAACGCGCGTGATGCAATGCCTGACGGCGGCGAATTGTTGATCGAAACCGCCAACAGTTACTTGGACGGCACCGACATCACCACGCTGGAACCGGTCAAGGCCGGCGATTACGTGATGCTCGGCGTGAGTGACAACGGCAGCGGCATGGCGCCAAAGATTCTGGCCAAGGCGTTTGACCCGTTCTTCACCACCAAGCCCATCGGCCAGGGCACCGGTCTGGGGCTGTCGATGATCTACGGCTTCGCCCAGCAGTCCGGCGGCCACGTGACCATTCAAAGCGAGCCCGGCCAAGGCACCTGCGTACGCCTGTACCTGCCGCGCCTGCATGGCACGGCCTTGGAGAGCAACCTGCCGCAACACCTGAGCGAAGCCCCGCTGGCGCTGGCCGGTGAGGCGGTGGTTGTCGTCGAGGATGACCCTGCGGTGCGCATGTTGGTGGTCAACGTGCTGGATGAATTGGGCTACACCGCGCACCAGGCAGCCGACGCACGCGCGGCGCTGCCGTTGCTGGAGTCGGATTTGCGCGTGGACTTGCTGGTCACCGACGTCGGCCTGCCGGGCATGAACGGCCGGCAACTGGCAGAAATCGCCCGCCAGCATCGGCCCGGCCTGCGCGTGTTGTTCATGACCGGTTACGCCGAAAAAGCCGCCGAGCGCCAAGGCTTCCTGGAAGACGGCATGGACATGGTCGCCAAGCCGTTTTCCATCGACTTGCTGGCGACAAAAATCCGCAGCATGATCAGCGTCAACGAGTGAGTTCAGGCATAATCGCGCGCCCTTACGTTTGACCGTTGCAAGGTAACAACATGAAAGCCCAAGCCCGTCACATCCTGGTGAAAACCAGCGAAGAAGCCGAACAGCTCAAGCAGCGCATTGCCAAGGGCGAAGCGTTTGATGTGCTGGCCAAAAAGTACTCGACCTGCCCGTCCGGCAAGCGCGGCGGTGACCTGGGTGAAGTGCGGCCGGGGCAGATGGTGGGGGCGATTGATGCGGTGATCTTCAAGAAGCCGGTGAAAGTGGTGCATGGGCCGATCAAGAGCAAGTTTGGGTACCACTTGGTGCAGGTGTTTTACCGCGACTGACCAGCGATCGTTCCCACGCTTCGCGTGGGAATGCCTCACCGGACGCTCCGCGTCCGCTTCTGGGACGCAGAGCGCCCCTGGCTGCATGCCCACGCGGAGCGTGGGAACGATCAGTGTTTAGGGATCAGTGCTCCGGGCACCTGGATAACCCGGCTCGCCAACCGATGCCCAGCCAAGGCCGCCGCCTCTGGCGAACCACCCTTCAGCCGACTGGCCAAATACGCCGCACTGAACGAATCCCCCGCCGCCGTGGTGTCCACCACCTTCTCAACCTTCAGCGCCGGCACGGCAAAGCGCTCGCCCGCGCAGCGGATCAAACACGCCTGCGCCCCGCGCTTGAGCACCACCTCTGCCATCGCCGGGTACGCCGCAAACACCTGCTCGCTGTCGGCGTAGCCAAACAACGCACGCTCGTCGTCCTCGGTCAGCAAGGCGATATCCACTTCGGCCAACACCGTGTGATAGGCCGCGCGCGCCGCCTCGACGCTGGCCCACAAACGCGGGCGATAGTTGTTGTCGAACACCACCTGGCCACCGCGCTTGCGGGTTTCGATCAGGGTTTGCAGTAAACGAGCACGCCCGACTTCACCCAGCACCGCCAGGGTGATGCCGCTGAAATACACCACGTCGTAATCCGCCAGGGCGGCCAGGATCGGCTCGGCGGCCGGCGTGGTGAAGCAGTCGCGCACAGCGGCTTCGTTGCGCCAGTAGAGGAATTTGCGTTCACCGTTCGCGTCCGTCTGGATGCAGTACAAACCTGGCAAACGCCCGGGCAGGCGCTGCACCATGCCCAGGCCCAGGCCTTCTTCGGCCCAGTGCTTGCACATGGCATCGCTAAAGCTGTCATCGCCCAGGGCGGTGACGTAGTCGACCGTGCCGACATCGCCCAGCTCACGGCGCAGGTACACCGCCGCGTTCAGGGTGTCGCCGCCGAAGCTTTGTTGCAGGCTTGCATCGGCGCGGTGTTGGAGTTCGATCATGCATTCGCCGATGAGGGCGATGCGCGGTTGTGTGTTCATAGCCAATGTCTCTGGTGGGCGTTAAGGCCTCATCGCAGGCAAGCCAGCTCCCACATTTGAAATGTATTCACACTTCCAATGTGGGAGCTGGCTTGCCTGCGATGGGCGCGACGCGGTTTAGAAGCAGGTATGCAATGACTCAACCACCTCGCCCAAGCCCGCTCCCACAGTTGTAGCCAATGTCTCTGGTGGGCGTTAAGGCCTCATCGCAGGCAAGCCAGCTCCCACATTTGAAATGTATTCACACTTCCAATGTGGGAGCTGGCTTGCCTGCGATGGGCGCGACGCGGTTTAGAAGCAGGTATGCAATGACTCAACCACCTGCAACTGCTCATCCACCAGGCAGCCCACTTGCCACTTGTCGAAGGTCAGGCACGGGTGTGAAGTGCCGAAGGAAATGATGTCGCCAATACGCAACTCAACCCCAGGCGCAACGGTCATGAACGCGTGCTGGTCCATCACTGCGGTGACTTTGCAGGCGCTCACGTCATCGCCTTCAGCCGGCAGGATACCGGCCTTGTAGCGCTTGAGCGGCACCGGCAAGCCGGCGTCGTAGGCCACGTCGCGTTTGCCCAGGGCGATGACCGCAAAGCCTGGCTCGGGCATCGATTGCACGTGGGCCCAGATTTCCAGCGCCGGGCGCAGGCCTTCGTTGAGGTCGCTGCGGCGGTCGAGCACGCAGCATTGCGCCTCTTTGTAGATGCCGTGGTCGTGGGCCACATAACTGCCCGGGCGCAACACGCTGAGGAAACGGCCGGCGGCGTTCTGGCTCTCGAACGACTCGGCGATCAGGTCGTACCACGCCGAACCCGAGGCGGTGATGATCGGCTTGGGCAGGTCGAAAGAACCATTGTTTTGCAGGTCGACGGCCAGGCGCACCAGGCTGGCGGCGAAGTCGCGGATACCGCTGACGGCGTGCTCGCCGTGGATCACGCCTTCGTAGCCTTCAATGCCGGTGAGGGCCAAGGCTGGCTGGGCTTTGATCGCCGTGGCCAACTCGCGCACCTCCTGCTCGCTGCGGCAACCGCAACGGCCACCGACCACGCCGTACTCAATCATCACGTTCAAGCGCAGGCCACGGGCGGCGAAGAACAGGCCCAGGTCGGCGACGTTGTCCGGGTGATCGACCATGCAGTGGAAGTCGAAATCGTTGTCGGCCAGCAGGTCGGCAATCAACGCCATGTTCGGCGCGCCGACCAGTTGGTTGGCCATCAACACGCGGCGCACGCCACCGGCATAGGCGGCGCGGGTTTGCACCGCGTTAGCCAGGGTGATGCCCCAGGCGCCCGCCTCAATCTGGCGCTGAAACAGCGCCGGCATCATGCTGGTTTTGCCGTGGGGTGCGAGTTCTGCGCCGCTGTTGCTGACAAATGCCTGCATCCAGCGAATGTTGTGTTCCAGGGCGTCGCGATGCAGCACCAGAGCCGGCAGGCTGACGTCGCGGACCAAGTGAGCGCCAACGGCGGCGGCGCCTTTTTCAACGGCATTGAGGGCAGACATAAAAACTCCTATTCGTTGATGCGACGGGCCAGGTTGTTGGCGCTGTCGATCAACACCCGGCGATAGTCGTTGTAATTTTTAAGCGCGTCGGCCCGTGGGGCAACGATGCACAAGGTCGCAATGCTGATGCCCTGCGCGTCCCGCACCGGGGCGGCAAAGCAATGGGTAAAGGTGTCGGCCACGCTGTCGAAGGAGAAGAACCCATCGAGGGTGGCCTGGCGGATTTGCGCCAGGAAGGTTTCCAACGGCAGGCGCTGGCCGTCCGGCAGGATGAAATCGTCGTAGTCGATCAGGTCGATGATTTGCTGGTCGCTCAAGTGCCCCAGCAGCAGGCGCCCGGAAGCTGTCCACGGGATTGGCGCGTTTTCGCCGATGTCCGACGAGATGCGAAAATGCCGCTCGCCTTCGCGCATCAGCGCCACCGTGTATTTGCGCCCGTTGAGCAGGCACATTTGCGCGGTTTCGTGGGTTTGGCTGACGATTTCCTGCAAGGCATGGTCGGCCTCGCGGGTCAGGTCGAAATGACGCAGGTGCGCCTGGCCAAGGAAGTACAGCTGGCGGCCGAGGTAGACGTGACCGTCCTTGCCTACGGTTTCGAGGATGCGCCGTTCCAGCAACGACGCGACCAGTTCGTAGACCGTGGATTTGGGGCTGCCGATGCCGCTGGCGATATCATTCGGGCGCAGGGGCTGGCCGATTTCCTTGAGGAAATCGAGGATGTCGAATGCACGGTCCAGGCCTTTGGCGCGGCGTTTGATGGTGTCTTCGGTCATGGCAGTTTCGGTCCGGTCAAAGTCTAAAAGCTAGTGATAACCCTGTGGCGAGGGAGCTTGCTCCCTCGCCACAATAGCGCGCACAAGGCACCTGACGCTCTGCGTCACAGAAGCGGACGCAGAGCGTCCAGGGCGACGTTCCCACGCAGAGCGTGGGAACGAGCATTTAGCCTTTTTTCTTGTAGGCCACGCAATCAATCTCAACCTTGCAGTCCACCATCATGTTGGCCTGCACACAGGCGCGCGCCGGGGCGTGTTCTGGGGTGAAGTATTCGCCGAAGACTTTGTTGAAACTCCAGAAGTCCCGTGGGTCTTCCAACCACACGCCCACGCGCACGACGTCTTTGAGTTCAAAGCCGGCCTCTTCGAGGATCGCCACCACATTGCGCATGGTCTGGCGGGTCTGTTCGACGATGCCACCGCTGATGATTTCACCGTCCACCGCTGGCACCTGGCCCGAGACGTAGAGCCAGCCGTCCGCTTCCACTGCACGTGCGAAAGGACGAGGTTGGCCACCGCCGGCGGTGCTGCCGGTGCCGTAACGAGTAATGCTCATAAAGTTGCTCCTGATTAAAAACGAATGTTCTTCAAAAATTCCGCCAGGCGCGGCGATTGCGGGCGCTCGAAGATGTCCTTCGCGCTGCCCTGCTCTTCAATACGGCCCTGGTTCATGAATACGATCTTGTCTGATACTTCATAGGCAAAGCGCATTTCGTGGGTGACCAGCAACATGGTCATGCCCTCCTCCGCCAAGCCCTTAATCACGCTGAGCACCTCGCCCACCAACTCCGGGTCGAGGGCGGAGGTGACTTCGTCGAACAGCATCAGGCTTGGGTTCATCGCAATCGCACGGGCAATCGCCACGCGCTGTTGCTGGCCGCCGGACAACTGACCGGGGAAGTGGTTGCGCCGTTCCAGCAGGCCGACGCGGTCCAGCCATTTTTCGGCCAGGGCCACGGCTTCGTCCTTGCCCATCTTCTTGACCTTGAGCAAGCCGAGGGTGACGTTTTGCAAGGCCGTCAGGTGCGGGAACAGGTTGAACTGCTGGAAGGCCATGCCGGTCATCGCGCGGTGCTGGGCGATCACGCGCTCGGGGTGACGCACGCGCTTGCCGGCGATCTCACTGTAGCCGATGGACTCGCCGTCCAGGGTGATCTGCCCACCCTGGAATTCTTCCAGCAGGTTGACGCAACGCAGCAGCGTGGTCTTGCCCGAGCCGCTGGAGCCGATCAATGTCACCACGTTGCCGCGTTGCATGGACAGGTCGACGCCCTTGAGCACTTCGACCTCGCCGTACTGTTTACGCAGGCCGCGAATGTTCAGCAGCGGTTGTTCTTTTTGAGGTTGGTTCATGGCAAGGCCACCCGTTTTTCAATGTAGCGCCCGAATAACTCGATGGCGTAGTTGATGACAAAGAACAGAAACCCGGCGAACAGGTAGAACTCCAGAGTCATGAAGGTACGCGCAATCACTTGCTGGGTGCTCAGCAGCAGTTCGGCCACACCGATCACCGAGAGCAAGGTCGAGGCCTTGACGATTTCCGTGGAGGAATTGACCCAGGTCGGCAGGATCTGGCGCAGCGCTTGAGGCAACAGCACGTAGCCCAGGGATTGGTAGAACGTCAGGCCAATCGCCTTGCCCGCCTCCAGTTGCCCACGGGGAATGGCCTGCAGCGCACCGCGCACAATTTCCGAGACGTGGGAGCCGCAGAACAACGTCAGCCCGACGGCGCCGGCCTGGAACGCGGTGATCTGCCAACCGAGCGCCGGCAGCATGTAGAAACACGCCAACACCAGTACAAACACCGGTGTGCCACGGATCAGATCGACATACAGACGAAACGGCGCGCGCATCCAGAATTTGCCGTAGGTCAGGATCAACCCGGCGACAATGCCGATCAGCGTGCCGAAGATAATTGCCAGCGCAGACACATACACGCTGGCCTGAAAGCCCGCCCACAGGGTGTCCCGGGCGATCCACAACTCATGCAACACGCTTGGGGACTCGTACATGGAAACCCTCCTTAACGACGGATCGCCAGACGCTGTTCCAGGTAACGGAGCAGCATGGCAATGAGGTAACAGGCAGCCACGTAGAGCGCGGTCGTGACCATCCAGGTTTCAATCACCCGGTAGCTTTCGACGTTGATCTTGCGGGCGTAATAGGTCAGCTCCGGCACGGCAATCGCAGCGGCCAACGAGGTGTCCTTGAACAGCGAAATGAAGTTGTTCGACAGCGCCGGCAGCACGTTGCGCAGCATCACCGGCACGGTGATGTAGGCGCGGATACGCCACTCACCCAAGCCAATCGCCAGGCCGGCTTCACGCAAGCCCTTGGGAATATTCAACAGCCCGGCGCGGAACACTTCGGTCAGGTAAGCACCGGCGTACAACGACAGGGTAATGATGAAGGATGGGATTTTATCCAGACGAATGCCCAGTGACGGCAGTGCGAAGTAGATCAACAGGATCAGCACAAGGATCGGCGTATTGCGCACTACCGTCACATACACCGAGGCGAAGATTCGCAACGCGCGGTGCTTGGACAGCATGGCAAACGCCATCATCAAGCCGATCACGCAGCCAATCGCGATCGACAGCAATGCCAGCTCAAGGCCCAGGCCGAGCCCCGCCAGCAAGCTGGGAAAATCACGCCACACGGCGGCAAAGTTCAACTGATAGTTCATGGTCGGCAGTACCTGATTGGGGCGTCGTCAGCGACGCCCCAGGGTTACGATTTACTTGAACTCAACCGGGAAACCGATCGCCGGCTCTGGCAAATCCACACCGAACCACTGTTTGAACGAGGCTTTGTAGGTGGGGAACTCCACGCCGGTCATGGCTTCATGTAACGCAGTGTTGACGAAGTTCAGCCAGTCCTGGTCGCCACGCTTGACCGCGCACGCATAGGTTTGCGGGCTCCAGGCGTAGGTCGGGCTGCGGTAGCGGCCTGGGTTCTGCACCATCAGGTACTTGACCGAGGATTGGTCGGTGGCAGCAGCATCGGCGCGGCCGGAGTTCACGGCCTGGTACATCAGGTCGACGCTGTCGTATTGGTCAACCTTGGCCTTGGGCAGTGCCTGGTGCACCAGTTCTTCGGCGTAGACGTTTTGCAGCACGGCCACGGTAACGCCATCGCCGCCCGCCTGCAGGTCTTCGATTTCTTTGTATTTGCTGTTATTCGGCAACAACAGGCCCACGCCTTCGCGGTAGTACGGCAAGGTAAAGGCCACCTGCTGCGCACGGCTGGCGGTAACGGTGATGAACTGGCAACTCATGTCGACCTTATTGGTCAGCAGGTTGGGAATACGCGCGTCGGAGGACTGCACCACAAACTCGACCTTGCTCGGGTCGTTGAACAAACCCTTGGCCACGATGCGGCCGATATCGATATCAAAACCCTGCAACTTGCCATCCGCTCCCTGGAAGTGCCACGGCGCATTGGTACTGCCTGTACCCACGATGAGATGCCCACGCTTGAGCACATCATCGAGCTTGCTGTCCGCCGCTTGCACAACGCTTGCGAGGGAAGCCGATGCGGCGAAGAGAAAAACACACGCTTTAAACACGGAAGGTCGGTGATGCATGACAAGCACTCCAGGAGTTGTGTATTCCGCTATACCGGAACTTGGTATGTAACAACGGAATAGACAGCAGAAAGTGTGCCATACGCTGTAGGAGAAAAACATGTCGGGGATTAATTCGTTTTAAATCAGGTAGATAAATTTTTCGGGGAGTAACGCGCTGGGCCAGCAGGTGGGAGCAGTTTGCTACTCAAGGCCACACAGTGCGGTGACAGGGTTATGGGGTGCACCATTGAGGCGTTACCGTGCACCGTCGCGGGGCTGTGCGCCGATCCCACAAAGGGTTTCTTTGCCGGGCTCTGGCTGATGCTAGCTGGCGTGATGAAGTTAAGCCTTAGTGTGGTTTTGCTGTGCTGTTTGGCGGCCGGCACGGCTTCGGCCAGCAATGATCGGCGTGAATGCAAGGAAGAATTGACCAAGCTCAAGGAGGCCTTCAGCACGGACTACACCAGCCAGAACCATCATGGTTACCGCAAGGCAAAGGCGTCGCGGGATAACGAGGAATATAAGAAATGCGCGAGCCAGGCGCGCAAAGCTCGCGAACGCGTGGAGCGTGCGGAGGATGCGTGAAGCTGTCTACCTGTGAAGGTTGACAGTAGACGGTGGTGCTCTCTCGACTTAGCGTTGGCCGAAACGAATGCTGTCAAAAAAGGAGACTGCCATGGGGATCACCAACGCAACCATTGCCAATGCCGAGGACTATCAGAGAGTTCTGAGCACCCACCACCCCGTGTTCCTGTTCCCTTGTCCTGCCTGCCCGGACGCGGTGGAGGCAGGAAAAAACTCAAGGGCTTTGGCGTCTACGAGGGCCAGGTAAAACGGCTGATGCGGACGTTTATGCGCTACGCAAACACGCACAAACGGCCGACATCATCCCTGCACAACCCCAAGCATCACCTACATGGCACACACCGGCTTAAATCGCAGGCGCACTAGCCATTAACAACACCTGCGTAACTCGCCGCTCCTCCACCGCCGCCACGGTAAGGCGCCAGCCTTCATGCTCCAGGCTGTCGCCGACCATCGGCAGGCGGTCCAGCAGGCTCATCACTAAACCTGCGAGGGTCTGATAATCGTCGGTGGCCACGGCCTTGAAGCCGGTGCGCTGGCGAATCTGGTTGAGGTTCAAGGCGCCATTGGCGCGAAAACCTTGACCTTCCTCGACGATATCCGGCCCTTCAATCTCGCTGGCATCCGGCAATTCACCGGCGATGGATTCGAGAATGTCGGTCATGCTCAACACGCCCATGAAATCGCCGAATTCGTTGATCACGAACGCAATGTGGGTGGATTCCTGGCGCATCTGCTCCAGGGCGTTGAGGATCGAAAAACTCTCCAGCAGGTTAATCGCACGGCGCGCCAGGTGTTCCAGGTTCGGCTCGTTGCCGGCCAGGTATTCCTTGAGCAGTTCCTTCTTATGCACGAAGCCTAATGGCTCATCAACGGCACCATTGCGGATCAACGGCAGCCGCGAGTAGGACGAATGCATCAGTTTCAGGCGAATAGTGTCGGGATCGTCCGCCAGATCGATACAGTCAACCTGCGCCCGTGGTGTCATCAAGGTGCGGATCGGCCGCTCGGCCAATTGCAGCACGCCGCTGATCATCACGCGCTCGCGTCGGTCGAACAGCGGGCCCTGGGTCGCGTCCGGCTCGCCCATCAGGTCGGCAACCTCGTCATCCATGCCCTCCACTGCCAGACTGCGACCGCCCAGCAAACGCATCACCGCATGCGCGGTACGCTGACGAACTGGCAAGGTGCCTTGCGCCGACTTCTTGCGACGGGCACGGGCAATCTGGTTGAACACCTCGATCAGAATCGAGAAACCAATCGCCGCATACAGGTAGCCCTTCGGAATATGGAAGCCCAAGCCTTCGGCAGTCAGGGCGAAACCAATCATCATCAAGAAGCCCAGGCACAGCATGATCACCGTCGGGTGCGCATTGACGAAGCGGGTCAGCGGCTTGCTGGCCACGATCATCAGGCCGATGGAGACAATCACCGCGATCATCATCACCGCCAGCTCATCGACCATGCCCACGGCGGTAATCACCGCGTCGAGGGAGAACACTGCGTCGAGCACCACGATCTGCGCCACGATCGGCCAGAACATCGCATACGCCACATTGCCCGAGCGCTGGGCCACATGGCCTTCAAGGCGCTCGTGCAATTCCATGGTGGCCTTGAACAACAGGAACACACCACCGAACAGCATGATCAGGTCACGGCCGGAGAAGCTCTTGTCGAACACCTCGAACAATGGCTGGGTCAGCGTCACCAACCAGGAAATACTCGCCAGCAAGCCCAGGCGCATCAACAGCGCCAGGGACAAACCGATCAACCGCGCCCGGTCGCGCTGCTCCGGCGGCAACTTGTCCGCCAGGATCGCGATAAACACCAAGTTGTCGATGCCCAGCACCAGTTCCAGCACAATCAAGGTCAACAGGCCGAGCCAGGCCGTTGGATCCGCTAACCATTCCATTTATAGAGTCTCGTAATAGATTTCAGAGTGCCAGACACGGCAAAGCGCGGTCAGTGGACCGGGACAATGTTAGCAGTCGGAATACGGGATGCTTTAGCGCAAACAGCGGCAGTGGGTGTCTTGGGGAAAGACGACCGGGAGGCTCCGAGAGGGTGTTCATGCAAGTCCTGAAATGACAAAAGGACTCAAATCCTACAACCCAAACCCAAATTCCCCACAACATAAAACTATTACAAGATCTGTAATCAACCCTCTCACCCCCACAGAAACCTGTGGGAGCCGGGCCTGCCCGCGATGCAGGCGACTCGGTCTATCAACAAGACCGAGGTGATGCTATCGCAGGCAAGCCAGCCCCCACACACGCCCGATCCCACATTTTAATCGGTGTTGAATCAGCTTTTACGCGTTGCATCATCCAACGCCAAAATCGTATGCGCATTCGTCACCGTGGTTGCGAGGGTATTAATCACCCCCGACCGCAACGCCCCCAGCGTCGCCGCCGCCTTGGTGTTCTCACTGGCAATCGCCACCACATCCGGGATGCGAAACAACTCCTGCACCGTCAACCCGATCACCCGCCCTTGAATCGCGTTGACCGCCGGCTGCCCGTGAATGTCGATAAAGTCATAGCCCATCATGTCGCCCACCGTACCGGACAACCGCGCCTGGGCGATTTCCTGCGGCGAGAACCAGCCCATGCGCACCATGTTGCTGTTTTCGCTCATATCGCCAATGCCAATCAGCGCAATGTCCGCCCGCCGCGCCCGGTCCAGGGTCGAGCGCACCGTGTCGTTATTGATCAACACCCCACGCAGTTCCGGGTTCGCCACCAGTGCCGGGGCGTACAGGCTTTCACTCTCGCCGCCAAAGCGCAGGGCCAGGCGGCGGCAGATATGGTCGGGGTTCATGTACTCGCCAGCCTTGAGCGAACCGCCGATAGCACAGACAAATGTGCAATTGCGCGTCACCGGCAAAAACACGTTGTCAGCCACCGCACCCACATTACGCCCCATGCCCACCGCGACGATCATGCCGTCACTCAGGGTTTTATTCAGGTAGTTGGCCACCAGGCTGGCAACGGCCGAGCGCTGGGTGTCGGGGTCGCTGTGGTCGACGGCGATCAACGCCCGGTCGAGCTTGAAGCGTTCCACCAGCGCCCGCTCCAGCTCGTTGTTCATCGCCGGGTGCTGCAACACGCGCACTTCGACAATCCCTTCATCGCGCGCACGCTTGAGCAGGCGACTGACCTTCGCGCGTGACAGGTCGAAGCGTTTGGCGATGGCTTCCTGAGTGACGTTCTCGAGGTAATAGAGCATCGCCACTTCGGTCATCTGATCGATATCGCTGGCGATGCGCTGGGTACTCTCACTCATGGGGACGGGCTTCCGTTTCGGCGTCAAAGGCGCATTCTCCCGACTCTTACCCCGCGCCGTCCACTACTGATGCCCATCACGCTCGATCGCATTGATGCGCGCCACCTTGGCCCCGGAACGCGCCGCCTCGAACTCCGATGCCAGGAACGAGGTGACGATGCTTTTGGCCAGCTCTGCGCCGATCACCCGCGCGCCGATGGACAGGATCTGCGCATCGTTGCTCTTGCGCGCCCGCTCCGCCGAATACGTGTCATGCGCCTGCGCAGCCCGAATGCCCAGCACCTTATTGGCCGAGATACCCATGCCTATCCCGGTGCCACACACCAGCACGCCCAGGCGCTGCTGCCCGGCATTGATGGCATTGGCCACCGCCAGGGCGATGTCCGGGTACAGCACCGGCGCGGTGGAGTGGGTGCCGAAGTCGGTCACCGGGTAACCCAACGCCTCGATATGGCGCTTCAACAGCTCTTTGAGCTCAAAACCCGCTTCATCGCATCCGATAGCCACCGGGAATGGTGTGTTCATGGCGTCTGGCTCCGCTGCCGTAATCGTATTTATGACTGATCATATGATCACTCAATGAAATTTCGCTCAGTCATTTCTCGGGTATTCCGCCCTTCCTGTCAAGCGAGTTTTAACTGACCTCGCAGTCAAAGCCCTATATAGGGGCGATGAGACCCCGCCAGATGAGATTTACACCTTTTAAGTGAAAGAGATTGACTGATCAGAATTTCATTTGATACACATATGATCACAGCAAAACATGACTGTGCGACCTAATAAGAATTCACAGCACGAGGACACGCCGATGGCCACGCCATTACTGCTCCAGGCTGAACACGTCGCCAAGGCTTACGCCGGGGTGCCTGCCCTGCGTGACGGGCGCCTCTCTCTGCGGGCCGGCAGCGTCCACGCGTTGTGCGGCGGCAATGGCGCAGGCAAGTCGACCTTCCTGAGCATCCTGATGGGCATCACCCAACGTGACGCCGGGAGCATTCTGCTCAACGGCGCACCCGTGCAGTTCAACCGCCCGAGCGAAGCCTTGGCGGCGGGGATCGCGATGATCACCCAGGAGCTGGAACCCATCCCTTATATGACCGTCGCCGAAAATATCTGGCTGGGCCGTGAGCCGCGCCGTGCTGGCTTCATCGTCGACAGCAAGACCCTCAACCGCCGCACCCGCGAGCTGCTCGACAGCCTGGAGTTCGACGTCGACGCCACCAGCCCCATGCACCGCCTGAGCGTGGCGCAGGTGCAACTGGTGGAAATCGCCAAGGCGTTCAGCCATGACTGCCAGGTGATGATCATGGACGAACCGACCTCGGCCATCGGCGAGCGCGAGGCGCAAACCCTATTCAAGGCAATTCGCCGCCTCACCGACCGCGGCGCCGGCATCGTGTATGTGTCGCACCGCTTAAGTGAACTGGCGCAGATCGCCGACGACTACAGCATCTTTCGCGACGGCGCCTTTGTGGAAAGCGGGCGCATGGCCGATATCGACCGCAACCACCTGGTGCGCGGCATCGTCGGCCAGGAACTGACGCGCATCGACCACAAGGTCGGCCGCGAATGCGCCGCCGCCACCTGCCTGCAAGTCGATAACCTGAGCCGCAACGGTGAGTTTCACGACATCAGCCTGCAACTGCGCCAAGGCGAAATCCTCGGCATCTATGGCCTGATGGGCTCGGGGCGCAGCGAATTTCTCAACTGCATCTACGGCCTGACAGTGGCGGACTCCGGCAGCGTCACCCTGCAAGGCAAGCCCATGCCCATCGGTTTGCCCAAGGCCACGATCAACGCCGGCATGTCGCTGGTCACCGAAGACCGCAAAGACAGCGGCCTGGTGCTCACCGGCAGCATTCTTTCCAACATTGCGCTGTCGGCCTACAAACGCCTGTCGAGCTGGTCGCTGATCAATGCACGCAAAGAAGCCCAGCTGGCGCAGGACATGGTCAAGCGCCTGCAGATCAAAACCACCTCACTGGACTTGCCGGTGGCCTCCATGAGCGGCGGCAACCAGCAAAAAGTGGTGCTCGCCAAATGCCTGTCGACCGAACCGGTGTGCCTGCTCTGCGATGAACCGACCCGGGGCATTGATGAAGGCGCCAAGCAAGAGATCTACCACTTGCTCGACCAGTTCGTACGTGCCGGTGGCGCGGCCATTGTGGTGTCGTCCGAAGCCCCGGAGTTGCTGCACCTGAGTGATCGCATCGCCGTATTCAAGGGCGGCCGGCTGGTGACCATCAGCACCGACACCGCCCTTTCCCAGGAAGCCTTGTTGAGTCTTGCCTCATGAATGCCAAAACCATTGCCCCACCCCTGACTGCCACGCCGCGCAATCGCCTGCGTTTGTCCCTTGACCGTTTCGGCTTGCCGCTGGTGTTTATCCTGCTGTGCGTGGTGATGGCGTTTTCCAGCGAATACTTCATGACCTGGCGCAACTGGATGGACATCCTGCGCCAGACGTCCATCAACGGCATCCTCGCGGTGGGCATGACCTACGTGATTTTGACCAAGGGCATCGACCTGTCGGTAGGCTCGATCCTGGCGTTCGCCGGGTTGTGCAGCGCCATGGTCGCCACCCAAGGCTACGGCCTGCTGGCGGCGGTCAGCGCCGGGATGTTTGCCGGGGCGATGCTCGGCGTGGTCAACGGTTTTATGGTCGCCAACCTGTCGATCCCACCGTTCGTGGCCACCCTCGGCATGCTCAGCATCGCGCGGGGCATGACCTTTATCCTCAACGACGGCAGCCCGATCACCGACCTGCCCGACGCTTACCTGGCGCTGGGCATCGGCAAGATCGGCCCGATTGGCGTGCCGATTGTCATCTTCGCCGTGGTCGCGCTGATCTTCTGGATGGTGCTGCGCTACACCACGTACGGGCGCTATGTGTACGCAGTAGGCGGCAACGAAAAGAGCGCGCGCACCTCCGGCATCGGCGTGCGCAAGGTGATGTTTTCGGTGTACGTGGTCTCAGGTTTGCTCGCCGGATTGGCCGGCGTGGTGCTGTCGGCACGCACCACCTCCGCCCTGCCCCAGGCCGGGGTTTCCTATGAGCTGGACGCGATTGCCGCCGTGGTGATCGGCGGTACCAGCCTGTCGGGCGGCACCGGCAGCATTGTCGGCACCCTGTTTGGTGCGCTGTTGATCGGCGTGATCAACAACGGCCTGAACCTGCTCGGCGTGTCCTCCTACTACCAGCAGGTCGCCAAGGGCCTGATCATCGTGTTCGCGGTACTGATCGATGTGTGGCGCAAGAAAAAACGCTAGTCGCTGTTCCTCAAAAAATGCACTGAACGACCCACAACAATAAGCGGAGTTCTCACCATGAAATCTGGAATGTCTTTGGCTGCTGTCGCGGCCCTCTCCCTGCTCGCCAGCAGTATCGCGTTGGCCGCCGATGGCAAGACCTACAAAGTCGGCGCAGCCGTCTACGGCCTCAAGGGCCAGTTCATGCAGAACTGGGTCCGCGAGCTGAAGGAACACCCGGCGGTCAAGGACGGCACCGTGCAGTTGACCGTGTTCGACGGCAACTACGACGCCCTGACCCAGAACAACCAGATCGAAAACATGGTGACCCAGCGCTACGACGCCATCCTGTTCGTGCCAATCGACACCAAGGCCGGCGTCGGTACCGTGAAACAAGCCATGAGCAACGACGTGGTGGTCATCGCCTCCAATACGAAAGTAGCCGATGCCTCTGTGCCTTACGTGGGTAACGATGACGTGGAAGGCGGCCGCCTGCAGGCCCAGGCCATGGTCGACAAGCTCAACGGCCGTGGCAACGTGGTGATCATCCAGGGCCCGATTGGCCAGTCGGCACAGATCGACCGGGAAAAAGGCGAGCTGGAAGTGCTGGGCAAGCACCCGGACATCAAGATCATCGAGAAAAAGACCGCCAACTGGGACCGCGCGCAGGCCATGACCCTCACCGAAGACTGGCTGAACGCGCACCCCAAAGGCATCAACGGCGTGATCGCGCAGAACGACGACATGGCCCTGGGCGCCGTGCAGGCCCTTAAGTCCCACGGGCTGACCTCCAAGGACGTGCCGGTGACCTCCATCGACGGCATGCCGGACGCGATCCAGGCGGCGAAAAAAGACGAAGTCACCACCTTCCTGCAAGACGCCCAGGCGCAATCCCAAGGCGCGCTGGACGTGGCCTTGCGCGCGTTGGCGGGCAAGGACTACAAGCCGCAATCGGTGATCTGGGAGCGCTATGCCAAGGACGTGAAATGGGCTGATGGCACGGCCAAAAACTACATCCTGCCGTGGGTGCCGGTGACCAATGCGAATGCGGATGCGCTGTACAAACAAGTCAGCGGCGGTAAGTAGCTTTCACCTTGAAATAAGGTCAAGTGTGGGAGCTGGCTTGCCTGCGATGGCATCACCTCGGTTTGGCTGAAAGACCGAGTCGCCTGCATCGCAGGCAAGCCAGCTCCCACATTGGATCAGCAGCGCTTTTGAAAGAGGAGTTATTCATGTCTGGATTCTGGAACCAAGCCTTCGACCTCACCGGCCGTTGCGCGGTGATCACCGGCGGCGCCGCCGGGATTGGCCTGGCCTGCGCCACCTTGCTGGCAGAGCGCGGCGCACGCGTGGCCTTGCTTGACCGTGACCCAGCGGTGGTTGAAGTCGCCGCCCGCCTGGGCGCCCAACACCTGGGCATTGCCGTCGACCTCAGCCAGATCGGCCAGGTACAACACACCATCGACCAGGTGTTCGAGCACTTCCAACGCCTGGATTACCTGATCAACAGCGCCGGCATCGTCCTGCTCGACAAGGCCGTCGATGTCAGCGAAAGCGCTTGGGACAGCACCCTGGATATCAACCTCAAGGCCAGCTTCTTCGTGGCCCAGGCCTGCGCCAAACACATGCTGGCCAACGGCGGCGGGCGCATCGTCAACCTCGCCTCGCAAGCCGCCGTGATCGGCCTGGACCGCCACGTCGCCTACTGCGCGAGCAAGGCCGCCATCGTCGGCATGACCAAGGTGCTGGCCATGGAATGGGCGCCGCAGATCAACGTCAACGCCATCTCCCCGACCATCGTCGAGACCGCGCTAGGCAAGAAAGCCTGGGCCGGTGAGGTGGGCGAACGGGCCAAATTGCAGATCCCGGCGGGCCGCTTCGCCCAGCCGGAAGAAATCGCCGGGCTGGCGTTGTACCTGCTCAGCGACGCAGCACAGATGATCACCGGCGCCAATATGGTGATCGACGGCGGCTACAGCATTCAGTAATTCATTTTTTTGTCGTGAGGTTTTGTCATGTCCACCGTCACCGAACGCACACCCGAACAACTCGCCCCGAGCATCCCGAAAACCATGCAGGCCGTGGTCTGCCATGGCCCGGAAGACTACCGCCTGGAAACCGTCGACGTGCCCACGCCCGGGCCTGACGAGATCCTCACCAAAGTCGAGCTGTGTGGCATCTGCATGGGCGATATCAAGACCTATCGCGGCGCGCCGTCGTTCTGGGGCGATGCCGAGCAACCGCGCTACGTAAAACCGCCGATGATTCCCGGGCATGAATTCGTCTGCCGCGTGGTTGCCCTCGGCCCAGGCGCGGAAAAACGTGGTGTGGCGGTCGGTGACCGGGTGATCTCCGAGCAGATCGTGCCGTGCTGGGGCTGCCGTTTCTGCAACCACGGCCAGTACTGGATGTGCCAGAAGCATGACCTGTATGGCTTCCAGAACAATGTGCAGGGCGCCATGGCCCAGTACATGATCTTCACCAAGGAAGGCATCATCCACAAAGTGCCGGAATCCATCGCCCCCGACGAAGCCATCCTGATTGAACCGCTGGCCTGCTCACTGCATGCCGCCGAGCGCGCGAATGTCGACCATGACGACATCGTGGTGGTGGCCGGTGCCGGCACCCTGGGCCTGGGCATCATCGGCGCCGTGCGCCTGCGCAACCCGAAAAAGCTGATCGTGCTGGACATGAAACCCGAACGCGCGGCCCTCGCCCTGCGCATGGGCGCCGACGAAGTGTGGAACCCGGCGGAAGTCGACGTGATGGCCAAAATCCGCGCGATCACCGACGGCTATGGCTGCGACATCTACATCGAAGCCACCGGGCACCACAAGGCGGTGAACCAAGGCCTGGCGATGCTGCGCAAGCTGGGGCGTTTTGTCGAATTCAGCGTCTTTAATGATGAGGCCACGGTAGATTGGTCAATCATCGGCGACCGCAAAGAGCTAGACATTCTGGGCTCACACCTGGGCCCGTACATGTACCCGCGCGCCATCGACTTTATCGGCAACCGCAAGATCGACATGCGCGACGTAGTGACCCACAAATTTGCGCTGGCGGAATTCAAGGAAGCGTTTGCGGTGATGGAGCGCGGGGACAAGTCGCTGAAGGTTGTGCTGGAACCCTGACCCCAGCCCCCACAGTTGATAGTTTGTTGCCCTATAAATAAGAACACAGTGGAGCGCGGGGACAAGTCGCTGAAGGTTGTGCTGGAACCCTGACCCCAGCCCCCACAGTTGATAGTTTGTTGCCCTATAAATAAGAACACAGGAACCCGCGTTATGAATCGAGTTATCAACGATCCGGACCAAGTGGTCGAGGACATGCTGCGCGGTATTCTGGTCGCGCACCCCGAGCTGCGCCAATACGAGTCCAACCCACGCGTTATCGTCAAAGCCAAGCCCTCGAACAAGGGCCACGTGGGCATTGTCACCGGCGGCGGTTCCGGCCATGAACCGGCGTTTCTCGGCTACGTCGGCCCAGGCTTGGTGGACGCCGTGGCCGTCGGGGAAATCTTCTCCTCGCCCACCGCCAAGAGTTTTTTCGACGCCTTCCGCGCCGCCGACCATGGCGCGGGCGTGGCCTGCCTGTATGGCAACTACGCCGGCGACAACATGAACGTAAAGCTGGCGATGAAGATGGCCGCCAGCAAAGACATGCGCATCCGCACCGTGGTCGCCAACGACGACGTGGCCTCCGCGCCCAAGGCCGAAATCGCCAAGCGCCGTGGCGTGGCCGGGGAAATCTTCATGTGGAAGATCGGCGGTGCCGCCGCCGCCCAGCATTATGACCTCGACGGAGTGATTCGCGTCGCGCAGAAAACCGTCGACCATTGCCGCTCGATCGGCATCGGCCTCACACCCTGCACCATCGCGGCGGTGGGCAAGCCGAACTTCCAAATTCCCGACGGCCAGATGGAGTTGGGCATCGGCCATCACGGCGAACCGGGCATTGAAGTGATCGCCATCGAATCCGCCGCTGCCATGGCCGAACGCATGCTCGCGCCGATCCTGGCCGACCGTGACTTCAGCCAGGACGACAGCGTGGTCGTGCTGGTCTCCGGCCTGGGCGCCACGCCAGTCATGGAGCTGTACATTTTCTACGCTGAGGTGGAACGCCAGCTCAAGGCCAAGGGCTTGAAGATTCACCGTTGCTACGTGGGCAACTACTTCACTTCCCTTGAGATGATGGGCGTGACCCTGACCCTGCTCGGCCTCGACGCCGAGCTTAAAACCCTGATCGACCAACCCTGCCGCTCCATCGGCATGACCCAGGCGGAGTGAACCATGAGCCAACATTTTTCCACCCATGACGGCAGCGCCATCGTCGCCGACTTGGTCAGCGTGATTGTGGCCAACCGCGAATACCTCAGCGAAGTCGACGGCGCGATTGGCGACGGCGACCACGGCATCAACATGGCCAAGGGTTTCGCCCATTGCGGGCGCACTATCGAGGGCCGGCAACTGACCCTGGCCGAAGCCCTGGACGAACTGACCCTGAGCCTGATGGAAGGCATCGGCGGCTCCATGGGGCCGTTGTACGGCAGCCTGTTTATCGGCATGGCCGACGAAGTGCGCGGCCGTGAAGACATCGACGCCGCGACCTTTGCCCACCTGCTGCGCGGTGGCCTGACCTCACTGCAAGACATTACCGAGGCGGGCGTGGGCGACAAGTGTTTGATGGACACCCTGATCCCGGCGGTTGAAGCCTTTGAGCGCGCGCATACAGGAGGCGCATCCTTCAACGATGCGCTGGACGCAATGAAAACCGCCGCCTCACAGGGGCGCGACTCGACCAAGGATCTGGTCGCGAAAATCGGCCGCGCCAGCCGTTTGGGCGAGCGCTCGCTGGGCGTGCTGGATGCCGGGGCGGTGTCGTGCTGCCTGATACTGACGCGGCTAGCGGATTCGGTTCAACCGTGACCTGCTGGATATACCGCGCCACCGCCGGCGCTTTCTCAAAGCGCCGGTGAATCAGCGACAGCCACGACGACGCCTCGCTGCCCTGAATACCGCGGTACACCACGCCCGGCAAACTCACATGCCCGACCATCGACGCTGGCACCACCGCCACGCCCTGCCCTAACGACACCAGCGCCACCACCGCAACCAACCCACCCGGCTGCGGCCCCAGGCGCGGGGCAAAACCGCCCTGGGTGGCGACGTGCAAGGTGCCGCTGATTTGCTCCGGCAGGATAAACGTCTCGTTTTGCAGGTGCTCGCAGCCAATGGCCTTGAGCCCCAGCAGCCAAGAATCCTGCGCCAGCGCCAACACAAACCCTTCGCTGTGCAGGCGCACGGCTTCCACACCGTCGGGCAGGGTCATGGGCGAGCGGATATAGCCGATGTCGTAACGCCCGTCCGCCACTGCACTCGGCAAGGTCGCCATCGCGCATTCGCGCACGTTCACGCTTACATCGGGAAACGCCTGGCTGAACGCTTGCATCTGCCGCTGCAACACACCGGAGTACACCGCCGAGGCCACGTAGCCCAACTCGATATGGCCGATCTCGCCACGCCCGGCGCGCTGGGCATTGCGCTGGGCAAATTCAAATTGGCGCACCGTGGCTTCGGCCTCAATCAACAACGCGGCGCCGGCTTCGGTGAGGCTGACTTCGCGTTGCTGACGGATAAACAAACGCGTGCCCAGGCTGGCTTCCATGTCCTGGATCTGTCGGCTCAAGGTCGGCGGCGCGATGCCTAGCTGCTCGGCGGCGCGGGTGAAATTGCGCTGACGGGCAACGGCCAGGAAGTAGCGGAAGTGGCGGATTTCCATCGCAGGATTAGCTCAAAGGTAATGAAGTGCTTCAGGCCAGCTAATAGAACGAGCTGCGGCTAGGGATAAGCTCAGCGTACCTCAACACTAGAGAGCCTTTGCGATGTTAGTCAACTGCCTTTCCCCTATTGCCCGCAAGGTAATTAAGCCATGAGCCGGGCCAGTCCGCGTTTGACGCTACTGACCGCCTCCGGCGTGTGTTCGCTGATAGTGCTCGACACCAATATTGTCGCCGTGACCCTGCCGAGCATCGCCCGCGACCTGGGCGCCAACTTCGCCGATATCGAGTGGGTGGTCAGCGCCTATATGCTCGCGTTCGCCGCCTTGTTGCTGCCGGCCGGCAGCATCGCCGATCGCTTTGGCCGCCAGAAGACGCTGATCTGGGGCTTGAGCATTTTCATCCTGGCCTCCCTAGGCTGCGGTGCGGCGCCCACTGCGCTACTGCTGGATGTCGCCCGCGCAGTGAAAGGTGTCGGCGCAGCCTTGTTGCTGACCTCCGCCCTCGCGTCCATCGGCCATACCTTCCACGATGAAGTGGAACGCGCCAAAGCCTGGGCGTTCTGGGGCGCGTGCATGGGCGTGGCGATGACCGCCGCGCCCACCCTGGGCGGCGTGATCACCGAATACCTGGGCTGGCGCTGGATTTTCTACCTCAACCTGCCCGTGGGCCTGGGCTTGATGGCGCTGGTGCTGCGTGCGATTCCAGAGTCGCGCGACACTCAGTCGGCGCGGCTTGATCCATGGGGCAGCCTGGCGTTCAGTGCGAGCCTGCTGTGCCTGATGTGGGGGCTGATCGAGGCCAATCGCATCGGCTGGGATAACCCGCTCACCTCTGCACGCCTGATCGGCGGCGCGGCGCTGCTGGGTGTGTTTGTGATCGTCGAGCGTGTGCAACAACGGCCCATGGTGGACTTGCAACTGTTTCGCCATCCGCGTTTTATCGGCGCCCTGCTCGGCATGTTTGCCTATGCCGGGTGCGCCCAAGTGATGATGACGTTGCTGCCGTTCTACCTGCAAAACGGCCTGGGCTTCTCCGCGATTGCTTCGGGCCTGGGCATGTTGCCGTTTGCGCTGACCATGCTGATCTGCCCCCGCATCGGCGCGCGGCTGGCGGGGCGCTTTGCACCGGCAACGATGATGGCGACCGGCTTGACCCTGGTCGGTTGCGGCAACCTGTTGAGCGCCTGGGCGGTAACGGCGGGCGGCTATCTGCCCTTCGCCCTGGCGATTGCCGTGACCGGCGCCGGTGCGGGCCTGCTCAATGGCGACACGCAGAAAAACATCATGGCCTGCGTGCCACGAGACCGCGCGGGGATGGCCTCGGGCATGAGCACCACCATGCGTTTCAGCGCAATCATGTTGGCTATCGGTGTGTATGGGGCATTGCTGAGCAGCCATAGTGAACAGCTGCTGCGTGCGAGCATCGATCCGCAGTGGCAGGCCCAGGTGGCGGGGATTGCATCGCGGGTGGTGGCAGGTGATATGCCAGCGGCGATGGGTGTGTTGCCGGAACCGGCGCGGGTGCAGGTGCAACCGCTGGCGCGGCAGGCATTTGTGGGTGGCTTCAGCGGGGTGTTGTGGGTGGCGGGGTTGTTGGGGCTGCTGGGGGCGTTGGTGGTGGGGACGTTAATGAGAAACCCGATTCCCTCAGTACAACAGTCTTCCAGACTGACTCAGAACTAAATGTGGGATTAGATCGCTCCCACGCTCTGCGTGGGAATGCCGCCCCGGACGCTCCGCGTCCAACCTGCCCACAGATCACCCCGCAAAGCGTGGGAACGATCGGTCGACTTACCAGAACCGCTGCTGGGTCAATCGGCTCCACCAGGTCAGCAGCACGCGGTCTACCGAGCCGCTGGCCGCCAGGCCCACTCGCTCCTGCAGGCTTTTACGCTCGGCATAGTGCAGGTGGTACACCTCGGCAGTCTTGGCCTTGGTGGCCAGGTATTCGTCGCTGGTTTGCAGCTCGTCGACCAGTTGTTTGTCGAGCGCTGCAACACCCAGCCACACTTCACCGGTCGCGACTTCATCAATCGCCAGCTGTGGGCGATAACGCGAGACGAAGTTCTTGAACAGCTGATGGGTGATGTCCAGGTCTTCCTGGAACTTCTCACGGCCCTTCTCGGTGTTTTCGCCAAACACGGTGAGGGTGCGTTTGTATTCACCGGCCGTCAGCACTTCAAAGTCGATATCGTGCTTTTTCAGCAGGCGGTTGACGTTGGGCAACTGCGCTACCACACCAATCGAGCCGAGGATGGCGAACGGGGCGCTGATGATCTTCTCGCCGATGCACGCCATCATGTAGCCGCCGCTGGCGGCGACCTTGTCGATGCACACGGTCAACGGCACGCCGGCCTGGCGGATACGCGCCAGTTGGGAGGACGCCAAGCCATAGCTGTGGACCATGCCGCCGCCACTTTCCAGGCGCAGCACCACTTCATCTTTAGGCGTGGCCAGGCTCAGCAGCGCGGTGATTTCATGGCGCAGGCTTTCGGTGGCAGAGGCCTTGATGTCGCCGTCAAAATCCAGCACGAATACCCGCGGCTTGGCCTCGGGCTTCTTCTTGCTGTTCTTCTTTTCGGTTTTGCTTTCGGACTTGCGCAGGGCCTTGAGCTGGTCTTTGTCGAGCAGGCTCGATTCCAGGCGCTCACGCAGGCCCTTGTAGAAATCATTCAGCTTGCTGACCTGCAACTGGCCGGCCGCTTTGCGACGGCCTTTGCTGCGCAGCGCCGCGAAGCTGATCAGTACCACCAAAATAGCGACCACCAGGGTGACGGTCTTCGCTAGAAAGCTCGCGTATTCAGCCAAAAAATCCATGTGTCTCCTTAACAATGCACGGCGCCAGGCGCGGATTGCCCAAGCATACCGACGCGATCGTCAGGCGACCAGTGCTCAAACCGCCAGCAGCCAAGCTGCTCTAACGCACTTTTAAAACAAGCGTATGTTTTTTCATTGACAGCTCGCAGGCATCCTCATAACCTCGCCAGACTTTCAACGTACCGGGAAAACGGACGTGGGCAGCATTTATTTGATTCGACATGGCCAGGCCTCCTTCGGTGCAGACGACTATGACGTCCTGTCGCCCGTCGGCGTGGAACAAGCGCAAGTACTCGGGCGCCACCTGGCCGACCTGGGCCTGACGTTCGACCGCTGCATCGCCGGCGACCTGCGCCGCCAGCAGCACACCGCCACGGCCGCGTTCGATCAATACAGCGCCCTGGGCCTGCCGGTGCCGCCTCTGGAAACCGACCCGGCGTTCAACGAGTTCGACGGCGAGGCCATCATCCGCGCCCTGCTCCCTGACTTGCTCGCCAGTGAACCCCACGCTGTGGAGGTGCTGCGTAATGGCGCGCAGAACCGCAGCGAGTTCCAGCGCATCTTCGCGTTGATCATCGAGCGATGGCTGGCCGGTACTTATGATCCACCGGGGCTGGAAAGCTGGTTGGGGTTTGTCGAGCGTTTACAAGGCGGCCTGCAACGAATTCTTGAAGCCGCCGACAGCTCGCACAAGATCGCCGTGTTCACCTCCGGCGGTACCATCACCGCCCTGCTCCACCTGATTACCCGGATGCCTGCCGCCCAGGCCTTCGAACTGAACTGGCAAATTGTTAACACCTCGCTCAACCAGCTGAAATTCCGCGGTCGCGAGGTGGCACTGGCTTCCTTCAACAGTCATACCCACTTGCAACTGTTGAAGGCGCCGCAGTTCATCACTTTCCGATGAATTGCGGCCAACCGTGACCCCAAGGTCACTGGACTCTACCTTAAAGGATCGAAACCATGACTGACGTAGCCAAAGCTGTAGAAGCAATGAAAGCCAAATTCAACCCAGCCGCTGCCGACGGCCTGGACCTGGTGTTCGGTTTCCGTATCGACGACACCCAGAACTTTTCGCTGGTAGTGAAGAACAACACCTGCGAACTGCTGGAAGGCGAAAACCCGGACGCCCAAGTGACCCTGGTCATGGACGGCGACACCATGAAAGGCATCGTTGACGGCTCCACCGACGGCATGCAAGCGTTCATGGGCGGCAAGCTGCGCACCGAAGGCGACATGATGCTGGCGATGAAACTGAGCGAGCTGTTCCCGGCCTGATAACGCCGCGCTCAAAAAAAATCCCGCCAATGGCGGGATTTTTCGTTCAGCCAGCCTCCCGATCAACGGGTGCCAGCGTTATCCATCTGTTCAAATGTGTCCATGTACGCGGGGTCATTACCATCGTTCTCACGAATGTAACGCGCTTCGTTCTCGTCGGTGATATCACCGGTATTGACGTCCAACCCAATCACGATCACCACCTTGTATTTACCCATCTGCAAATACATGTCGTAGAGGTCCTTGGGTTCGAGGCTAGCATTGCGAAACCGCGCGATAACATTCGCCATTGTCTACATCCTTGTCTTAAGGGGCGGCGAATTTACCTGATTCAAACCGTTGCCGGCAGGATTTTTTTGCATGCAATTTCTGAATCGATGCAGCGCCAATGTGGGTGCTGGCAAGCCAGCGCCCACGCCCGATTGCTGGTGACCGTTAAGTTTTCGGTTGCAACAACAACGCCACCAACGCACTCCACCCCGTCTGATGCGAAGCACCCAACCCCCGCCCGGTCTCGCCATGGAAATACTCATGGAACAACACCAGATCACGGCTGGCCGGGTCGGCCTCCAGTTGCGCATAGCCCGCCATCGACGGCCTGCAGCCATCCTCATCCCTTAAAAACAAGCGTGTCAGTCGCTGGCTCAGCCCGTCAGCAACCTCCTCCAGGGACGCCAGGTAACCACTGCCTGTCGGGTACTCCACCGAGAAGTTATCCGCGTAATACCGATGAAACTCACGCAGCGACTCGATCAGCATGTAGTTCACCGGCATCCACAACGGCCCACGCCAATTGGAGTTGCCGCCGTACAGGCGCGAGTCGGATTCCCCAGGCTGATAACGCGCGCACAACGTATCGCCATTCATCTTCAACGCCAGCGGCTGCTCGGCAAACGCCTTGGACAAAGAGCGCACACCAAAGGCCGACAGAAACTCATTGTCATCGAGCATGCGCCGCAACAGGTCCTTGGTGCGCTCGCCACGCAACAGCGCCAGCAACAGGCGATTGCCCTGCCCCGGCTCGTTCCAGCGCGACACCAACTTGGCCAGGTCCGGCCGGTGGTGCATGAACCCCAGCAAGCGTTCACGCAAGCCTTGCAAGCCCTCATGCTCGCGTTGCTCCAGCACCAGCACGGCGAACAGCGGCATCAGGCCAACAATGGAGCGCAGCCGTACCGGCTCGTTCTGGCCGTCGGGGCGGTGCAGTACGTCGTAGAAGAACAGGTCCTGCTCATCCCACAGCCCTTCGGCGCTGTCGTCGACGCGGTTAATGGCACCGGCGATATACAGGAAGTGCTCGAAAAACTTCACCGCAATGTCGACATACACCACGTTGCGCTTGGCCAGCTCCAACCCGATTCGCATCAGGTCCAGCGCATAGGCCGCGACCCACGCCGTGCCGTCGGCCTGATCCAGCTGGTAACCCGGCGGCAAGGTGGCCGAGCGGTCGAACAAGGCAATGTTGTCCAGACCGAGGAAGCCGCCCTGGAACAGGTTGCGGCCTTCGGCATCCTTGCGGTTGACCCACCAGGAAAAATTCAACAGCAGCTTATGGAAAATCCGCTCGAGGAAATCCATGTCGCCGACGCCGGTCAGCGCCTTATCCTGCTGATACACCCGCCAACTGGCCCAGGCATGCACCGGCGGGTTGGCGTCGTCGAAACGCCACTCATACGCCGGCAACTGGCCGTTGGGGTGCATGAAACGGTCCTTCACCAGCAGCAGCAACTGCTGCTTGGCATACCCAGGATCGATCAGCGCAATCGCCACTGCCTGGAAGCCTTGGTCCCAGGAGGCGTACCACGGGTATTCCCAAGTGTCGGGCATGGAGAGGATGTCGAAGTTGGACAGGTGCCGCCAATGGGTATTGCGGATATGCAGGCGCTCAGGCGGCGGCGCGGGCTGAGCCGGGTCGCCGTCGAGCCATTGGTTCACGTCGAAGTAGTAGAGCTGCTTGGACCACAGCAACCCGGCCAGTGCCTGGCGCTGCACATTGCGCGCGTCTGCATCGCTAATGCCGTGTTGCAAGGCCGCGTAGAAGTCATCGGCCTCTTGACGGCGCTGTTCGATCAGCTTGCGCGCATTGACCTGGGGCGCGTCCGTGGGCGCAAACCGCAGGTACAGGGTTTTGCTTTCCAGGCCTGCCAGCTCGAGGATGAAACGCGCGGCGACCTTGGTGCCGGCGTCCCGGCGAATCGCCGATTGCACGCCGCCTACCACGTAATCATTGATGCCGTCCTTGAACGGCCCAGGCGCCGGTTGCCCGCCCAGAGTGGGAAAGTTGCTCTCGTTTTCGCAGAACAACCATTCCACGCCGTCCTGGCCCCAGGCGCTAAGGTGGCGATCGGAAAGTTCATGATGCTGGGCCAGCACGTGCTCGCCGTCCAGGCGCAACTGCGGCTTGGGCGCATCGAAGGTCCAGCTCCAGTCATTGCGTGCCCACAGTTGGGGCAGCACCTGCAAACGCGTCGGCTGGTCCGAGCGGTTATGCACGGTGACCTTCATGAAAATATCATCGGGCTGATGCTTGGCGTATTCGACGCTGACATCGCAGTAGCGGTTGTCTTCAAACACGCCAGTGTCGAGGATCTCGTACTCGGCATCCTCAAGCCCGCGGCGCGCGTTCTCGGTGGTCAGGTCGGCGTAGGGAAAAGCCGCATGCGGGTATTTGTAGAGCATGCGCATGTAGGCATGGCTCGGTACGCCATCGACGAAAAAGTACAGTTCCTTGACGTCTTCACCGTGGTTGCCCTCGGCGTTGTTCAGGCCGAACAGGCGCTCCTTGATGATCGCGTCGCGCTCGTTCCACAGCGCCAGGCCCAGGCACCAGCGTTGCGCTTTGTCGCTGAAACCGGCCAAGCCGTCCTCGCCCCAACGGTAGGCGCGGCTGCGTGCATGTTCATGGGGGAAGTAGGCCCAGGCATCGCCGTCTGCGCTGTAGTCTTCGCGCACCGTGCCCCACTGGCGTTCACTCAAGTACGGGCCCCACTCACGCCAACGCTCAGCCTCTTGCGTTGCCAGGCGTTGGCCTTCAATCGTTTCAAGGATGTTGGTTACGGGCGTGGCCGTCATTGGGTCCTCCATCACTGACAAAGTGAGGGGCAGTGTAGAACCCATCCGTGCTGCGATGCACATGAAGTCTCATCCAGTCGCGCAAAAAAAGAGGCCGCTGATGAGGCGGCCTCCGCTTTTTCGACTGTGTAAAAGCACGCGCTTTCTTAGAAGATCGCGTAGGTATAGTTGAAGATCAGGCGCGTTTGATCCTGATCCGCAGTGCCGGTGTTGTGGCCGTGGTAAGTACCGGTGCGGAAGGTGGTGCCAAAGCCTTTGAGCGGGCCGGCCTGCACGACGTAATCCAGGCGGAAGTCGGTTTCGTTTTCTTTCTGATCAGGGCCACCAGCCACCTTGGACTTGATGTCCGTACCGTCCAGGTAAGCCACGGACGCTTTCAGGCCGGGTACATAGGCCTTGAAGTCATACGTGTACTGACCAAAGTTGACTTGCTCACCCGCACGGGAGAACTGGCCAACCACGGCGTCGGTGAACAGGTAGAAGTCGCTGCCGCCGGCACCTTGTTGTTGCGGGTCGGCGAGGCTGCCCTGGTTAACCCATACGAAGCCGCCATCGTCGCTTACGCCGATGTGGCCGAGCATCAGGCTGCTGCCGCCCAACTGGTAGGTGAACGCGGCGCTGTAGGTTTTGTTATCCACTTCGCCGGCGTGCTTGGCGTAGCCACCGTTGTTGTTGAACGCATAGCCGCTCTCGCCATTCTTGCCGTCGCTGGTGCTGTCGAAGTAGCGCAGATCAGTCTTGAACGACTGGTCATTGCCCAGCGGCAATACGTGGACCAGGCCGAAATAGTTCTGTTTGTAGAAGTCCTGCAGGTTGGCGTAGTAGTACTGCAACGTCAGGTTTTTCGCGATGGCGTTGTCGGACGAGCCGAACGGTTTGTAGTCCACACCACCGAACTTGAAGCTGTCGCTGTCACGCGTACCACCGGCCACACTCAAGCCCGTGGAGTTGCTCGAAGCACGGCCTTCGGCCTTGTTCAGCTCACCGCCGGTGAAGGTCACGTTAGGAATGTCGCTGGAGGTGAGGATGCCGCCGTCAAAGGTCTGCGGCGCAACACGGCTGTCGTTGGAGACCAGGATCGGCAGCACCGGGGCCAAACCGCCACCCACGTGCAACTCAGTCTGGGAAATCCGGAACTTCACGTTACCCGCCGCGCGGCCGAAGCTGTCGGCAGGCTCGGTGCCGTTGTTTTTGGTCGGGAAGAAGCTGTTGCCGTTCCCCGCCAGGCCTGGGCCAGCGGCGTGGCCGTCGCCACCATCAAGACGCAAGGCGCCGAACGCCATCACGTCGAAACCGACGCCAAGGGTGCCTTGGGTGTAGCCGGATTTGTAGTCGAAACGCAGCAAGGTCGCGGCTTCGCGCAGATCGTTGTTGGTCCCCGAGCGGTTATCTGCGCTGTAGTACATGGTCCGCGAACTGACCGCCGCATGGCTGTCTTCAACAAAGCCACTGTGACCTGTGCCCGTGCCCAGTGAGCCGAGCCCAAAATCATCCGCGCAGGCTTGTTGTGCGAGCAATGCGGCGGTGATGGATAACGCCAGTGTAGAAATTTTCATGTGTGACGGCCCCTAAACATTTTTTTATGTACGTTGTGTGCAAAACGGCGTTTTCATCCCTACAAACGTGACGATTGTTTCATGAGGACCGGGGCGCACCTCGTGAAGAATTTGTTAGGAAAGGGGCTGCGAAAATGAAATTTTGCCGTTGCCGTTTTTTGTCATATTCACGTCATCTCATTCATTTGCAGAATGAAGTCCAGAGGAATCTTCGTTTGCAAGCCGCCCCCAAGCTCAACAAAATCAGATGCAGGCCACGCTCATCACAATAGCCATCAGGAATTTTTCTATGCCAACCACCGCACATGTCAGCCCCGACGAGATCCGCAAAGGCTTCTCAAAGGCCATGTCCGACATGTACCGAGATGAAGTCCCGCTGTATGGGGCGTTGATGGCGCTGGTGGCCGAGACCAATACCCAGGTGCTGGCCAGTGATTCGAGCCTGGCCCGGCAGCTGCGCCGCACCGGCGAAATCGAGCGCCTGGACAAGGAGCGCCACGGCGCCATCCGCCTGGGCACTGCCTTTGAGCTGGCAACCATCGGCCGCCTGTTTGCGGTGATGGGCATGCAACCGGTGGGCTACTACGACCTGACCCCGGCGGGCGTGCCCGTGCATTCCACCGCCTTTCGCGCCGTGCATGAACGCTCGCTGCAGATCAGCCCGTTCCGCGTGTTTACCTCGTTGCTGCGCCTGGAACTGATCGAAAACCTCGAACTGCGCGCCTTCGCCGAAAGCGCGCTGGCTAAGCGCAAGATCTTCACCCCAGGCGCCTTGGCGTTGATCGAACAAGCCGAACGCGACGGCGGCCTCAACGCCCCTGATGCCGAAGAGTTCATCCGCCAGGCCCTGGAAACCTTCCGCTGGCACCACACCGCCACCGTGACCGGCCAGCAGTACCAGCAGTTGAGCGACCAGCACCGCCTGATCGCCGACGTGGTGGCCTTCAAGGGCCCGCACATCAACCACCTGACCCCGCGCACGCTGGACATCGACAAGGTGCAGGCCGCGATGCCCGGCAAAGGCATCACCCCCAAGGCCGTGATCGAAGGCCCGCCGCGCCGCCACTGCCCGATCCTGCTGCGCCAGACCAGCTTCAAGGCCCTCGACGAGCCCATCGCCTTCACCGACGCCCAAGGCAGCCACAGCGCGCGCTTCGGCGAAATTGAACAACGCGGTGTCGCGTTGACGCCCAAGGGCCGCGCCCTGTACGACCAACTGCTGAACGTCGCGCGCGATGAACTGGGGGCTTTTCCCAATGAGGCCAACGCCGCACGTTATGTGCACTTGATGGAGCAACACTTCACGGCCTTCCCCGACAACCACACGCAGATGCGCGAACAGGGCCTGGCCTACTTTCGCTATTTCGCCACCGAGCAAGGCCTGGCGGCACACGGCCAAGCCGATCAGCCGAAAACCTTGGAGGCGCTGATTGCTGCCGGCCACGTCGACGTGGAACCGTTGGTGTATGAGGATTTTCTGCCGGTGAGTGCGGCGGGGATCTTTCAGTCGAACCTTGGGGATGCGGCGCAAAGTCACTACGCGGCGAGTTCGAACCAGGCCGAATTCGAGAAGGCGCTGGGCCGCAAGACGATTGATGAGTTGAAGCTGTATGGCGAGACGCAGCAACGCTCTATAGATGAATGCACCCAAGCGCTACTGGCATGAAATGAGAGTGTCCGCCCGGCTCACCAGCGCAATCCTTGCGCCACAACAGTCCCCAGAGCCGGGTGGACGGGGCGCATCATAAACACGCAAAAGCGCGCTGTCCCTCAGGCAATTCTGAACAAATATGTCCGCGCCCCTGTAGGAGCGCGGGCGTTGATTTAGCCCAAGTGCTGCACAATCTCGTCTTTAACCAACGCGCTCCTCATCGCTGCCAGCTGCTTTTTCAGCAGTCACCACCAAGTCATCGACGGTTTTGTATTTATCAAAGAGCGCATTCAGATGGGGATTTTTTGCCCGGCGCTCGTCGACAGTTTCTTTACTCAAACCCAGGTCCTGCAACAGGTCGTGTTTCACTGGCATGGAGTACCTCCGCACGTTGATCAATGGCCTACGCTCTTGAAGCTAGCCCATTCCAAGGGGTCTTGTCATGTCTTGAGTCAATGCATCCCCGTTCGTCGCAAGGTGGGCGATGGGATCAAACCTTTGCCGCACCCTGCCCTCCACTGTAGATCGCCACCTGAGGGAGAACGGTTTTATGACTCACGCTGCCACTGCTGTCGACACCCAATGCATCAACACTATTCGCACCCTGGCCATGGATGCCGTGCAGAAGGCCAATTCCGGCCACCCGGGCACGCCCATGGGCTTGGCGCCGGTGGGCTACACGTTGTGGAGCCGGTTCCTGCGCTATCACCCCGAGCACCCCGACTGGCCTAACCGTGACCGCTTTGTGTTGTCGGTGGGGCATGCCTCCATGCTGCTCTACTCGCTGCTGCACTTGGCCGGCGTGGTGGAGATTGACGCCCACGGCAAACGCTCCGGCCAACCGGCGATCAGCCTGGACGATATCAAGCAATTCCGGCAGATGGGCTCCAAAACCCCAGGCCATCCCGAGTACCGCATGACCACCGGCGTTGAAACCACCACCGGCCCGCTGGGCCAGGGCTGCGCCAACAGTGTCGGCATGGCCATGGCCGAGCGTTGGCTGGGCCAGCGCTTTAACCGCGACGACAAGGTGCTGTTCGACTACAACGTCTACACCCTGTGCGGTGACGGCGACATGATGGAAGGCATCAGCAGCGAAGCGGCGTCGATGGCCGGGCACTTGAAGCTGGATAACCTGTGCTGGATCTACGACAACAACACCATCAGCATCGAGGGCCACACCGAGCTGGCATTCAGCGAGGATGTGATCAAGCGTTTCCAGGCCTACGGCTGGCACACCTTGCACGTCACCGACGCGAATGACTTGCAGGCCTTGAGCACGGCGCTGGAGACCTTCAAAGCGAATACCGGCGCGCCGACCCTGATTGTGGTCGACAGCGTGATCGGCTATGGCTCGCCGCACAAACACAACACCGCCGCCGCCCATGGTGAGCCGTTGGGCGCGGACGAAATCCGCCTAACCAAGGCCGCCTACGGCTGGCCCGAAGACTCCAATTTCCTGGTGCCCGACGAAGCCCGCAGCGTTTTGCGTGACGCCCTGCTGGAGCGCAGCAAGCCGTTGTATGAAGAGTGGAATGCGCGGTTGTCACAGCTGGAACAGTACGAACCGGAACTGGCGGATGAACTGCGCCGCATGCGCGCAGGCGAAATGCCCGAGCAGTGGCAAAATGAGCTGCCCAGCTTCGACACCGACGCCAAGGGCGTGGCCAGCCGTGCCGCCGGTGGCGAGGTATTGAATGCCTTTGCCCAGCACATCCCCTGGCTGCTCGGCGGTTCGGCGGACTTGTCGCCTTCAACCAAGACCAACCTCACCTTTGACGGTGCCGGGCGTTTCAGTGCTGACGACTACAGCGGTCGCAACCTGCACTTCGGCATCCGCGAGCACGCCATGGGCGCGATTGCCAATGGCATGGCGCTGTCCTACCTGCGGCCGTACACCTCGACGTTCTTGGTGTTCAGCGACTACATGAAACCGCCGATCCGCCTGGCGGCGATCATGGAGTTGCCGGTGGTGTTCGTGTTTACCCATGACTCGATTGGCGTGGGTGAAGATGGGCCGACGCATCAGCCTATCGAGCATCTGACGCAACTGCGTGCGACGCCGGGGTTGCTGACCTTACGGCCAGGCGATGCCAACGAAACCCTGGAGTTGTGGAAGGTCGCCCTGGCGCAAACTCATCGGCCGAGTTGTGTGGTGTTGTCGCGTCAGGCATTGCCGACGTTGGACCGTACCCAATATGCGGCGGCGTCTGGCGCGGCCAAGGGCGCTTATGTGTTGGCGGGTGCTGACAAGCCGAAGGTTCTGCTGTTGGCGACGGGCAGTGAAGTCAGCCTGGCGGTGGCGGCGTATGAGCAGTTGAAAGGCCAAGGGATCGCGGCGCAAGTGGTGTCGATGCCGAGCTGGGAGCTGTTTGAAGAACAGGACCAGGCTTACCGCGACAGCGTGTTACCGCCGGCGGTGAAAGCGCGCGTGGTGGTGGAACAGGCCGGGCCATTGGGTTGGGACCGGTATGTCGGGCAGACCGGCGCCAAGGTGGTGATGAACAGCTTTGGCGCGTCGGCGCCGTTGGCCAAGTTGCAGGAGAAATTTGGGTTTACGGTGGAGAATGTGGTGAAGCTGGCTAAAGAGCAGATTCAACTGACTCAACACTGATCAAAGACTGTGGGAGCTGGCTTGCCTGCGATGGCGGGCTGTCAGTCGATACTGCTTTGACCGATGTAGACAGGCAAGCCCACCCCCACATTTCGACCTCATAGCTAGTTAAATCAGCTCTCGGCTCAGAAACGGCGCAGTACGGCTAACCTTGCTTTTCGCCACCTTCTGCGGCGTGCCACTGACAACCACCTTCCCGCCCAAATCCCCCGCCCCCGGGCCGATATCAATCACCCAGTCACTCTGCGCCACCACGCGCATTTCATGCTCCACAACCACCACCGTATGCCCGGCGTCCACCAGATGATTCAGTTGCCTGAGCAAGCGGTCCACATCCCGTGGGTGCAGCCCGGTCGTCGGCTCATCCAGCACGTACAAGGTGGCGCCCCGTGCATTGCGTTGCAGTTCGGTCGCGAGCTTGATGCGCTGCGCCTCACCGCCGGACAGTTCCGTCGCCGGCTGGCCCAAACGCAAATAACCCAGGCCGATATCGCGCAGCACCTGCAGCGAACGCAACACCCCCGGCTGTTCGGCAAACACCTCCACCGCCTGTTCCACCGTCAGCGCCAGCACCTGGGCGATGCTCAAGCCCTGCCATTTGATCGCCAGGGTGTCCGGGTTATAACGCGCACCGTGGCACGTCGGGCACGGCGCATACACGCTCGGCATAAACAGCAACTCGACGCTGACAAACCCTTCACCCTCGCAATTCGGGCAGCGGCCCTTGGCGACGTTGAAGGAGAACTGCCCAGCATCGTAGTGGCGCTTCTTCGCAGCCGGTGTGGCGGCGAACAGTTTGCGCACGTTGTCGAACAGCCCGGTGTAGGTTGCCAGGTTAGAGCGCGGGGTGCGGCCGATGGGTTTCTGGTCTACCTGCACCAGACGGCGGATGTGCTCCAGCCCGGCACTGATACGCCCACCGCTGGTTTGTGGGGTGGCGTCTTCCAGGCTGGGTTCTTCGTCGTTTTCCACAACGCGGCCCAGGCCAATGCCCACCAGTTCCAGCAACGCCTGGCTGACCAGGCTGGATTTGCCCGAGCCGGAAATCCCGGTCACTGCCGTGAAGCAGCCCAGCGGGAAATCCACGTTCAGGTCATTGAGGTTATTGCGTGTCACGCCTTTGAGCTTCAACCAGCCGGAAGGCTCACGACGCGCCTGACTCGAAGGGCGCTGCTCGGCAAACAGATACTCGCGCGTCTGCGACGCCTCGACATCCGCCAAGCCCGCCGGCGGGCCGCTGTACAGCACTTGCCCGCCGTGCTCGCCGGCCGCCGGCCCCACATCGATCAGCCAGTCGGCGCGGCGCATGGTTTCCAGGTCATGCTCCACCACGAACAACGAATTGCCCGCCGCTTTCAGACGCTCAAGCGCGGTGAACAACGCTTCGCCATCCGCCGGGTGCAGGCCCGCCGACGGCTCATCCAGCACATAGATCACGCCGAATAACTGCGAGCCCAATTGCGTGGCCAGCCGCAGGCGCTGCAACTCGCCGGAGGACAAGGTCGGTGTGCTGCGCTCCAAAGACAGATAACCCAGGCCCAATTCAGTCAAGGTGCTGACCCGCTCCAGCAAATCCTGAGCGATACGCTGCGCGGCCAGGCGCTTTTCCACCGACAGTTTCATTTTGTCCTGCCCCGCCGCGACCGGGCGCAGCAACTCGGCCAGTTGCGACAATGACAGCTGCGACAACTCACCAATATCCACCCCGGCGAACTTCACCGACAGCGCCGCCTGGGTCAGCCGTTTGCCCTCGCACACCGGGCAGGCACTGCCTTGCATGAACTGCGACACGCGCTTTTTCATCAGCGCACTTTGGGTGTGGGTGAAGGTGTGCAGGATGTAGCGCCGCGCGCCACTGAAAGTGCCTTGGTAGCTCGGCTCGAGCTTGCGCTTGAGTGCGTCGCGAGTCTGTTCAGGGGTGAAGCCTGCGTACACCGGCACGGTGGGGGTTTCTTCGGTGAACAGGATCCAGTCCCGCTGCTTTTTCGGCAGCTCGCGCCATGGGATATCCACGTCGTAACCCAGGGTCACGAGGATGTCGCGCAGGTTTTGCCCCTGCCACGCCAACGGCCAAGACGCCACCGCGCGTTGACGGATGGTCAAGGACGGGTCGGGCACCATCAGCGCCTCGGTCACTTCGTACACCCGGCCCAGCCCATGGCATTGCGGGCACGCGCCTTGGGGCAGGTTCGGTGAAAAGTCCTCGGCGTACAGCATCGCCTGCCCCGGCGGATAGCTGCCGGCGCGGGAGTACAGCATGCGGATCAGGCTCGACAAGGTGGTAACGCTGCCCACCGAAGAGCGCGCACTCGGCGTGCCGCGCTGCTGTTGCAGGGCCACAGCCGGTGGCAGGCCTTCGATGGAGTCCACGTCCGGCACGCCGACCTGATCGATCAGGCGTCGCGCATAGGGCGCCACCGATTCGAAATAACGCCGCTGGGCCTCGGCATACACCGTGGAAAACGCCAAGGATGATTTGCCGGAGCCCGAGACGCCGGTGAACACCACCAGGGCATCCCGGGGAATGTCCACATCGACGTTACGCAGGTTGTGTTCGCGGGCGCCGCGCACCCGGACAAAACCTGGGCGCTGGGCAGTGATGGGAGGGATGTTGCGCTGTGAAGTCATGGGCAACCTTGTCTGGCGGTGAGCACGCTGCGCACCCGTTGCGTCAAGGCTTCGGGGCTGTAGGGCTTGCTCAGCAGGTGAATGTCGGGGCTCAGCAGGTGATTGCTGGAGAGAATGTCGCGGGTATGCCCGGAGGTGAACAGCACCGCCACCGGCGGCACCTGGGCGCGGGCCCAGTCAGCCAGGTCGGTACTTTTTATCCGGCCGGGCATCACCACATCGGTAAAAATCAGGTCCGGTTGTACGCCGCCCAGCAACGTTTGCATCGCGCGGTCGCCGTCTTCGGCGGTGAGCACGGTGTAGCCCGACTGTTCGAGCAAATCCACTACCGTCACGCGTACGTCAGCATTGTCCTCGACCACCAGGATCGTCTCCTGGCCACCCGTATGCAGCACAGGGTCAACCTCGGTGTCGTGGCTTTCCTCGCCGAGGCTGCGCGGGAAATACATCTGCACCACCGTGCCCCTGCCCTCCTCGCTCCACACCTCCACATGCCCGCCGCTTTGGCGCACAAAACCAAATACCATGCTCAGGCCCAGGCCAGTGCCGTGGCCCTCACGTTTGGTGGTAAAAAAAGGCTCGAACACCCGCGCCAGGATCGCCGCCGACATGCCCCTGCCGATATCCGTGACGGCCAGGCGCACGTACTCGCCCGGCAGGAGGCTCTTACCTGCACAGTCGTCGGGGTTGAGGAGGATGTTTTCGCCGGTAATGCGGATCACGCCCTCGCCTTGCATGGCATCGCGGGCATTGATCGCCAGGTTGAGCAGCGCGTTTTCCAACTGGTTGCGGTCGACGTTGATGCACCAGGAATCCTGGGGCAGTTGCACATCGATATGGATGGTTTCGCCCAACGCACGCTGCAGCAGTTCGACCAACCCGGCATAAATGCGCTGAGGGTTATAGACCGCCGGCGACAGCGGTTGACGGCGGGCAAAGGCCAGCAGTTGCGAAGACAGTTTGGCGCCGCGCTCCACCGCCGCGATGGCGGCCGTGACACGCCGCTGCACCTGGGCGTTTTCCGGTTCATGCCGGGCCAGCAGGTGCAGGTTGCCAGCGATCACTTGCAGCAGGTTGTTGAAGTCGTGGGCCACGCCGCCGGTGAGGCCCCCAATCGCTTCAAGCTTCTGCGATTGGCGCAGTTGCGCTTCGGCGGCGGAACGCGCCTGCACTTCGGCAGCCACGCGTTGCTCCAGGTTATGGGTCAATTCCTGGCGCAGGCGCTCGGAGTTCACGTGCGCGGTGGTCTCCACCACAATCGCCAGCACCCCGGCCGGTTGCTGGTTATCGCCGGCGAGGGGGCTGTAGTAAAGGTCCATCCACACATCTTCGGGCTTGCCGTTGCGCAGCAGCACCAGTTCTTTGTTGTTGAACGACAACGTGCCACCCGCCAGGCAAGTGTCCAGCACATAGCGGTTGAACTCGGCCACTTCAGGCCAGCCCTGCTCCACGGGCGTACCGAGCAAATACGGGTGCCGCCCGCCGGCAAGCACCGAATAGCTGTCGTTGTAGATCATGTGCCCCGCCGGGCCCCAGAGCATCACCATCGGTATGGGCGAGGCCAGCATCATCTGCACGTTGCAGGCCAGGCTGGTGCTCCAGCTGTCGATCGGGCCCAGGTCAGTGCTCGACCAATCGAAGGCACGAATACGCCGGGCCATTTCACCAGACCAGCCTTCACAGCCGTAGGGGTTAGATAAAAATTGCATCGGTTGGCTCTGTGCAAAGAGAGGGCAGTCGCAAGTTTTGGAGCACGCCAGCAGCAGATGGTTTCACTGGGTATACGTTAGGGGGTAATGCCGGCAAAAACCACTGGCCTCAGTGAAAATCTCGGCTGCGCACATGAATGCCTTCCAACAGCGGCGTCAGGTCGCTCAGGCGCCCGGCAATCAGGTGCCGCACCTCGCCTACAGCTTCCCAGCGCCCGTCGACTTTCAACAGTCGTGAACCGATTAATGCCTGGCGCTGACGCTCGGCCAGGTCGCGCCAGACCACCACATTGAGGTTGCCGAATTCATCCTCCAGCGTGACAAAGGTCACCCCGCTGGCGGTGCCCGGGCGCTGTCGACCGGTGACCAACCCCGCGACGCTGACATTGCGCCCATGCTCCACCGTCATCAGCTCCTGGGAACTGCGGCAGCGGCGCTTACGCAACTCAGCACGCAACAACGCCAACGGATGCGGGCCGAGGGTGGTACCCACCGTGGCATAGTCGGCGTGCAGGTCCTCGCCGACCGTAGGGGCAGGCAGTTCCACCCGCGCTTCATCGGGGCTGGGCAGGCCAGCAAACAGCCCCAGCTGCTTATGCACGCCCGCCACCTCCCAGCGCGCCTTGTGCCGGTTGCCGGCCAGGGCGCGCAAGGCGCCCGAGTCCGCCAGCAACGCCTGGGCGCGGGCATCCAGCCCGGCACGCTCGTCGAGGTCGGCAATGTCGCTGAACGCCCGGCGCTGGCGGGCCGCTTCGATGCGCCGGCCATCCTCCTCGCGAAACCCCGAGATCATGCGCAACCCCATACGAATCGCCGGTTGCTGGCCGTCGATGGGTTCCAGGCTGCAATCCCAGTCACTGGCCAGCACATCCACCGGGCGAATCTGCAAGCGATGACGCCGCGCATCCTGCAGGATCTGGTCCGGGCTGTAGAAGCCCATCGGCCAGCTGTTGATCAGTGCACAGGCGAAGGCCGCCGGTTCATGGCATTTGAGCCAGCAACTGGCGTACGTCAGCAAGGCGAAACTGGCCGCGTGGGACTCGGGAAAACCATAGCTGCCAAAGCCTTTGATTTGCTCGAAAATCTGCGCGGCAAATTCCTCGCTGTAACCGTTTTTGAGCATGCCGGTGCGCAGGCGCGCCTGATGCGGTTCCAGCCCGCCGTGGCGTTTCCAGGCCGCCATAGAGCGGCGCAACTGGTCGGCCTCACCGGGGCCATAATCGGCGGCAACCATGGCGATTTGCATGACCTGCTCCTGGAACAGCGGCACGCCCAAAGTGCGCTTTAACACGGCCTCAAGCTGCGGCGACGGATAGGTGGTGGGCTCTTCCTTGTTCCGCCTCCGCAGGTACGGATGCACCATGCCGCCCTGGATCGGCCCGGGCCGCACGATAGCGACCTCAATCACCAGGTCATAGAAAGTTTGCGGCTTGAGCCTGGGCAGCATCGACATCTGCGCCCGCGACTCGATCTGGAACACACCGATGGTGTCGGCCTTGCTGATCATCGCGTAGGTGGCGGGGTCTTCCTTGGGGATGCTCGCCAAGGCCAAGTCCAAGTTGCGGTGGCGACGCAGTAAATCGAAGCAGCGGCGGATCGCGCTGAGCATGCCTAACGCGAGGATATCCACCTTGAGCAGGCCGACGGCATCGAGGTCGTCCTTGTCCCACTGGATGATGGTGCGCTCGGCCATGGCGGCGTTTTCCACCGGCACCAGGGTGTCCAACGGGTATTCGGAAATCACAAAACCGCCGGGGTGCTGGGACAGGTGCCGGGGGAAGCCGATCAATTGCTGGGTGAGCGTGAGCACGCGGCGCAAGATCGGGCTTTGCGGGTCGAAGCCGCCTTCGCGCAGGCGCTCCAAGGGCGGTGCGTCTTCACTCCAACGCCCGCAGCATTCAGCCAAGGCGTTGATCTGGTCCGGCGGCAAGCCGAGGGCCTTGGCCACATCGCGCACCGCGCCAGCCGCGTGGTAGCTGCTGACCACCGCCGTCAACGCTGCTCGGGTGCGGCCGTAGCGCTGGAACACGTACTGCAGCACTTCTTCGCGGCGTTCGTGTTCGAAGTCGACGTCGATATCCGGCGGCTCGTTGCGCTCCTTGGACAGGAAGCGCTCGAACAGCATGTTCATCAGGCTCGGGTTGATCTCGGTGATGCCCAAGGCAAAACACACCGCCGAGTTGGCCGCCGAACCCCGGCCCTGGCACAGGATCGAGCGGCTGCGGGCGAAGCGCACGATGTCATGCACGGTGAGGAAATAGCTCTCGTAGCCCAGCTCGCTGATCAGCTCCAGCTCATGGTTGATCTGCTGCAAGGTCTTGGCGTCGACACCCTGGGGCCAGCGCTGGGCGATGCCCTCTTCGGTGAGCTGGCGCAGCCAGGATTTCGCATCCTGGCCTGCGGGTACCAGCTCGCGCGGGTAGTGGTAACGCAACTGGCTCAAGTCGAAGGTGCAGCGCCGCGCGATAGCCAGGGTTTCGTCGAGCAAGGCTTGCGGGTACAGCGCGGCCAAGGCGCCGAGGCTGCGCAGATGCCGCTCGCCATTGGGGTGCAGGCGCGTGCCGGCGTCGGCCACCGTGACGTGATGGCGGATCGCGGTCATGGTGTCTTGCAGGGCACGGCGGCCACGCGCATGCATGTGCACATCGCCGCAGGCCACCGCCGGAATATGCAGGCTGGCGGCCAGGGCCAGGCGCTGCGCCAGATGGCGCGCATCGTCCTGGCCGCAATGCAGGTGCACCGCCAGCCACAGCCGTTCGGCGAAGGTGCGGCGCAGCCATTGGATCGAGGCTTGGGTGTCGCTGTCTTCGGCGACCCACAATGCCAGCAACCCCGGCAGTGGCTGGTCGAAGTCTTCCTGTAGCAGGCGATAGCGGCCTTTTTCGGCGCGGCGTCGGGCCAGGGTGATCAGGCGGCACAGGTGTTGGTAACCGCTGAGGTCCTGCACCAGCAGCACCAGTTTCGGGCCGTTCTCGATGCGCACCTCGCTGCCGATAATCAGCGGCAAGTCCACCGCCTTCGCCGCCTGCCAGGCGCGCACGATGCCCGATAAAGTGCATTCATCGGTGATCGCCAAGGCGCTATAACCCTGGCGCTTGGCGCGCTCGAACAGCTCCAGCGCACTCGACGCGCCGCGTTGGAAGCTGAAATTGGACAGGCAATGCAGCTCGGCGTAGCTCATGCAAACCAGCCTTGCAGCCACAGCCCATCGCTTTGCCCCACGGTGCGATAGGCCCAGCCTTGCTGCCCGGCGCGGGTCTGGATCAGGTAATAGTCGCGGCGAATATCGGCGCCATCCCACCAGCCGGACTCGATGCGTTCCGGGCCCATCAAAATCTGTACGCCCTGCTCGGCCAGCAAGGTCGGTTCGTGCAGCAGCCAACCGGGGCGTTGCACCTTGCTCAAGCTTTGGCACGCGCGGTTATCGGCGGCGGCTTGCCAGGCGCATTCGGGGCGGTGGTCGGCATGAAAACGCAAGCCTTGCACCGCTTCATCGCCAAGACGTGCGCGCAGGCGTTCGCGCAGTTGCTCCCAGGGCAAAGTCTGTTGCGGGCGGTCGTCGAACAAGTCCTGGCGCTGCGGCACGAACACCGGCAGGTCCTGGGCCACCAGGCGAAAGCCGCGTACCGGCGAGGTGACTTGTACCTGTTCCAGGCGGCCACGGGCCAGTTCGAAGAGCATCGCCGGTTCACGCTCGGCGCTGAGCAGGCCGACCTTGATCACGCTGTCGGGCGCCTGGGCGTGTTCCAAGTGCAGGTCGAAACGCTGCACGCCACTGTCGCGCCCGCAAAGGAAGGCAGACAGGTCACCGGTCAGGCGGCGCAAGGGAAACAGCAGCGCCTGGTGGGATTGCACGTCGAAATTCAACTCGATGCGCACATCGAACTGGTCCGGCGGCTGATAGAACGCCAGTGGCAGCGGCCGCTGCCCGGTCAGTGCATCCAGGTGCTTGAGCAAGCTGGCGTCAAAACGCCGCGCCAGCGTATGCCGGGGCAACGCCTGCACCTGGGCCAGCGTGCGCAGGCCCATGCGCGACAAGGCGGTGGCGGCCTGCGGTTCAAGGCCAGCGCGATCAATCGGCAGTGGCGCCAGGGCTTGGTGCAGCGCGTGCTCATCGGCCACGGCCAGGCCATCGTAACTATTCGCCAGCACCCGCGCCGCTGCCGGGTTGGGTGCAGCGACGATACGGTGGCGAAACCCCAGCTCGGTCAGCTCCTGGCGCAACCGCGCCTCGAACTGCGGCCACGGCCCGAACAGGCCAAGGCTCGACTCGATCTCGAACAACAAGGCGCGCGGGTAATACACGCTGACCTGGGAACTGAAACGGTAGGCCCAGGCCGCGAGAAACTGCTGCCAGCGCTCGATCTCTGCGGGGTCGTATTCGGCGCTGGCGAAGGTCTTGGCCAGCGCATGCGCGGCGGTCAGCGATTGCCCGGGGCGCAGACCCAAGTCGCGCGCGGCGTCATTGACGGTTTGCAGCACGCGGCGCTGCGGCGTGCCGGCCAGCAGCGCCAGCGGTTGCTCGGGCTCGGGCTCGGGATGCACACGCTGCACCCCGTCCAGCGCCAATTGCGGGAAGACAATACACACCCAGCGCATGGCAACCTCAGTGCCCCGCCAGCGCAATCGGCGCCGGATGAGCCAACCCGCCGCGGCACTTGAGCACCCGCACTTGCGCAGGTTTTGCCTCAACGGCCAGGCGCAAGGCGGCGGGCGATGCATTAACCGCCTCCTGTAAAGAGCGCCAGGCAAACGCCAGGGTCTGCCCGGTTTCGGCCGCCACCTGCAAGCGGCGCAGGGCACGGTCATCGGCCTTGCGCGGCCAGCACAACACCGCGCCGCAGCTGCCGGAACGCAGGCATTGCTCGACCGCCCACAAGGCATCGCGCTCTTCGGCCTGGATCACCGAGAGCTGACGCAAATCCACCCCGGCGTTCTGCCAGGCGTGCGGGTACGGCGTGTAAGGTGGCGCGACCAGCACGATGCGCTCGCCAGCCTTTGATAAGCGCGCCAGGGTCGGCAACACCAATTGCAATTCGCCGACCCCTTCCTTGGCCATCAGGATTTCGCTCAGGGCCGCCTCCGGCCAGCCGCCGCTGGGCAGCACCGCATCCAGCGCCGCAAGCCCGGTGGGGTGCACGCTGGCCGGTGGCGCGGCAGGCCGGCCCTTCCAGACTCGGCCGCCATTGAACAGCGAGTCCAGGGCAACGACGGCGCCCATCAGCCTTGCCTCACCAGGCCGCAGAACACCCCTTCGATGGCCAGGTCCTGATCGGGCCCGACCACGATGGGTTGATACGCGGGGTTGCGCGGCAGCAAGCGCACATGCTCGCCGTGACGTTCAAAGCGTTTGATGGTGACTTCGCCGTCCAGGCGCGCCACCACAATCTGGCCGTTCAAGGCTTCGGCGCTGCGGCGCACGCCCACCAAGTCGCCGTCGAGGATGCCGTCTTCGATCATTGAATCGCCCTGGACCCGCAGCAAGTAGTCCGGGGTTTTGGCGAAGGTGGCGGGGTCGAGTTGCAGGCGGTTGTGGACTTCGGCGTCGGCGCCGATGGGCAAGCCGGCGGCGACGCGGCCGAGCACGGGCACGTCCAGCCATTCGGGACGAGCCGGCTGGTTAAGCAGGCGAATGCCACGGGCCTGGTTGGGGTTGACCTCGATGAAGCCGGCTTCGGTGAGCGCCACCACGTGCTTGCGGGCGACGCTGCGCGAGGCGAAGCCGAACGCCTCGGCGATCTCGGCGAGGCTGGGAGGCTGGCCTTGTTGCGCGATACGGTCGCGAATGAAGGTCAGGATGGCGGTGCGGCGGGGGGTCAGGGTTGTCATGGAGTACATTTGTACTCTTGTGGGAAATTCCTGACAATAGCCGGTAGTCGGACGGGGGTTTGATCGAGTACATATCCGTTATTTGGGTAACGGCTGATATGGGTTCCGCCCTTACGGCGGGTCACTTTTGGAAAAGAGCCCGGAATGCCGGCCCAGCCAAAAGTGACCCGCTGCAAGAGCGAAACCATACGAAGCCGTTACCGCCGCAACGGATATGTACTCAGTCCAAATCACTCGCATCATGCTGTTCTGCTTCTGCCGTGCTTTTGCTTCAACCACTCACTGCTTTTGATCTGACAGGCCCCGTTAACCACGATGGCCGAACACAGGCGAGGCACCGAGTGGTGGGGCAAAGACCTTTTGGTTACTTTTAGCTGGGCCGGCATTCCGGGCGTTTGCCAAAAGTGCCCCCCTCACCACCCCTCTTTCAACATACGCAACTCCAGGTGCTGCAACAGCATGATGGTCTTACCATCCACAATCTCACCGCTCTGCACCATCGCCAGCGCCTGCTCAAAGCCCAGCTCCAGCACTTCGATATCCTCGCCCTCTTCCTCCAAGCCACCCCCCGTACCGACCCGATCCTCCGCCTGATACTCACCGATAAAGAAGTGAATCCGCTCAGTCACCGACCCCGGGCTCATGAACGCCGCATAGATTTTCTCCACATAACCAACGCGGTACCCGGTCTCTTCCTCAGCTTCCAGGCGAATACGTTCCTCAGGGCTGGCATTGTCCAACAAACCGGCAGCGGCTTCGATCAAGTAACCCGGGTAATCGTTGACGAAGGTGGGCATACGAAACTGGCGAATCAGCAGCACCGTGCGCTGCGCACGGTTGTACAACAGGATGGTCGCACCGTTGCCCCGGTCATACACCTCGCGCGTCTGGGCTTGCCAACTGCCGTCCTGCCTGCGCAAGTCGAAGCTGTACTTTTTCAGAAGGTACCAACTGTCCGAGAGGGTTTCCTCAGCGGTGATTCGAATGGGGCTGTTGTCCATGCTCAGGCCTCTGCGCAAATGTGCAGGAGCATCTCGCGCCGTCAATACCAGCGTCAAGCGCATCACTTGCGGCTACAATCGCGCCCCAAGAAGGATCTCCCTGCGGGTTCAAGGAAATGATGCTGCACATCCCGACGCTATTGATAGTGGCCGTGTTCGTGTTCTGCCTGATGGGCCTACTGACGGCGCATGCCTGGAGCCGTGGCCGCGAACCGACCCTAGGCTATCTGGGCATCATGCTGTTGCTCGCCTCCCTGGGCACCGGGCTGATTGTGGTACGCGGTATGGGCATGGACTTTGTCGCGCTGATCATCGGCAACGTGGTGCTGCTGCTCAGCGCCGCCATGAACTGGACCGCCATGCGCGCTTTTGTGCAGCGCAAACCCAATGTGCCGGGGATCTTTGCCGGTGCCGGGCTGTGGTTGTTGATGTGCCTGGTGCCGCCGTTCTACGCCTCGCTGTCGGCGCGGGTCACGCTGTATTCGCTGTTGGCGGCCGGGTATGGCGTGTTGTCGGCGCTGGAACTATGGCGCCGGCGCGCCAGCCTGGAAGTCGCCTACGCCCCCGCCCTGGTGCTGACCCTGTGGCACACCGGTTTCTATGGCATTCGTGCCTTTACCGACCCCGGCCTGCCGATCAAGAGCGCGCAGGCCTCGGGCAGCGAAGGCGTGCCGTTTTTCTCGTTCATGCTGTTTGAATCCATGCTGTACGCCATCGGCATTGCCTACGTCACCCTGGCGATGGTCAAGGAGCGCGCCGAACTGCGCTTCAAAGCCGCCGCCTTCAGTGATGCGTTGACCGGCATCGGCAACCGCCGCGCCTTTATGCTCAAAGGTGAGCAACTGTTGGCCGACAGCGCTCGGCGTAACCAGGGCGCAGCCCTGCTGCTGTGCGACCTGGACCACTTCAAGCGCCTGAATGACAACTTCGGCCACCCCATGGGCGACCAGGCCTTGATCGCGTTCAGCCGGGTGGCTGAAGCGACATTGCGGTCCACCGACGTGTTCGCACGCATCGGTGGCGAAGAGTTCGCCTGCCTGCTCGCCGACAGCGATGCCGCCGGCGCGTTTGAAGTGGCCGAGCGTATTCGCCAGACGTTCGCGCAGTTGGACCTGTTGGCCCCCGGCTACTTGGGCGTGAGCATTGGCATCGTCACCTCCCAGGCGGGCGGCGACCTCTCTCAATTGCTCTCGCAGGCCGACCAGGCGCTGTACCTGGCCAAGGCACGAGGGCCGCAGGGGCGCAATCGGGTGCAGGTGGCCGCCGCGCTGTAACACTTTGCAAGCAAACCCCATGCGCGGCTGTCGAATTAATTCCTGCCTGCATAAGCCATCTGGTAAAACCCGTGCTTCGCCTTTATATGGGTACCTTCATGTCATCTCGTTTTATCGCTCGCCTGGGCCTGCGCTGGTTTCCCCTGCTGTGCATGGCCATCCTGATCATCGGTTTGCCGGTGGGCTGCGCCGTGCTGCAACACAAAGAGCGCGAGCTGGTGTTCCGTATCGAGCCGGGCACGGCCGGCTGGTACACCGGCTTGCCTAAGGCGGTGCAGGAATTCGATATCAAGCCCGCCAGTTTCAAACCGGGGCAAAACCTTCACGGCTGGTGGTACCCGGCCGACAACAAGGACGCGCCGGCCATTCTCTACCTGCACGGCGTGCGCTGGAACCTCACCGGGCAGCTGTTTCGCATCGAGCAACTGCACGCGCTGGGCTTCTCGGTGCTGGCCATCGACTACCGTGGTTTCGGCCAAAGCCACGGCGATTTGCCGTCGGAAACCAGTGTGTATGAAGACGCCCGCATCGCCTGGGAACGCTTCCAAGTGCTGCAACCCGACCCAGCCAAACGCCTGATCTACGGGCACTCCCTGGGTGGCGCGGTGGCCATCGACCTGGCGGCCGAATTGAGTAAGCAGACACCGCTGCCCGTGCGCGGGCTGGTGATCGAATCCACCTTCACCTCGCTGGGGGACGCGGCCGCCGCCGTCGCCAATACCTCGTTGCCGGTGCGCTGGCTGCTGTCGCAGAAGTTTGACTCCATCGACAAAATGGCCAACGTGCACATGCCGCTGCTGGTGGTCCACGGCCTGGCCGACCAGTACGTGCCACCGCGTTTCAGCCAGCAATTGTTTGATGCCGCCCAGGAGCCCAAGCGGCTGTTGCTGGTGCCGGGCGCCACACACAACAACAGCATGAGCCTGGCCGGACGCAGTTATGGCCAGGCGCTGGAAAACCTCATGCGCGCAAAAGCACCGGCGCAGGTGGTCACGCACTCCACAGGCCGTGATAGCGACTCATAAACATACTTTTCGGCACTGGGTTCGCACTTGGCTGTCAAGCGCAAACCCTGCCCATACTGGCCCGCGTTGAAAGTTGATCAAATATTGACCGAGGGCTAAATCGCCAACCCTGCCGGGCCTTCGCAAAGTTATCCACAGAGATACCCACGGTTTTCGTGGACAACTCTTTTTACTTTTTTACGATTTTTTTGCTCAGCAAACGCCTGTGGGAAACGTTCCAGGCAGCAAAATCTCGCGACTCACATCGCGTATATCGTTATAGCCACACAGCGCCATCGACACATCCAACTCCCGGGCGATGATGTCAAGGGCCTTGGTCACGCCCGCTTCGCCCATGGCGCCTAAACCATACAAGTGCGGGCGGCCGATCATGGTGCCTTTGGCGCCCAACGCCATCGCCTTGAGCACGTCCTGGCCGGAGCGAATGCCGCCGTCGAGCCACACTTCAATTTGCGTGCCTACCGCCTCAACAATCGCCGGCAGTTGGCTGATGCTCGACGGTGCGCCATCCAACTGGCGGCCGCCGTGGTTGCTCACCACCAGCGCGTCTGCACCGGAGTTGGCCGCCAGGCGCGCATCTTCCACATCAAGGATGCCCTTGATGATCAGCTTGCCGCCCCAGCATTTCTTGATCCACTCCACATCGTCCCAGCTCAGACGCGGGTCGAACTGCTGCGCGGTCCACGACGACAGCGAACTCATGTCCGCCACACCTTTTACATGCCCAACGATATTGCCGAAACCCCGGCGCTTAGTGCCGAGCATGCCCATTACCCAGCGCGGCTTGGTTGCCATGTTGAGGATATTCGGCAAGGTCAGTTTCGGCGGCGCCGACAGGCCGTTGATCAAGTCCTTGTGGCGTTGCCCGAGGATCTGCAAATCGAGGGTCAGCACCAGCGCATCAACCCCGGCGGCCTTGGCGCGCTCGATCAACTGCTCGATAAACGCACGGTCGCGCATCACATACAGCTGGAACCAGAACGGCTGGCCGACGTGTTCGGCGATATCTTCCAGGGAGCAGATGCTCATGGTCGACAAGGTGTAACGCAGGCCGAACGCGGCGGCGGCGCGGGCGGTGAGGATCTCGCCATCGGCATGCTGCATGCCCGCAAGCCCCGTCGGTGCCAGTGCCACGGGCATGGCCATGTCCTGGCCAATCATGCTGGCGCGGATCGAACGCTGATCGATATTGCGCGCCACGCGCTGGCGGAATTGGATGCGGGCAAAATCGCTTTCATTCGCCCGGTAGGTGCTTTCAGTCCAGGAGCCGGAATCGGCGTAGTCGTAGAACATCCGTGGGACACGTTTTTGCGCCAGCTTGCGTAAGTCTTCGATGGTTGTGATCAACGGCATCTAGGTCACCTCTCCCTGAACTGAGCCCAGAGAGTAACCGCCCATCGGCGACGCAACCAGTCATTGCGTTTATATAGAGGCAAGCTTAATCTTGGCATAAAACCGCAGAAAGATGCACAAACATGCACAGCACTCATCAAGCCATCGACCTACCTTCGTTGCGCAAACAGAAAATCCTGTTGCTGCTGGAGCGCGACGGCAAAGTCACCGCCTCAGAATTGGTGGAACACTTTGCGGTGTCCCAGGACACCATCCGCCGCGACCTCGGTGAACTCGCCGCCGCTGGCCTGTTGCAACGCGTGCACGGCGGCGCCCTGCCCCGGCCCAAAGACACCGGCAAAGACTTCTTCACCCGCGTCGGCGAGACCAATGAGGTCAAGCGCCACCTCGCGCAACTGGCGGCGGATCGCGTTGAAGATGGCCAGATCGTACTGTTCGATTCCGGCTCCACTACGCTGCAGATTGCCCAATCCTTGCCGCGCTCGATCCGCCTGACCGTGGTCACGCCGTCGCCGATGATTGCCATTGCCCTGGCCGACCATCCCGACGTGAAAGTGATTTTGACCGGCGGCCAACTCAACCCCGCCACCTTGTCCACCAGCGGCCACGAAACCGTGCGCCTGATCCAGAGCATCAAGGCCGACCTGCTGTTTACCGGCGTGTGCGCGCTGCACCCGCAGGTGGGCATCAGCTCGCTGCATTTCGATGAAGTGGCGGTCAAGCAAGCGCTGCTCGACAGTGCATCGCACGTGGTGGCCGTGACCATGGCAGACAAGCTTGGCGCCGTAGAACCATTTGTGGTGGGGCCGTGCAACCGCATCCATACGCTGATCACCGAGTGGCATGTGCAGGGTGTCGAGGCGTATGAGCAGTTAGGTTTGGAAGTGCTGCGGGTTGAGGTCGAGTAGGTGAAAAACGAACGTCCAAGCAAAGCAGGTTGAATGTGGGAGCTGTCGAGCGTTAGCGAGGCTGCGATGGGATCACCGCGTTCTACCTGCAAGACCGTAGCGCCTGCATCGCAGCCTCACTAACGCTCGACAGCTCGCGCGCCCAAGCATTGAAACCAGTTCGTTAGCGAGGCTGCGATGGGATCACCGCGTTCTACCTGCAAGACCGTAGCGCCTGCATCGCAGCCTCACTAACGCTCGACAGCTCCCAAATGCGCGCGCCCAAGCATTGAAACCAGTTCCCTGGCGGTGCAGTGCTGCAACTTGCGCGCGGTGTCGCGGCCCTGCTGCTCCACACTCAAGTAATCGACCTGGCCATGCTCAGAGGCCCAGCTTGCGCTCAGCTTTGGCGGCCTGCTCGTTGATGGCGTCGGTCTGGCGTTCGATGTCCTTGATCGAGGTGGGCGTCAGCACCTTGTCAACGGTTTCAGTCTTCGGGTTCGGACGTTCCAGGGTCTGGCCCTTGGCGGGTTTTTCAGTGCCTTTCTGGGCGTCTTCGGAGCTGATGGGGGCTGGGGTTTTATCGGCAGTCACAGTCTTTCTCCAAGCAGTTGAAGGCCCGTAAAAAATAGCGGGCCCATATTCAGCAGAGCCCACCGAATTTCGATAGTTCAAGGAATTTACCGCGCTGCACCACCGGAGAAAAAAACGCGCATTAATTTAAACCTTTTGCCGAGGGCCCCGCTCAACAGTCAGGTACGGCATCACGCCACGGTGGATTTCAAGGAGATCCACATAACTACTCTGCTGATGAAACAAATACCGAGCTGCAAGCCAAACACGCCCACTAATCATCCCTGACCCAATTAATTTAAACCTTTTGCCGAGGGCCCCGCTCAACAGTCAGGTACGGCATCACGCCACGGTGGATTTCAAGGAGATCCACATAACTACTCTGCTGATGAAACAAATACCGAGCTGCAAGCCAAACACGCCCACTAATCATCCCTGACCCAGGAGACACTCGACCATGAGTTCGCAACTCAACGGCAAGCACATCCTCATCATCACCTCAAACACCGGCATTGAGCGCGATGAGCTGCTCAAACCCCTGCAAGCGCTGCGCGGTTATGGCGCCACGGTAACTCACGCGTCCAGCAAGGGCGGCACTACCCAGACCTTTGTTGGCGACACCGAGAAGGACAAAACCGTGGAGTCCGACGTGCAATTGTCGGCGGTGGTGAGCAGCGACTTCGACGCCCTGGTGATCCCAGGCGGCACCGTCAACGCCGACACGTTGCGCCAGGATGCGGCGGCGTTGCGCCTGATCAACGATTTCGTCAAGGCCGGTAAAACCGTCGCGGCGATCTGCCACGGGCCGTGGGCGCTGATCGATGCAGGCGTGATCAAGGGCAAGACCCTGACCTCCTACAAAAGCGTGCGCATCGACCTGCAAAACGCCGGCGCTGCCGCTTGGGTGGACGTCGAGGTCAAGCAATGCCCGGCCAATGGTTGGACCTTGATCACCTCGCGTACGCCGGATGACCTGCCGGCGTTCAACGAGGCGATTGCCAAGGCGGTTGCGGGTTAAACCAGCCGTTTAAAGCAAAACAGGCGCCCTGGCTGTTTGGTGCTTAAGTTCAGCTTTTACGCTGATCAGCCATCTCACGTTTGGGCCCGAACATCGCCCACACGATCAGCCCGAACAGCGGCACGAAAATCAGAATGATCAACCACAACCCCTTGGTCTCCCAGCCACCGGTGCTGCGCAAGACGACGTTGATCGCCCACAATTCCAAGATCAGCAGAATCACGGCCAAAATGATCCAGATAGTTTCCAATTGCATAGTTCACCTCCTGAGGTCTATGCATTAGGTCAGCCGTATGGCTCCAGGGTTCCATCCGATTTGCACCCAGGCGCTCTCGCCCAACGGTTGCGGCTAATCCTGCGCGACCTTCTAGACTCACCGCACTCACGTTTTTTAATCCACCCGATGAGCGGGAATTTCAACCAGCGCTCGGTGGGCCACCCACGTCTGCGCGAATACCTGTCGAGCTTGAAGAACTCGCTGAGCGGCAACAGCGCCGCCGGCTCCGCCCTGCCTCCGGGCACCTACGCCAGCAGCCCGCGATCACAAAGCTTCGTGCCGGGTCGCATCGAAGCGCTCCCGCGCCTGAAGTGCCGACCTTGCTCGCGAACCTGGCCGCCGTAACCTTCAACGCTCAGCTGCACATCACCGTGACCAGCGTCGCAATGGATTGGCCGCCACCTCAAGGCACCGGCAACCAGCCGCTGAAGCCGCCCTGTCGGGTCAGCGGGCTCCAGGCAAAGTCGCCTGCACTCGCCGGCAACACTTGATGTTCAGCGCCCGCAACGGCGGCACCTTTCCAGTCAAAAATCCTTGACCCCCGCCAGGCCAGAACCACCCCTTGGGCCTGGCTGTCATCGGTGCTTATCCAACACGCAGCCGCAGCCGCCATGAAGGCCTCGATGGGCTCCTCGTCAATCTGCGCGCGGTACGCCGAGCCCAGCAGCCAGCGGCAGACGTTCAGGTGATACGTCCAGTCCTGCGGTGGTTGGTTGTGATAGGCCCAGATCATAAAGCTGCGAAACAGGTTCAACCCCTCGGGCGGGTCGAGCTTGAGCAGTGCCGGGCAGATGTCGAACAAGGTGTGCCAATACGGCAACAAACGCGCATCCAGGTGCACGAAGCAGCGGGAATTGCTGGGGTATTCAGGCAGTGTCGGTTCCGCGCGCAAGCGACGGGACGCCTTGCTGACCAGGCGGCTGGCGCCTGCAGGCAATAGATGGTTCATCAAACGCACTCACAGTCGTGACGATAGAACGCCTCCTGATCACAGGAAGCCCAAGGCACACGTCAGAATGCGGGGGAAGCGCGGGGATTGGCTGAGGGCCAGGAATATCGCGGCGGCGCCTTGTTGCGCCGCTCATGGGCCGGGCGCGGGGTTTGCTGGAGACTCAACAGCCAGGCCAGGCCGATGAGGAACACGATGGCCACGGTCACGGCGGAGCACACCGGGCAGGCAAAGTAGTTCGAGATGTTGCTGGAAGACGGGTTCCCCAACCCTTTGTCGGAAAGTGGCGCCTGGCTACCGTCCACCGAACAGAAGGCCCCGCCGATGCCATTGAGCTGTTGGCCCATCATCTGCCCATGCCCCAAACCACAGGCGAACACGTTCATCAGCACGCAAAAGTACAGGGCCCAGGCGATCAGCGAACGGTCAGGGTGGCTCAATTTCATGGCGGCGACTCTACCACCGAAGCCCCAAAGGGATGAAGCACCGCGCGCCCCTGTGGCAGAACGTCGCAGATTACGTGGGCTGGCCGGGGTTGGTAGACTGTGCGCCCGCATCATTACTCCTTTTCAAAGCCTGTTATGTAGATCCAGAGCAATGCAGGCGTTTCACAGGATGCACAGTTAATGAGTACGTTATTCACCCGCCGCAAAGTGCTGACCGGTATGGGCCTGTTGGGTCTAGGCAGCCTGCTGGGCGGCTGTGACTACAGCCCCAAGCTGAACTTCAAGTACGGCAAGGACCTCAGTGACAAGATCATGGGCCGCACCTTCAAGCTCAAGAACACCGACGGCGAAACCGTCACCCTGAGCTCGTTCCGTGGCCTGATGCCAGTGGTGTTCTTTGGTTTCACCCAGTGCCCGGCCGTGTGCCCAACCACCCTGGCCCGCGCCGCCCAAGCCAAGAAGCTGATGGGCCGCGATGGCGAGATCATGCAAGTGGTGTTCATCACCCTCGACCCCGAGCGCGACACACCGGAATTGCTCGACAGGTACGTGAAGGCCTTCGACCCCAGCTTCGAAGCGCTGTACGGCACCCCGGAAGAAATCGCCGTGGCCGCCAAGGAGTTCGGGATCTTTTATGAAAAGATCCCTGCCGGTGACACCTATACCTTGTCGCACACCTCGACCAGTTTCGTCTTCGACACCCGTGGCAACCTACGCCTGGGCCTGTCGGCATCCCTTACCGCTAAAGAGTGCGCAGAAGACCTGCTCACCGTCATGGAGGTCTGCTAATGACTGCCGTTCAACACCTCAAGCGCTTTACTTTCGGCCTGACGCTGCTGGGCCTCGCTGCCCACGCCAGTGCCCAGGTACAAGTGAGCGACGCGTGGGTACGCGCCACCGTAGCGGGCCAAACGTCCAGCGGCGCCTTCATGACCGTCACCGCCGACAGCGACAGCAAACTGCTCAGCGTAGCGTCGCCGGTAGCCAAGGATGCGCAGATTCATGAGATGAGCATGAAGGATGACGTGATGCGCATGGGGCCGGTGGACTCGGTGGCGTTGCCTGCGGGTAAAGCGGTCAAGCTGGACCCGAACGGTTATCACGTGATGCTGATGGGGCTGACTGGGCAGATCAAGGAAGGTGATCAGGTGCCTTTGACCTTGACCGTAGAGAACGCCAAGGGTGAGAAGCAGGTGATTGAAGTGAAAGCGCCGGCGCGTGGGTTGAACGGTATGGATGGCAAACATGGCATGCATGGTCAGAATGGCCAAGACGGCCAAGACGGCGAGAACGGCATGGACCACGGCAAGATGACCCCGGCGCGCCGGGCATGTACGCCAACCTGATCAAGGCCTGCCAGAACGCCGATTTCGAACCCACGATTGCCTTTGAAGTGGAACGCATGCTGACCAACGTCAGCCTAGTGGCGGCCGGCGAAGGCATCTCGGTGGTGCCGGCCTCCGAGCTGGGGGCGATGTATCGCAAAGGGTAAGGCTCAATCCACAATAAACAGCTTCGCCCCACTGCGGGTGGATGAGCGATGGCCTTCCATGTCATTGCCCACCTGGTAACTCATCCCGGCCGTGAGCGTGAACTGGCGGCCGTCTTCCAATTCGGTGTGCAGTTCCCCTTCGAGACACAGCAACACATGCCCGCGCCAGCACCAGTGATCGGCCAAGTAACCGGGGGTGTACTCGACCATGCGCACACGGGTCGTGCCGAAGTGGCAAGTACGCCACAGGGCACTGCCGGTAACGCCCGGGTGAAGTTCGGGTTCGACGGTGGACCAGTCGGTGGTGCCAAACGGGACAGCAGTCAGTTCCATGGTGGGCTCGGTCGTCAGTTAACGTGGTACGACCCTATCTGCCTGAAACGCGCAGCGGTAGACACAGATCGACGGCTTTTGTGAGATACAGGCGCCCATGCTTGTTAACCTACCCGCCCTGCCCTCACGGACGCGTGCTTATGCAGATCGACCCCGCTTTCATCCTTCACGAGACCGAGCACTGGCGGCTCAACCATCACCTTGCGTCGAAGCTGCCGGGCTACCTGATGCTGGGCGCCAAGGCCCCCATCGATTCCCTCGCCGACATGCCGGACGCAGCGCTGGCGGAACTGGGGGGCTTACTGGCTAAAACCCAACGGGTGATCGAGGCGCAGCTCCAGCCGAAATGGCTGTATATCAGCCGCTACGGGCACATGCCCGGCTTCCCGCTGCACTTTCATTTCATCCCAGTGTATGACTGGGTGGAGCAAGCGTTTTGACAGGATCAGCGCTACCGCGTGCTGCAAAATTTTGGTGCCCCGGAACAGGCGCAGGCGCTGACCGATGTGGCTGAATTGACACTGTTTGTGTGGCGCGAGTTTAGCGAGAGCCCGACACCGCCGGCGGTTCAAGGGGGTTCGGTTGGCCGGGTGATCGAGCGGTTGCGCACCGCTCCGCAACCTGCTCCAATGTGGGAGCTGTCGAGCCCCAGCGAGGCTGCGATAGCGGTGGGCAGGCGACAACTGTGCTGACAGTGCCGCCGCCTTGCAGCCTCGCTAAAGCTCGACAGCTCCCACAGGGGATCAGCTTGTCGGTCAGGTTCGGTTCGCAGGGCCTGGATGCAGCCAATTCCAGCCCCGACGGCGAGTGATACACCGCCTGCTCCTCGCCCACATAACCGTAGGCTCTGTAGAAGCTCGCCGCATTCAGCGTCGCATCCAGCACCACTTCTTCAATCGCCAGTTCCCGCGCAACCCCTTCCAAATGGTCAAGCATCGCCTTGCCATACCCCCGCCCGGCAAACTCAGGTAGCACGAACAACGCGCCCACTTCGTTGTTGTCGGGGTCGAGCATCCCGGTGATCACGGGTTCATTGTTCACCCAGCCCAGGTAAAACGGCTTGTCCATCAGCACGCTGTAACCGTCTTCGGCGCGGCCGCGGGTCCACAGCAGCATTTGTTCGCGGGTGTAGGCGCCGATGCATTGGCTGCGGATGGCCAACAGGCGAATGTCGAACGCCGCCTGGGCGTCCTCTGGGGTGGCGCGTTTGATCTCTAGCATTGCTTTCTCCGTCCATGAACTCATCGTGCGATTAGCACACTGGTGCTAATCGATCCCTTTGCCCGGCGGCGCTATATTCCGCGGCACTTCCAACGCCCCCTGGCACCGTGCATTTATCGCGCGTGGGCGCGGTGCGCGCTGAAAAAACCATAACAAACCCGACTACCGCTACACGTACCCGTCGCGTCCACCTTCTGGACCACCTACCTCGGCTCCGCCCTCGGTTCCAGCCTGGCCTTCATCTTCGGCGCCGTCGCCGTGCTCGCCACCCCGGTCGGCATGGACACCATGGACGCCGTCAAACTCGCCACCGGCGCCATCGGCCCGCTGATGCTGGTGCTGTTTTTGCTCAGCGTAATCAGCCACAACGCCCTCAATCTGTACGGCGCAGTACTGTCAATCATCACCCTGGTGCAAACCTTCGCCTACCGCTGGATCCCCACCGCCAAAAGCCGCGCGGTAATCTCCATCCTCGTACTCGCCGCCTGCGCCATTGCAGCCGTGTTCGCCTCCAAAGACTTCATCGGCCACTCAGGGCTGCTGGGTGCAGTGGGGATTGCGGTGCAAATTCCGTTTATGAACACGCCGCTGTATGTAGGGCCGATTTCCGAACACATTAATGGGGCGGATTTGTCTTGGGTGGTGGGGTTGCTGGTGACGTCGCCGTTGTATTTCTGGTTGGCGAGTCGGGACAGTGCGTACAAACGTCGGATGGAGGGGGGGAAGTTGGTGAGTGGGGTTTAAGCCGACTGCCTGAAGCGTTTCAACAGTGATGGATAGAACCACCCCTATCTTGGCTTTACGGCTGGGGTATGGGTGGTTTTTTCGTTTTTGAGCGTGGGCGAACCGTTTGCTTTCGCCCAAATGCGAACGTCAGTGAGTGGCTGCGGTGCGGGTGTGATTTGGACGGTGGACAGGGACTGCTTCTGGCCGAATGCTGCCCCTCATGACAGGCAGCAATCGCCCATAAGCGGACGGTTACGTTCGCAGCCCTAAAACGATTCACACCAATACCGTCAGACATGCCCCAGCCGGCTCCCGGCTGCCGAATGTTTTATGGCGGTTGTGCGTGGGAGACCTTCGGGTCTGCCGGGTTTTGGTGTAAATCGTCCGGTCTGCGAACCCGCGCACAGCTGCCACCCAATCTGTTTCGCAGCAGAGCCGGTGGTAAATCTTTTTTCTTGAGGATTTACACCATGACTACTCAACACCCGCCCCGCCGCTTCACCCCCATGTCCCAAACCGCAACCGAATACCCTGTCCTCCTCATCGACAGCGACGCCCCGCTCAGCGAGCTCCACGCCTGCGCCAGCGAGCGTCTCAACGCCGCCCTCGCCTACCTGCACCTAATGGCCTGTTCCAATGTGTCCGACTATGCCGAGCACGACATCAATACCGTCGCCAATACCGCTCGGATCATGGTCCAGGATGTGGCGGATGTGTTTACGGTGATGGAGCGGCGCGGGTTTGATTGTAAGCGCTCCATAAACCCCGCATTCAAAGCGCTTAGCTGATGCCGGATGCTGTGCTTCCGATTCCCTCAGGAGCCTGTTCGCCATGATGCGACCCGATGCAAAAGTCGAGAAAGTGTATCTGTACCCTAAGCCAGTCGACTTCCGAAAATCCATTGACGGCCTGGCTGCCTACTCGAGATCTTAGCGAAACGTCCTAGCCATCCTGGCGAATAACGCCGACATATTTACCTGACAAACCCCTTCAAAGTCTCTCGCCTGACTGTTCAGTGCGAGGGACCGCCGATGTACTTCTCCGTTAATGCCTGGCCCTATGGGGCTGTCATTTGAACCCGGCCATTGGCCGGCTGGCCCTGACGCCCATGGATGCCAAAGCGCCGGACGTTGAAAGCGTCTTGCGTGACTTTCGCAACTGCCTGAACACCTTTGACGACTGGGCTTCGAGCTTCTGGAGCTTTTCGGCGCTGGATGTAGAACAGGTGTTCAAGGTTGGCAATGAAGTGGCGCTGGTCGCGCCCATCAACCGCTCCATTTTTCCCAGCAGCACCGTCGCCACCTGCCAGGCCAATGGCACATTGACCCTGGTGCACATGTTCCAGAGCGCGCGGTTTGTGCCCATCGGTGACACGCCGGTGATACTGCAACGCGTCGACCCCAACGGCGGGCCATTGGGCGAGCCGATCCACAAGACCATCGGCCCCAGCGGCATTCTCGAAATCACCGAGTGTGATCGCAACCAGCAGTACCGAATCAGTTTCTACCCCAACGTTTCCAAGGATCACGTCAAGGCGCTGTATGCGTCTTATCAGTCGGTGATCGCGGAGCTGGAAGCGCGCCTGCGCGACGAATGGAACAGCACGTTTAAGGCGCAGTGGAAAAACTATACGGACGCTACCCCGCTGGACCGGCGCAGGATGCTGGAAGCGGCGTTTCTCAGTGGCATGGGCAAAGCACTTTACGGGCTGTGGGACAACATCACGCAGTTGTATGACCTGTTGGCGGACATCAAGCCCAACAGCGAGAAGTTGCTGCACTACATCTCCCAAACCGAACTTGATGAGCTGCTGAAGCTCGGCAACGACGCGATCGCCAACGGCCTGCTGGTGCTTAGCGATGAGCCACTGCTGTTCATTTATGTGTCGGCGATGGTCAGCTGGATGCGCATGCTGCCGCCGCCAGAAATGAATGAGTTGATGGGGGAGATCACTGGCGAGGTATTGATCAACCTGCTGCTGATTTGGGCAACGGCGGGAATGGGTGTGGCGGTGCGCCTGGGTACGCAGGTGCTTGGGCATATCAAGTCTGGACGGACGCGGGATTTGTTGGAGTTGCTGGCTAAAAAGCTGGTGATGCCCAGGTTGGAGCCGCATGCCGAGGTGGTGAAGCCGTTGCTGGTGGGCAGTGCGGCGACGCCGATCAAGACGGTGCCGGTTGTGCCGTTGAAGGCAGGGGATCAGTTGGTCTCAAACCCGGTGCCTGCGGTTCGTAAGAAGACTCAGCAAACAGCGTTGGTGCGCCAGGAACATGTCGATGATGTGCCTGTCGCTGCGAAGAATCCGCAGGGAGATGCGGCGGCGCCTGCGGATAAAACGGCCACCAATGGCTGCCCGGTGTCGATGGTGACTGGGGAGGAGTTGCTGACCCTTACCGATGGCACGTTGGATGGGATTTTGCCGTTTGAGTGGACCCGGTTGTACCGCACCAGTGCGGTGGAAGTGGATTGTGGGTTGGGGTTTGGTTGGAGTCACTCGCTGGCGCAGCGGTTGGTGGTGGACGGTGATTCGGTGGTTTGGACGGATCATGAGAACCGGTCTACTGCCCTGCCCTTGCCCACGGTGGCTCGACCGGCGATCACCAATAGCTTGGCCGAGGCGGCGATTTACTTGGGGTCGCTGCCTGATGAGTTGGTGCTGGCTCAGGCGTCACGGTTTTATCACTTTCGCGACGGTGTACTGACGGCGATCAGCGATGCGTATGACAACCGGCTGCGTATTGCTCGTGATCGTTCCGGTCGGATTGAGCGGCTGGATAACGGTGCGGGTCGGTCGCTGTTTCTGCGCTACGAGCTGGGTCGCATTGTTGCCGTTGACTATCAGGTTCATCGCGCCAAAGGGTATGAACCCTACGTATGGGTGACTGAGCAGAACGTCGTTTCCTACAGCTATGACGAAGCTGGACGACTGGTTTCAGCGACTAACGCTGTAGGCGAAAGTGAGGTTTATCGGTACGACGATCAGCACGTCATTCTTGAGCGGCAGTTGGCCGGTGGGGCGAGTTTCTTTTGGGAGTGGGAACGGGCTGGTAAGGCGGCGCGGTGTGTTCGGCATTGGGCCAGCTTTTCACAGATGGACACGCGGTATGCGTGGGAGGACGGCGGCAAGGTTACGGTTCACAACGCGATGGTAGCCAGGAAGTTTATGTCCATGACCAGCGGGCGCGGCTGGTGCAGCGCATTGATCCGGACGGCGCTGAGCATTTCAAATCCTATGACGCCAAGGGCCGGCTGACGGTTGAGCAGGACCCGCTCGGGGCGGTGACGGCGTATCAATACGACGAAGCCGGGCGTTTGGTGGCGCTGTTTCCTGGGGAGGATGAGCCGACTTCCTACGAGTATGACAACGGGTTCGTACGGGTCGTACGGCGTGGTGAAGCGGTTTGGAAATATGAGCGTAATGACCAGGGCGACGTCACGCGTAAGACGGATCCTGATGGCCACGTTACGGACTATACGTACAACAAACACGGGCAACTGATTGGGGTTTGGTACCCAGATAACGGTTGTCACCGGCTGGTTTGGAATGAGCGTGGGCAGCTCGTTGAAGAACAACTGCCGAATGGCGGTATCAAGCGGTATCGCTATGACGATCTTGGGCGACAGACTGCACTTGAGGACGAACATGGCGCCCTGACCCAGTATCAACGGGACGGTGTAGGTCGGTTGATTCGCGTCCTACTTCCAGACGGCGCAACGCGGGAATACAGCTACAACCCCTACGGAAAAATCACCGCCGAACGCGATGAACTCGGCCACGTCACCCGCTACGAATACGCCGACGGCCTGCACCTGATAAGCCGGCGCATTAATTCTGACGGCACCCAGGTCAAATACCGCTACGACAACGCCCGGTTGCTGCTGACAGAGATCGAAAATGAAGTTGGCGAAACCTACCAGCTTGATTACCACCTCAACGGGCTGATCCAGCAAGAAATCGGCTTTGACGGCCAGCGCACGGCCTACGTCTACGACCTCAACGGCAACCTGCTGGAAAAGACCGAACACGGCGACGACGGCAGTCAGCTTCTTACCCGTTACGAGCGCGACCCTTCCGGCCGCCTCGTACGAAAAACCCTCCCGACGGCGTGTTGTTGACTATGCCTACGACCGCAGGGCAACCTCCTCAGCGTCGACGACGGCCACTGGGCGCTAGCCTACGAATACAACCCGCAAAACCGCCTCACCGCCGAACACCAAGGCTGGGGCACCTTGCGCTACGGCTACGACGCCTGCGGCCAGCTGAAAAACCTGCGCCTGCCGGACAACAATCGTCTCACCTTCAACCACGACAAAGGCGGCCACCTCGCCACCGTCGAGTTAAATGGTGCGCTGCTAACCTCCCACCTATTCAAAACCGGCCGCGAGCATCAACGCCAACAAGGCCAGCTCCTCAGTCATTACCACTACGACGAGCAAAACCGCCTGCACGCCCACGCGGTGACTCAAGAAAACCATGACCTCTACCGCCGCCACTACGACTACGACAAAACCGGCAACCTGACCCGCCTGCTAGACACTCGCAAAGGTGAACACCACTACCACTACGACCCCCTCGCCCGCCTGACTAGGGCCGACCACTCGCAAGACGTGCAGGAACGCTTCGGCCATGACCCGGCGGGCAACCTGCTAATGCAAGACCGCCCCGGCCCGGACATCGTGGCGGGGAATCGGTTGATGATCCAGGGCGATCATCATTACGACTATGACGCCTTTGGCAACCTGATCCGCCAAAGACGCGGCAAGGGACACCAACTCGTCACCGAGTACCGCTACGACTGTCAGCATCGGTTGATCGGCATTACCCAACCTAACGGCCAAACCGCCAGCTACTGCTACGACCCGTTTGGTCGGCGGATCAGCAAAACCGTCGACGGCATCACCACGGAGTTTTTCTGGCAAGGCGACAAACTGATCGCGGAGCATCACGCAGATCGCCATCGCAGTTACATCTACGAACCAGACAGCTTCCGTCCGCTGGCACTGCTGGCAGGCTTTGGCCCGCAAGACACCCAACCCTTCCACTACCAACTCGACCACCTCGGCACCCCGCAGGAACTCACCGCCCCCAACGGCGAAATCGTCTGGTCAGCGCATTACCGCGCCTACGGCCAAATCAGCCGCCTCGACATAAACAAGATCGACAATCCGCTACGTTTCCAGGGCCAATACTTCGACCCGGAAAGCGGCCTGCACTACAACCGCCATCGCTACTACAATCCAGATATTGGTCGCTACCTCACGCCCGACCCGGTGAAGCTGGCGGGCGGGATCAACGCGTACCAGTACGCGCCCAACCCTACGGGATGGGTAGATCCGCAGGGTTTGGCATGTACTCCGCATGACTGCCCTCAACCTGTTGCTGGCGGAACCTGGCGATTTAATTCCGACGTAGACGTTGATAGACGGAAGGAGTGATCGAACAAATGCACAAGGGATTGAACCAAGACCGCCCGGGCCCGGACATCGTTGCGGGTAACCGATTAGTGATCCAAGGCGATCATCATTATGACTATGACGCCTTTGGCAACCTCATCCGCCAAAGGCGCGGTAAGGGCCATCAGCTCGTCACCGAGTACCGCTACGACTGTCAGCATCGGTTGATTGGCATCACTCAGCCCAACGGCAAAACCGCCAGCTACCGCTATGACCCGTTTGGTCGGCGCATCAGCAAAACCGTTGATGACATAACCACGGAGTTTTTCTGGCAAGGCGACAAGCTGATCGCGGAGCATCACGCAGATCGCCATCGCAGTTACATCTACGAACCGGAGAGCTTCCGTCCGCTGGCACTGCTGGAAGGCTTTGGTCCAAAAGACACCCAGCCCTTCCACTACCAACTCGACCACCTTGGCACCCCGCAAGAACTCACGGCACCTGACGGCGAAATCGTCTGGTCCGCGCACTACCGCGCCTACGGTGAAATTGCTCGCCTAGACATCAATAAAATCGACAACCCGCTGCGCTTCCAAGGCCAATACTTCGACCAAGAAAGCGGGCTGCACTACAACCGCCATCGCTACTACAATCCAGATATTGGTCGTTACCTGACTCCCGACCCGGTGAAGCTGGCGGGTGGGATCAACGCGTACCAGTACGCGCCCAATCCTACGGGATGGGTGGATCCGCTGGGATTAAGTTGCAAGGTTGGAGGGTGCCCTGGCTCAAACGTCGACCCCCTTCAATAAGCCTCGGAACGCGGCGCCGCCAATCACGGTTGGTTGAAGTCGTTCCACACCTTCTCGTTCGCCAGTTACTGGAACCCCAAGGAACAGGGGTTTTCCGACCTGTTGGTGATCAACGATGACCGCGTCGCGGCCGGTAAAGGCTTCGGCCAGCACCCGCACCGGGACATGGAGATTTTCTCCTACGTGCTCGACGGCGCCCTGGAACACAAGGACACCCTGGGCACCGGTTCGGTGATTCGCCCCGGCGATGTACAACTGATGAGCGCCGGCAGCGGCGTGGCCCACAGCGAGTTCAACCACAGCCAGAGCCTGGGCGTGCACTTCCTGCAAATCTGGATTGTGCCGAATGTGGTCGGCGCCGAGCCACGCTATCAGCAGGAGCACTTCAGCGTGGCGCAGAAACGTGGGCGCTTGCAGTTGATCATCTCGCCGGACGGCGCCGAAGGCTCACTGAGTGTTCGCCAGGATGCACGGGTGTATGCCGGGCTGTTCAACGGCGACGAAACCGCGACCCTGGACCTGCCGCCCGACCGCCACGTGTACATCCACGTGGCCCGGGGCAGCGTTGAAGTCAACGGCCAGCGCTTGCAGGAAGGCGACGGCGCCCGGGTGCGCAATGAACGGCAGATCCGCCTGAGCCATGGCGAGAATGCCGAGGTGCTGGTATTCGACCTGCGCCCTCAGGAACTGCCGCAGATGCCATGACCGTCGCCACGATAGCTCGCAAAACGGGCTATCGCTGGCATCGATAGTCACCATCAGCGCAATGAAGTTCTCTTAAAAAATCCAACGCGTACCATCAAACCCATGCCAAACGGCACCCCACTAGAACACTCGGAGCACACCACCATGAAACGCCAACTCTTGCTTAGCCTCGCTTTCTCGGTACTCGCTGCAAACGCTTTTGCTCACCCGGTTGTCGCTGAAGGCGGCGCGGATCGCCTGCAAGGTAACCACGTAGCAGAAGGTGGTTCTGACCGTCTGCTGGAACGTCGTGTTGCTGAAGGTGGTGCCGATCGTCTGCAAGAACGTGGCCTGGCCGAAGGCGGTGCCGATCGTCTGCAAGAACGTGGCCTGGCCGAAGGCGGTGCCGATCGTCTGCAAGAACGTGGCCTGGCCGAAGGCGGTGCCGATCGTCTGCAAGAACGTGGCCTGGCTGAAGGCGGTGCGGATCGTCTGCAAGGCAACAACGCATAACCCCGCCGTGTTCGCGGGGCACCCCAAACCGGCCTGATCAGCCGGTTTTTTTCGTCCAGGATTCAGCGCAGGTCGCGGTCTACCCACAGCACTGCCTTGCCGATCTGTTGCCGCGCTTCGATGCGCGCATGGACATGCTGCACCGTCTCCAGGGTGTAATGGCCCTCGATCGCGACGCTCAGTGATCCCTCCAGCATCGCCGCGAATACCGCATTGGCGCGCCGTTGCACAGTTGCGCCATCGATCATGTGATCGGCCAGCCGGGGCCGGGTTAGAAACAATGAACCCGCCTCGCCCAACTCAATCGGGTCCAGGTCGGTCAGCGAGCCGGACACGTTGCCGTAATTAACGATCAACCCACGTGTGCGACAGGCGCGCAAACTTTCGCGCAAGGTGTTCTTACCCAGCGAATCAAACACCACGTCCACCCCTTGCCCGCCTGTGGCTTGCAGGACCTGATCGGCAAACCGGTCATACGTCCAGGCCTGGTGTGCACCGCGCTGCAGGGCAATCGCACATTTCTCCTCGGTACTGCCGGTGGTAAACACCGTGGCCCCCAACCGCCGCGCCATTTGCACCAGTAATTGCCCAATGCTGCCGGACGCTGCGTGCACCAGGCAGGTGCTGCCCGCGTGCAACCGGGCCACGTCGTCAATCAGGTAGTGCGCCGTGCAGCCCTGGAACATCGCCGCAGCGGCTTGATCGAAGCTGATCTCGCTGGGAATCTGCGCAATTTTGTCGGCGGGCACATTGGCGTACTCGGCATAGGCGCCCCAGGCAATGCACCAGGCCACGCGGTCGCCGACGGCCAGATGGCTCACGCCCGGGCCGACTTCCACCACCACACCGGCGCCTTCCATGCCCAAGGTGCACGGCAGGCGCACCGGGTACGTCGCCGAGTTGGCGTACTTGCCTTGGCGCGTATGAATGTCCATGAAATTGATCCCGGCGCAGGCCACTTTGACCAACACATGCCCCGCCGTGACCTGGGGTTTGGCAACGTCGTGGCGCAATTGGGAGACTTCGGGACCGCCGTAGGCTTGCAGGGTAATGGCTTTCATCGGGGAACAACTCCGTTTGCACTGGGAAGCGGCCATGGTAAAAGGACTTCTTCGGTTGGAAAATTCCCGAATATCTCCCAGGCTCTGTGCGGAAATAACCCGATGTTCGATTGGCAGGATCTGTATTACTTCACCGTTTTGGCCCGCACCCAGTCGCTGTCGGCGGCCGCTCGCGAGTTGCAGGTGGAACACGCCACCGTCGGGCGGCGGGTCGACGCCCTGGAAAAGGCCTTGGGCGTGAAGCTCGTCGACCGCCTGCCACGCAGCCGGCCGCTCACCGCCCAAGGCCTGGCGCTGGCCCAAGTCGCGGCAGGCATGGGCGAGATGGCCACCGAGGTGCTGCGCTTGTCACGGGTCGCCTCCATCGAACTGGCCGGCACGGTGCGGGTCAGCTGCCCGCCGTCCATCGCCAACCACTGCATCGCGCCCCACGTCGCCAGGCTGCGCGCCGACTACCCGCAGTTGAACCTGGTGCTAATGCCCTCCACGCAACTGGCCGCGCTGGACAAGGGCGAAGCCGATATCGCCTTGCGCACCGTGCGCCCCGACGAAGAGGCACTGGTGCGCCGCAAAGTCGGCGTGGTGCGCTTCGGTCTGTATGCCGCGCCGGCATTCCACCCGCTGCCTGCCAGCCAATGGACATTCATCGCCTACGACAACAGCCGCGATCACCTGCCGCAACAGGCGTGGCTGCACCAACTGCGCGGCCAACGCCCGATCGTGTTTGCCGCCAGCGACCTGATCACCCAGCAAATGGCCGCCCGCGCGCATGTCGGCGCGGTGGTATTGCCAACGCTGGTAGGCGATCACGACCCGTTGCTGGCACGATTGCCGACAGCCAGCGACGGGCCGATGCGCGATATCTGGCTGACGGTGTACCCCGATATACGCCGCTCGCCATCGGTGAAAGTGGTGATGGAGTTTCTGGTGGCGTGCATCGAAGGTGAGGCGCAGTTGCGGCGTTGAATCAGTACGACGTGGCGAGGAATTTCTTGCGATATGCCGCCGGCAGCATCCCTACGCGTTGTTGGAACAGGCGGCGAAACGAATTGCTGTCTTCATACCCGACCGCATAGGTGATGCTTTCAAGGGTCATGCGCGTCGACTCGAGCATCTGCTTGGCGCGCTCCAGGCGCAGGGTTTGCACATAGGCGATTGGCGTGTAGCCAGTCGCCTTCTTGAACCGCCGCTTGAAATTGCGTACGCCAAAACCAAAACGCCGGGCCACATCATCAATCACCAGCGCTTGGGCAAACTGCTGCTCCAGCCAATGCTGCACCCGTAGGATCTCACCGTCGCCGTGGCTCTTGGGCAACGACCACATGGCGTACACCGACTGCTCGGTACGCACGTTGTCGATCAACAAATATTTGCCACAGGTATGCGCCAGCTCCGGTGAACCGAAGCGGCGGATCAGGTGCAGCATCAGGTCCATCGCCGCACTGGCGCCACCGCACGTAATCACACGGCTTTCTTCGCAGAGAATCTGCGCGTCTTCCAGGACCACGTCTGCGTAACGCCGTCGGAACAACTCAGCAAACGCCCAGTGGGTGGTGGCGCGCAGGCCGCGCAACAGGCCGCTCTCCGCCAGCAAAAACGCCGCCGTGCACATCGACGCCAACACAGCTCCCTGAGCATGCTGCTCGCGCAACCAAGGCGCGTATGCGGGAAAAGTCGGCAAGGCTTGTTTGAGGGTAAACAGAAAGCCGGGGACCAGGATCAAGTCGGTCTGGCGGACCTGCGCGGTCGAGCACGCTACCTGCAAGCGCTGCCCGCCCCAAGCGTCTACGGCCTGGCCGTCGAGGGACGCGACCACGATTTCAAACTGAGGCGTGTCAGCAAACAGGTTGGCAGCGCTGAGCATCTCCAGCGCCAGGGTGGTGCTGGCGGCAGAACATTGATCGACCAGGAGCAAGGTAATGTGCATAAAGGAGCGCCCCTTTGCGCTTTTCGCATGTAATAAGTCATTTGCGCACCTACCTTAGCCGATTCCACGCCCTTACAGTGCTGCCACTGATCAACTGCCTGGCGCGTTTATGAATCTCTGGTTTCGATTGCTGTTCATGCTGTCCCGTCGCCCCTGGCGCAAGCCCGCCCATGGCCTGGACACCACCGTGGTGCGCATGCGGGTGTGGCCGCTGGACCTGGATATCAACCGGCATGTCACCAACGGCCGGTATTTCTCGCTGGCGGACGTTGCGCGGATGGATTTTGTACTGCGCACCGGCGCGTTTCGCGTGGCCCTGCGTAATAAGGCGCTGCCGATCGTGGGCGATACCTGGGGCAAGTTTCGCCGCGAGCTGAAGCTGTTCGAAGCGTTTGAGGTACACACCCGCATGCTTGGTTGGGACCACAAGTGGAGCCTGATGGAGCACCGTTTCGTCAGCAAAGGCCGGGTGGTTGGGGTGGTGGTGATGCGCGGGCTATTTCGTTCAGCCAAAGGCACCCTGCCCCCAGCAGATTTTGTGCGGGAGCTGGGCTTGGTCGAGGCGTCACCGGCTATGCCGCAGTGGCTCAGCGACTGGGCAAAGAGCTGTGATGATATGAGTGTGCAGTTGCGGGAAGAGGAGCAGGTTTGAAGTCAAGGCGCTGACGCGGACTGCCCGGCACTGACCGGCTCCAACCCATCTGAGCGGCGAAGCGGCTCCAATAGAGGCCACTGCGCGCTTACTGATAGAGCGCGGTGTCAGGTTTAAGGGCCGCTTCGCGCCCCAACGCGGGGCAAGCCCGCTTGCGACAACAGCCCCGCTTGCGACAAAGAGGGGGTTCAGGCCTGCAGATCGGCCAGCCCCAAGCGGCGAAGCGGCATAGAGGCCACTGCGCGCTTACTGATAGAGCGCGGTGTCAGGTTTAAGGGCCGCTTCGCGCCCCAACGCGGGGCAAGCCCGCTTGCGACAACAGCCCCGCTTGCGACAAAGAGGGGGTTCAGGCCTGCAGATCGGCCAGCCCCAGATGCTCGCGCAGCGTCGAGCCTTCATACGCGGTGCGAAACAACCCTTTGCGCTGCAAATGCGGAATCACACTTTCGACAAATTCGGTAAACGACCCCGGCAAATAGCCCGGTGAAATCACAAACCCATCGCACCCGCCCTGCTCGAACAGCTGCGCCAACTGGTCGGCGATCTGCGCCCCGGTGCCCACCAGTTGTGGCACGCGCACGCTGCTGGCGAACAGTCGGCCAAGTTGTTCCAGAGTGGTTTGCGGGCCTTGCATCAGCAGTTTTTCGGCAGCCGCCGCATGGATCAGCGGCGACTGGGCGATCTGGGCCAAGGTGGCCGACAGCGGGAATGGCGACAGGTCCACATTGAGTTGCGAAGCCAGTGTGACCAGCCCCAACTCGGGCCGCGCCAGGGCGTTGTGCTGGTCGCGCTTGGCCCGCGCTTCGGCCTCGCTGCCGCCAATAAACGGCATCACCGCCGTCAGCACCTTGCAGCTGTCGGCATCGCGCCCTTGCTGCACCACTTGGGCGCGCACGTCATCGCGAAAGGCGCGCATGGCCGCCAAGTGCGGGTGAATGGTGAAAATCGCTTCGGCCCAGCGCGCACCAAACCGCCGACCGCGCCCGGACGAACCCGCCTGGATCAGCACCGGCCGGCCCTGGGGCGTGCGCGGAATATTCAGCGGCCCTTCAACCTTGAACCACTCGCCGTGGTGCTGCACCGACGTAATCAACGCCGGGTCGGCGAGCACGCCACGCTCGCGGTCCAGCTTGAGCGCGTCCTTGCCCCAGCTGTTCCAGAGTTTCAGCGCGACGTCCACAAACTCATCGGCGCGGTCGTAGCGCAGGTCGTGTTCCAGGTGCTTGTCCTTACCGAACAGGCGCCCTTCGCTGTCGTTCATCGAGGTGACAATGTTCCATGCCGCGCGGCCCTTGGACAGGTGGTCGAGGGTGGCAAACTCGCGGGCGATATGTGCCGGTTCGTAGTAGGTGGTGGAGCGCGTCGCGCCCAGGCCCAGCTTGCGGGTCTGGCCTACCAGATAAGACAGAATCGGCAACGGGTCCAGGCGCGTGGCGTCCTGGGCGCCGTAGCGCAAGGCGAACTCACGGGAGCCGCCCATTTGGTCGCCGACGGCCAGGCGGTCGGCGAAGAACAGGAAGTCGAACAGGCCCTCTTCCACCACCTTGGCGATGCGTGAGTAGTAGTCGGGGTCGAGGTAATTGCCCACGGTTTCAGGGTGGCGCCACACGGCGTGGCTGTGCACCACGGGGCCGCTCAACAGGAACGCCGATAGGTGGATTTGGCGGCTCGTGGTCATGGAAGGCCTTAGCAGGGAGACTTAAAAGATTCAGCCTTAAAAGTTATATTGATAATTAGGCATTATGAAAGAACGATATAATTCTATGGATATGCCCCATTCATCGAAACGCAGTAAAAGCGCCCTAAGCTCAGACCGAAAGAGTATTTATCGAATGCTTTTTAGAACTTTAAGCTTGGCCATATTTCGCTGAATATCGAGCGCGCCATGTCTATTCGCTGCCCCCTCGTTGTTGTCCTCGGGTTGTTGGCTTTTTCGATCGCGGCCAGTGCTGAGGCCCAGGAAACCGTGCGCATCGGTTACCAGAAATCCTCAACCCTGATCACTCTGCTGAAAACCCAGGGCACCCTGGAAAAAGCCCTCAAGGCCGACAATATTGGCGTGAGCTGGCACGAGTTTCCCAGCGGCTTGCCGCTGCTCGAAGCGCTGAACGTGGGCAACGTCGACATCAGCGCCGACGTGGCCGACACCGTGCCGATCTTCGCTCAGGCCGCCCAAGCCAAACTCACCTACTTCGCCCAGGAAGCGCCCTCGCCTTCAGCCCAGGCCATCGTGGTGCGCAAGGACTCGCCGATCCAGCAGTTGGCGGATTTGAAAGGCAAGAAAATCGCGGTCACCAAGGCCGCCGGCACTCACTATTTACTGATCGCCGCGCTGGCCAAAGCAGGTTTGGCGTTCTCGGATATCGAGCCGGCCTACCTGTCGCCGGCAGATGGCCGCGCGGCCTTCGAAAACAACAAGGTTGACGCCTGGGTCACCTGGGAACCCTTCCTCACCAGCGTGCAGCGTCAACTGCCGACCCGCACCCTGGCGGACGGCGCCGGCCTCGCCAGCTACAAGCGTTATTACTTGACCGGCACGCCCTACGCCAAGGCGCACCCCGAGGTGTTGAAGGTGGTGTATGCGCAATTGGAAAAAGCCGGCCAGTGGGTGAAAACCAACCCGCAGGACGCGGCGAAAGTGCTCGGCCCGCTGTGGGGCAACCTGGACGTGGCCACGGTTGAAGCCGCCAATGCGCACCGCAGTTATCAGGTGAAACCGGTGACGGTCGACCAGTTGGGGGAACAGCAGAAGATCGCGGACGCATTCTTCAAGGCCGGGTTGTTGCCCAAGGCAGTGGATGCCAAGGATGTGCAGACTTGGAAGCCCTGAGGTCTATCGACAGGCCTCATTCTTCAAGCGCGACTGGTTATAAAACCTATCGCCAATTGTTCTGATTACCTGTCAATTATCACAGTAGACGCCCCCTGCGAGTCTTTTTAGGCTGTCGTGGTAAACCCATCATGCAAGGAGCATCCCATGGCAATCGTCGAAACTTACAAAGGTTATCAAATTGAAGAAGGGCTAACGGGGGGCCGTTACGACAGCAATAACAACCTGGTTGATCAGGTCAAGGCTTACACCACCATAAGCCCTACTGGAAAGAGAAACAGCATAACCAAAGACACGTTAGCTAGCGCGAAGAAATACATTGATGACACAATCTCGCCGCCGCCTCCTCCTGCCGGTCGTCCCTTTGCGTCGCGAATGATCATGGAAGGAGAAAAAGCTCATTTGGCAACCCTACCGGGTGGCCGCAAAAAGGGCTTTCTCTCCTTGCGATCAGGTCACCGAGCATGATTTTCGCCATCCACGCGCGCTACATTGCCGATGCCACCGAGTGTCTCGCCGCTTGGATGTGCAACTGTTGCAGAACCGCTGACCACACAAAGTCGGCTTTCCAGAGGCTTGACGGATTAGCGAGCGGGTAAACAAGCCGTCCAGGAAGTGGTACAACAGGTGCCCTTGCCCACCCTTCCTGGAGGCCGCCGCTCATGACGTCCAAGCTCGAACAACTCAAGCAATTCACCACCGTGGTCTGCGACACCGGCGACCTCGAAGCCATCAGCCGCCTGCGCCCGGTGGACGCCACCACCAACCCGTCGTTGCTGCTTAAAGCCGCCGCCATCCCGGAATACGCCGAGCTGCTGCGCAATGCCGTGAACCTGTCCAAAGGCGACGTGGGCCTGGCCTGCGATCACTTTGCGGTGTCGGTGGGTGCCGGCATTTTGAAGGTGATTCCGGGGCGCATCTCCACCGAAGTCGACGCGCGCCTGTCCTTCGATGAAGACGCGCTGTGGGCCAAAGCCAACCAATTAATCGCCCTGTACGACCAGGCCGGCATCAGCCGCGACCGCGTGCTGATCAAGCTGGCCTCCACCTGGGAAGGCATCCGCACCGCCGAACGCCTGGAAAAGGCTGGCATCCAGACCAACCTCACCTTGCTGTTCTCCTTCGCCCAGGCCGTGGCCTGCGCCGATGCGGGGGTGTTTTTGATCTCGCCGTTCGTGGGCCGCATCTACGACTGGTACCGCAAAAACACCGGCCTGGACTACACCGGCGTTGATGACCCGGGCGTGCAGTCGGTAACGCGCATCTACAACTACTACAAGGCCAACGCCATTGAGACGGTAGTGATGGGCGCGAGCTTTCGCACCCTCAGCCAGATCGAAGAGCTGGCCGGTTGCGACCGCCTGACCATCAGCCCCGACTTGCTGCAAAAACTCGATGAGGATAACGGCCCCCTGGAACGCAAACTGCTGCCGGGCGCCGAAGGCGAAGCGCGTCAGCAATTGACCGAAGCGCAGTTCCGTTGGGCGTCGAATGAAGATGCGATGGCCACAGAGAAACTGGCGGAAGGCATTCGACAGTTTGCGCGGGATCAGGAGAAGTTGGAGGCGGTGTTGGCTGCGCTTTAACAGCGCACCATGACCCGTGTGGCGAGGGCGCTCAGAACGGCCCCTTCGTCATCACCCGCTCTTCAATAAACCCGCGCAACATGCCAATCCGTTGCATGTAGGCGTCACTCAGGCAACTCACCCGTGACCCGCACCTGCGCCGCTGCTTGAGCCAGGCCGCTTGCCCGTCCACAGAAGGTACCTAGAAACTCTGCGGTCAAACGTTTTTGCACAATCGACTCCATTGCATTCCAAGTGCCACGCCTCTTGTTCAAGGTCGTGGCAATTGCCGTCACCACGGGATGTGGCAGGCCCGGCGCGACGGTAGCAATGGGCAACAAAACGCCCTGTAGGAATTGTCTTTAATCTGTGCCTATTTTTCGCGTCAGCTACGCGCCACACCCTGCCCATACCGATGAATCGCCAGGCAATACCCAATCAACGCCACCGCCGCCAGCGCCCCACCTGCCGCGCCGATCCAGGCGAAGCCGAAGTGGCTGCCGACCCAGCTGCCCATCAGGGCGCCGCCGCCGATGCCGATGTTGTAGATGCCGGAGAACATCGCCATGGCCACGTCGGTGGCGTCCGGTGCCAGCACCAGAACCTTAGATTGCATGGCCAGGCCAAAGCCCATGATCGCCATGCCCCAGAACACGCTCAGGCCGACGAGGTATGACTCGGCGCCGCTCAAGGGCAGCATCAGCGCCAGGCACGCGGCGAGCAGGAACACCGCGCTGACCACGAAGAGGTGCGGGTTGAAGCGGTGCACGAGGCTGAACAGCAGCGAGCCGATGATGCCCGCGCCGCCGAACACCAGTAGAAACAGGGTCACCACATTGCCACTCAGGCCGGCAACGCCTTCGACAAAGGGTTCGATGTAGCTGTAGGCCGTGAATTGCGCAGTCACCACCATGGCGGTGAGCACGTAGAGCGCCACCAGTGCCGGGCGTTTGAACAGCATCGGCAGGCTGCGCAGCGAGCCGGAGTTCTGGCTCGGCAGCGCCGGTAAAGTGCGCGCCAACCAGAACACCAGGGCGGCGGCGAACGCGGCGATCACCAGGAACGTGGTGCGCCAACCCATGGCTTCACCGAGCAAGCGGCCCAGCGGAATGCCCAAGACCATCGCCAGGGACGTGCCGGTGGCCAGCAGGCCGAGGGCTTGCACTTGCTTGCCTTGCGGCGCCAAGCGCACGGCCAAGGAGGCCGTGATCGACCAGAACAGCGCATGGGACAAGGCAATACCGATGCGGCTGACCATCAGCAAGCCGAAGCTGGTGGCGACGCTGGAGAGGATATGGCTGGCGATAAACAAGCCGAACAACACGATCAGCAACTTGCGCCGCTCGACGTTACGCGTCAGCAGCATCACCGGCAGCGAGGTCAGCGACACGATCCAGGCATAGATGGTGAGCATCAGGCCGACGCTGGCGATGGGCATGTCGAAGCTGGCGCCGATGGCGCTGAGCAGGCCGACCGGTACGAATTCGGTGGTATTGAATACAAATGCGGCCAACGCGAGGGCGATGACCGGTTGCCAGTTGGCTTGGGGGGTTGCGGCTGAAATGCTCATTGGCGGGCGAGGTACTCTGGCGATGATCCTACGGCCACGCAGAACAGCGCCGCCGCCGAGCATTCTATAGGTTTCTGGCCACGCTGTTGACGCGGATCGTCGCGCTGAGGTTTAGGGCGAGGTCATGGTGATCACGTAGTTGCCCGACTGGATCGGCTTGCCGGCGCTGTCCACCAGCAGATAGCGCTGGTCGTAATAGCGCCCGTTGCCGCTGTCTGCCACCAGCTTGACATGGGCGGCATTGACGCTGGCCACCGGCGACACATTGCTCACATCGAAGCGGCTGCCCCGGTTGGAAATGGCGCACCCGTTCAGTTCCATCACCGCGCCGCTGCGCGCATTTGTCGCACACCCAGGTTCCACGATGGCGCCAGTGAAATAAATGGTGCCCTGCCCCACTGTCTGTGCCGCAGCACAGGCACCTGCCCAGAGGCAAAACAGGCCGGTAAATACCGAAATACCTTTAACGTTCATGCCGACACTCCTTATTGGGCTCTCAATAAGGGTAGTCGTCTGGGCAGGCGTTAACTTGAGGGGATTCGGCCAAGGGTGTGACCTAGATCACGGATCCACCTGCCCCATCATCTCGGGGATGCTTTCCGGCCGCTTGGCGTAGCGCTGTGCCAGCGCCGCACACACCATCAACTGGATCTGGTGAAACAGCATCAGTGGCAGAATCAACACGCCCATGGTCGCGCCGGCAAACAGCACCTGGGCCATCGGCACACCGGTGGCGAGGCTTTTCTTCGAGCCGCAAAACAAGATGGTGATGCGGTCTTCCTGGTTAAAGCCAAAGGCCTTGCCCAGCACCGCGGACGCCACCAGCACCAGCGCCAGCAACACGCAGCACGCGACCACCAAGCCGCCCAGCTCCCACAGCGGGATCTGGTGCCAGATGCCTTCGTTGACCGCTTCGCTGAACGCGCCGTAGACCACCAGCAGGATCGAGCCCTGATCGACGAATTTCAGCCAGGATTTGTTGCGGCCCACCCACTCGCCGATCCAACGACGGGCAATTTGCCCGGCAACAAACGGCAGCAACAGCTGCACGCTGATTTTCAAGATCGCGTCGACGGTCGAGCCCGCGTCACCGTGCACATTGAGCAGCAGGGCCACCAGCAACGGCGTGAGGAAGATGCCGAACAGGCTGGAGGCCGCTGCGCTGCAGATCGCCGCCGGGATATTGCCGCGCGCCAATGAGGTGAAGGCAATCGCCGATTGCACCGTGGCCGGCAACGCGCAGAGGTAGAGCATGCCCATGTACAGGTCTTTGCCGATCAGCGGCGACAACAACGGCTTGAGCGCCAGGCCCAGCAGGGGGAACAGCACAAAGGTCAAGCTGAACACCAGCAGGTGCAGGCGCCAGTGCCCGGCACCGGCGACGATGGCCTGGCGCGACAGCTTGGCGCCGTGCAGGAAAAACAGCAGCGCAATAGCCAAGTTCGTCACCCAGCCAAAGGCCACGGCGGTCTGGCCGCTGGCGGGCAGCAATGAAGCGAGGATCACCGTGGCGATCAGGATCAGTGTGAAGTTATCGGGCAAAAAACGCGGGCGGGTCATAAGCAAATCTTCCAGGGGTTGCCAAGAGCATCGCTGCGACTCTAACGTAACGGCTTATTACCGACTAACGCCAATGAGCCAGTAAATGCCGCCTAAAGGACATGACAAGACCGTGCGGCGCAGTGTGCCCGGGCTTTCAAGCCTGCCACGGCCGGTGTATGGGCGCACCGAATCGTTGCCCAATCGTGCGCTGACCCGCCGGCACAGCCACCCGTGGGTGCAGTTGTCTTACGCGATTTCCGGGGTGCTGGAGATCCAGACCAGCGTCGGCCGCTTCGTCGCCCCGCCCCAGCGCGCGGTGTGGATCCCGGCGGGCGTGCCGCACCGAGTGTTCAGTTCGCCACACACGGAAATGCGCAGCCTGTACCTCGATTGCAGCGTCACCGCGTGGGCGGCCGAGCGTTGCCAGGTGCTGGAGGTGAGCAGTTTGTTGCGCGAGTTGATCCGCAGCTTCAGCGAGCTGCCGGTGGAATACACCGAGGATGGGCCCGATGGGCGTCTGGCCCAGGTGGTGCTGGACCAGCTGGCGGCTGCGCCCCAGGTGGACTTGATGCTGCCGTTGCCCCACGACGTGCGGTTGCGGCAGATCTATCGCAGCCTGAATCTGCACCCGGAACAGCACACGACCTTGGGAGACTGGAGCCGCAAGCTGGGGGTGAGTGAGAAGACGCTCAGCCGGTTGTTCCTAAGTGATACCGGGCTGACGTTCCGCGCATGGCGCCAGCGGCTGCGGCTGCTGAGTGCCCTGCCGGCGCTGGAACAAGGTGAGCGGGTCACGGATGTGGCGCTGGGGTGTGGGTATGAGTCGACGTCGGCGTTTATCGCAGCGTTTCGTCAGCAGTTTGATGCAACACCGGGGGAGTTCTTTCGCTGATGCTCGGGCGATGAGGATCAAAGGTGGGAGCTGGTTTGCCTGCGATAGCGGTGGGTCAGCTGGAAATATGTCAGCTGACCTCATCGCAGGCAGCCAGCCCCCACATTGTGTGTGCGTATCTGAGATCAGCTGCCATCCCCGCCATGTGCCTCTTCAAAGAAGTAATCCTTCCAGCTCCCCGCCTTGTTCTTCAACACGCCCAGCTCCTGCAACTTCTCGGCATAGATGTAGGTACGTTGCGGCACGATGGTGAAGTCGATTTCCGGGTCCTGGACGATTTTCTCCACCAGGTCCAACGGCAGCTTGGATTCCTCTACGCGGATATACGCCTTGGCCGCCGCAGGCTTGTCGGCCTTGATGATCTTCTCGGCCTCAGCCAGCGCGGCGTAGAACGCCTTATAGGTTTTGGGGTTTTCATCATGGAATTTCTGTGTGGTGTAGAGCACGTTGAACGTCGCCTGCCCACCGAGAACGTCGTAGGAACTGAGTACCTTGTGCACATTCGGGTTGAGCAATTCCTGGTACTGGAATGGCGGGCTGGAGAAGTGCGAATTGATCTCCGAACCACCGGCAATCAACGCTGCCGTGGCGTCGGGGTGGGCCAGGCTGATGGAAATATCGTCGAACTTCTTGAAGTTGGCAGCGCCGAACTGCTTGGCGGTCTCGATCTGCAAGGTGCGCGACTGGAAACCCACGCCGGCGGCGGGCACGGCGATGCGGTCTTTCTCGGTGAAGTCCTTGAGCGTCTTCACGTTAGGGTTGTTGGTCAGCAGGTAGTTGGGCATCGAGCCCAAGGAAGCAATGGCCTTGACGTTCTGCTTGCCCTTGGTACGGTCCCACAGCGTGAGCATCGGCGGCACACCGGCCGAGACCACGTCCAAGGCGCCAGCCAGCAGCGATTCATTCATCGCAGTGGCGCCGGAAATGCTGTTCCATTGCACCGTGATATCCAGGCCCTGCTCCTTGCCGTGTTTCTCGATCAGGTGCTGGTCGCGCACCACGTCGAGGATCAGGTAGCCGATGCCGAATTGCTGGGCAATGCTGATCTTGCCTTCGGCCTGGGCGCCGGGGCTGAGCAAGGCGCTGGCGGCGGCCAGCGACGCGGCTAAAAGGGTCAGGGAGGAACGCTTGAATATCATGGAGGTCTGCCGCGCTTTCGAGAAGGTGATGAAGCCTAGCGGCGATGTTTAAGACAGGAAAAGAATATCGGGATCTATTGTTATGCAAATTATCCCCAAAATGCCGTGTGGCTGTTATTGTGCCGCGCTTTGAAATACACCTGCCGACCTGCGAGGAAATGGATCATGGAGGTCTGCCGCGCTTTCGAGAAGGTGATGAAGCCTAGCGGCGATGTTTAAGACAGGAAAAGAATATCGGGATCTATTGTTATGCAAATTATCCCCAAAATGCCGTGTGGCTGTTATTGTGCCGCGCTTTGAAATACACCTGCCGACCTGCGAGGAAATGGACGTTGAACACTGACGATAAAATGACCGGGGACTTGTTCGAGGTGGATAAGCGCCTGTCACTCAAGCCCGTGGTGGACTTCAACACCTACCTGCGCAGCGCGTTCGGCGACGGCCCCTGCACCTGTGTACGTTGCGCCGCCAGCAACGGCGATGAAACCGGCTACGCGTTCCAGCACACGTTCAACTTCGACGGCAAACCGACCCACCGTCGCTTCGCCTCGACCGCGGGCAGCGATGTGTTGATGAAGCTCAAGCAGGCGTGGCTGTCGTACACCAAGACCGAGTTGCCGCTCAGTGGTGTGCTGGCGTTGGACACGGTGAAAGAGTTTGTGGAGCCGCAGTTGCACCAGCGCCTGGCGCCACTGCTGCTGGCCAGTGGGTTGGCCAAGGATGTCGACGGCGTATTGCAGATCCAGCCACAAGCCCTGAGCTGAGCTGATTGCGAGATCGCCGCCATTTACTGCGGAAGCTGGCTTGCCTGCGATCTACTGACTGACAGATTGCCATCTCAGGCAAGCCAGCTCCCCACATTCGAAGCGGCACCTAAGTGCCGCTTTGTACTACCGCCCAACGCGTTTACTTACGCGCCGCCTCCCACGACTTGAGCAAATCGCTGTAAGCCACGGTCTCGCCTTTAGGCTTCTCATTGGCCAGTTTCGGCTTCGGCGCGCCCGGCTGGTCGAACCAGTACTGAGCATCACGCTCGGGGTTCATTTTCGGGCCACACACCGGCTGCACTTTAGAGCGCTCCAGGCGCGTCATGATCGCGTCCTGTTCCTTGGCCAGGTTATCCAACGCCTGCTGCGGGGTTTTCTCGCCGCTGGCAGCCGCCGCGATGTTGCTCCACCACAGCTGCGCCAGGCGTGGATAGTCCGGCACGTTGGTGCCGGTCGGCGTCCACTCGACCCGCGCCGGGCTGCGGTAGAACTCCACCAAGCCACCAAGTTTGGGCGCCAGGTCGGTCATGGCCTGGGAGTTGATATCGGACTCACGAATCGGCGTGAGGCCAACGATGGTTTTCTTCAGCGACACGGTTTTCGAGGTCACGAACTGCGCGTAAAGCCAGGCCGCGAGTTTCTGCTTCTCGGGGGTGGATTTGAGGAAAGTCCAGGAACCCACGTCCTGATAGCCCTTCTTCATGCCCTTTTCCCAATAAGGCCCGACCGGCGAGGGGGCCATGCGCCATTTCGGCGTGCCGTCGGCGTTCACCACCGGCAGGCCAGGCTTGGTCATGTCGGCGGTAAACGCGGTGTACCAGAAGATCTGCTGGGCGATGTTGCCCTGGGACGGCACCGGGCCGGATTCGGAGAAGGTCATGCCCGCCGCCTCAGGTGGTGCGTAGGCTTTCATCCAGTCCACGTATTTCTGCGTAGCGAATACGGCGGCCGGGCCGTTGGTGTCGCCGCCACGGGTCACGCTGGAGCCCACCGGGTGGCAGTCCTCCACACGAATGCCCCACTCGTCCACCGGCAAGCCGTTGGGCAGGCCTTTGTCGCCGCCACCGGCCATGGAGAACCAGGCATCGGTGAAGCGCCAGCCGAGGGACGGGTCTTTTTTGCCGTAGTCCATGTGCCCGTAGATGCGTTTGCCGTCGATTTCCTTGACGTCTTCGCTGAAGAATTTGGCAATGTCTTCATAGGCCGACCAGTTCACCGGGACGCCGAGTTCGTAACCGTATTTTTCCTTGAACTTGGCTTTCAGCTCCGGGCGCTCAAACCAATCGGCGCGGAACCAATAGAGGTTGGCAAATTGCTGGTCGGGCAGCTGGTAGATCTTGCCGTCCGGCGCGGTGGTGAAGGAGATGCCGATAAAGTCTTTGATATCCAGGGTCGGCAAGGTGAAGTCTTTGCCTTCGTTGGCCATCAGGTCGGTAATCGACTCGGTCTTGCCATAGCGAAAGTGCGTACCGATCAAGTCGGAATCGTTGACCCAGCCGTCATAAATGTTCTTGTCGGACTGCATCTGGGTTTGCAGCTTTTCCACCACGTCGCCTTCCTGCAGCAGGTCGTGGGTCAGCTTGATCCCAGTGATTTCGCTGAAGGCCTTGGCCAGCACCTTGGACTCGTACTCGTGGGTGGTGAGGGTTTCCGACACCACGTTGATCTTCATCCCACGGAACGGCTCGGCCGCCTTGATAAACCACTTCAACTCTTCGAGCTGTTGGGCTTCGGTGAGGGTGGACGGTTTGAACTCGCTGCCGATCCATTTTTTCGCCGCATCTTCATACGCATCGGCCCAGGCCGTGGCGCTCAAACCGCTGAGGGCCAGTACGGCGGCCAATGAAATGCTATGTCGCAGCTTATTGTTTTTATTCAACATAGAGACCTCCTGTAGACATGTCTAGCCCCAACGCATCACACTCAACAGCCACACCACAGACAGCGCGGACGCCGCCCAGATGCTCCAGTCGGTAACGCCGATCACCAATAAATGCAGGTAAGCGCTGCCGAGAAGACCGATAAACAAACGATCACCACGGGTGGTGCTGATCGGCAACACGCCGCGCCGCGGGATGCTCGGCGAGCGCAATTCCCACGTGGTCATGCCCACCAGCAACAGGGCAATACCGCCAAAGAACAACGCGGTGGGGGTGGTCCAGGCCATCCATTCCATCATCGACTCCTCAGACCCGGCCGAGGGCAAAGCCCTTGGCCACGTGGTTGCGAACAAACCAGATCACCAGCATGCCCGGCAGGATGGTCAACACCCCCGCCGCCGCCAGAACGCCCCAATCAATCCCTGAGGCTGACACCGTGCGGGTCATCACCGCCGCGATGGGCTTGGCGTTGACCGAGGTCAGGGTGCGCGCCAGCAGCAGCTCGACCCAGGAAAACATGAAGCAGAAAAACGCCGTCACACCGATGCCGGAGCCGATCAGCGGAATAAAAATCTTCACGAAAAACTTGGGAAACGAGTAGCCGTCGATGTAGGCGGTTTCGTCGATTTCCTTGGGCACCCCGGACATGAAGCCTTCAAGGATCCACACCGCCAACGGCACGTTGAACAGGCAATGGGCCAGGGCCACAGCGATGTGGGTATCAAACAACCCGATGGACGAATACAGCTGGAAAAACGGCAGCAGGAATACCGCCGGCGGCGCCATGCGGTTGGTCAGCAGCCAGAAGAACAAGTGCTTGTCACCCAGAAAACGGTAGCGCGAGAAGGCATACGCCGCCGGCAGCGCCACGCTCAGGGAAATCACGGTGTTCAGGCTGACGTAGTACAGCGAGTTGAGGTAGCCGGTGTACCAGCTCGGGTCGGTAAAGATCACCTTGTAGTTGGCCAAGGTGAAATCCTGCGGAAACAACGTCAGCCCGCCGAGGATTTCAGTGTTGCTCTTGAAGGACATGTTCAACAGCCAGTAGATGGGCACCAGCAGGAACAGGATGTAGATGAGTAAGGGTATTAGCTTGCGTTTGCTCATGTTGGCGGCCTCAGCGGTTGGCGTCGGAATGGGTCATGGCGGTGTAGAACAGCCAGGACACCAACAGGATGATCAGGAAGTACACCAGGGAAAACGCCGCCGCTGGGCCCAGGTCGAATTGGCCGACAGCCATCTGGGTCAGCGTCTGACTCAGAAAGGTAGTGGCGTTACCCGGTCCGCCACCGGTGAGCACGAAGGGCTCGGTGTAGATCATGAAACTGTCCATGAAGCGCAGCATCACCGCGATCAGCAGCACGCTTTTCATCTTCGGCAACTGGATATGTCGGAACACCGCCCAGGCGGACGCACGATCAATCCGCGCGGCCTGGTAGTACACATCCGGAATCGCCCGCAGCCCCGAGTAGCACAGCAGCGCCACCAGCGAGGTCCAGTGCCACACGTCCATCACCAGCACCGTGACCCACGCGTCCATGGTGTTGGCCGCGTAGTTGTAGCTGATGCCCAACGCGTTGAGGCTGTAACCCAGCAAGCCAATGTCGGCGCGGCCGAAGATCTGCCAGATGGTGCCCACCACGTTCCACGGAATCAGCAGCGGAATCGCCAGAATAATCAGCACCAGCGACGACCAGCGGCCCTTGGTCGGCATGGTCAGGGCGATGGCGATACCCAGCGGGATTTCGATCAACAGCACGCAGGCCGAGTAGATGAACTGGCGCAGCAAGGAGTCGTGCAAACGCGGGTCGAGCAAGACCTGCTTGTACCAGTCGGCGCCGACAAAGTAGCGGCTGGACTGGTCGAAGATGTCCTGCACCGAGTAGTTGACCACGGTCATCATCGGGATCACCGCACTGAACGCCACCAGCAGGAACACCGGCAACACCAGCCACCAGGCCTTGTTGTTCTGCACCTTGTTCATGGCTGCACCTCCAGCAGATAGTCATCGGCGTAGACCATCAGCCATTGCGCGGGGAAGCTGATCGAGGCTTTGCCTTCGGGCACCGGCTTGTCTTCGGCCAGGCGCACTTTCAACGGCGCGCCGTCGAGGTTAAGGGTCATGATTTTGTAGGTGCCAAGGTCTTCGACGTGAGTGACGTCGGCCTGCAGCGCGTCAGGGTTGTACTCGTCCCACACGTGGATAAATTCCGGGCGGATGCCCACCTGCAGTTTCTTGTAGCCGGTGTCACGGATGCGCTGCTGCAACGCCTCGGACAAGGGCAACAGCGTCCCGGCAAAACGCACCCCGCCCGCCTCGGCCTGCACCTGGATCAGGTTCATCCCCGGGCTGCCGATGAAATAGCCGACAAACGTGTGGCTGGGCCGCTCGAACAACTCGCGCGGCGTACCGAACTGCACGATCTGCCCGCCGTACATCACCGCGATTTTGTCGGCAAAGGTCGAGGCTTCGAGCTGGTCGTGGGTCACGTAGACCATGGTGATATTGAACTGCTCGTGGATCTGCTTGAGCTTGCGCCGCAGCTTCCACTTCAGGTGCGGGTCGATCACCGTCAGCGGTTCATCGAACAGGATCGCCGACACGTCGTCGCGTACCAGGCCACGGCCCATGGAGACTTTCTGTTTTTCATCGGCCGTGAGGTTGCGCGCCTTTTTGCTCAGCAGGTTTTGCAGGTCGAGGACCTCGGCAATTTCCTGCACCTTGCTGTGAATTTTCGCCTCGGGCATGCCTTGGTTGCGCAGCGGAAAGGCCAAATTATCGAACACGGTCATGGTGTCGTACACCACCGGAAACTGGAACACCTGGGCGATGTTGCGTTTTTCCGGAGTCAGGTCGTTGACCACTTTATGGTCGAACAGCACCTGGCCTTCCGACGGGCTGAGCAGGCCGGAGATGATGTTCAGCAAGGTCGACTTGCCGCACCCCGACGGCCCGAGCAAGGCGTAGGCGCCGCCCTGCTCCCACACATGGTTCATTTCCCGAATCGCGTAGTCCTCAGGGCCAGCCGGCGTAGGGCTGTAGCTGTGGGCAAGGTTCTGCAAATGGATCTCGGCCATCAGGCAACCCTCGCAACACGGCGCCCAGGGGCCTGGACCAAGCGGCCCTGGCCATCGAACACAAAGAGTTTATGGGTGGGGATATACACGCGGATCGGCGCGTCGACGTCGTACTCGTGTACGCCCGGCAGGTGCAGCACCAGCAGGAAATGCTCGCTGCGCACGTGCAGGAAAGTTTCCGAGCCGCTGATCTCAGCCACCTCCACGGTGACGGCCAGCTCCAGGTCATCGTCGTTGCTCGGCACCAGGCTGATATGGCTGGGGCGCACGCCAAAGCGGAACTCGCCCTCGCCGATGGGTCGCAGGTCGACGTTGAGCGGGAAGTGCACAAAGTTGGCGAAACTCACTTCATTGCCGCTGATACGTCCGGGCATCAGGTTAATCGGCGGCTCGGAAAACAGCTCGGCCGCCAGCACCGTCTGTGGCTGGTGGTACACCTCGGCAGCCTTGTCGCTCTGGATGACACGGCCTTCATGCAGGATGGTGGTGGTGCCGCCCAGGGCCAGGGCTTCGTTGGGTTCGGTGGTGGCGTAGATGGCAATGGTATGGCGCGCCTTGAACAGTTCGCGCATTTCCTGACGCAGTTCTTCGCGCAGTTTGTAGTCCAGGTTCACCAGCGGCTCGTCGAACAGGATCAGTTCGGCGTCTTTGACCAGCGCACGAGCCATGGCCGTGCGTTGCTGCTGGCCGCCCGACAGCTCCAGCGGGTGGCGCTGCAGGAACTTCTCGATGCGCAGCATCTTCGCGGTTTCCAGCACTTTGCTCTGGATCAGCTCGTTGGACACACCGGCCTGGCGCAACGGCGAGGCGATGTTCTCGAACACGGTCATGGTCGGGTAGTTGATGAACTGCTGGTAGACCATCGACACATTGCGCAGGCGTACCGGCTTTTGCGTGACGTCCACGCCATTCATCAGGATGCGGCCGCTGTCGGGCTTGTCCAGGCCAGCCATCAGGCGCATCAGGCTGGTCTTGCCGGACAGGGTGCGGCCGAGCAACACGTTGAAGGAACCGGCTTCGAAACGCAGGTTGGCGTCGTCGATCCAGGTTTGGCCTTCGACGACGCGGGAGACATGTTCCAGGGTCAATGACATGACACGCCCTTTTTATTATTGGAATGAATCTGGCAACCCTGCAGAGCGAGTTTCGTGCCAGAACTGGCAGGTGGTTGATCTGTAAGGAGATGGGTCAAATACGCTGTTCAGGCATGAACACGAGTGAACACCCCTGGCTGAACAACTGAACAGGCGCGGGGTTGACAATGAACAGTTGTGAACAACAATTGATGGGCGACACACAGTAGCTCCTCCAGCAGATTGACCCCACAACAATAAAAATGAAGGTCGCCCCATGGCCGAACCCTTGGCTCACGACACCCTTATCCAGGAGTCCTGGCGGCGTTGCCGCGCATTTGGCCTGGACCACCAGAGCACGCCCAGCTTCGACCAACTGCCCGCCGAGGGCATCAGCCAGTTATTGGAAAGCCAGCATTCGCTGGTGCAGACCACCCATCAGGAAGTGCTGCCCTACTACGAAAACATCCTGAGCAATTCCAACTGCCTGATCATGCTGGCCGACAACCAGGGCCAGGTCCTGACTTCGTGGGGCACGCAGCGGTTTATCGAGCCGAAACTGGCGCGCGGTTTCAGTGCCGGCGCCAGTTGGCAGGAGCGCAGCAGCGGCACCAACGCGATCGGCACCGCGCTCGCCTGCGCGCAGGCGGTGCATATCGAGCATGACGAACACTTCCTCAAGGCCAACCGCTTCATGACCGGCTCGGCGGCGCCGATCTTCGATGCCCAGCGCGAAATCATCGCGGTGCTGGACGTGTCCAGCGACAGCTACCTGCCGCCCTCCCACACCTTGGGCATGGTCAAGATGATGAGCCAGACCGTGGAAAACCGGCTGATCCTCAACCTGTTTCGCGGCGAGCACTTCCAACTGACCTTCAACACCGGCCTGAACAACCTCGACAGCCAATGGGCGGGTTTGCTGATTTTTGACGAGAGCGGCCAAGTGCTGTCGGCCAACCGTCGCGCGGATAATTTGCTGGGCATTAGCCTGTCGCGGGTGCTGATCGACAGTTTGTTCAAGGTGTCGCTGCTGGAGCTGTTGAATCAGCCGGAAGGCATGCCGTTCTCGCTGCAAGCGGCGGGACGCAATCGGTTTCAGTGTTTATTGAAGCGGCCGAAGAAAATGCCGGTGCAGGCGCGCGTGTTCAGTGAGCCCAAGCTCAGCAAAACGGCCCCCGCAAAACCGACGTCGATCGGCCTCAACACCCTGCATTTTGGCGATGTGCGCGTGGAAAAAGCCGTGCGTCAGGCCGTGCGCCTGCTGGAAAAGGACATTCCGCTGCTGATTCACGGGGAGACCGGCGTTGGCAAAGAGGTGTTTGTCAAAGCCCTGCACCAGGCCAGCTCGCGCAGCGCGCAGGCGTTTATCGCGGTGAACTGTGCGGCGATTCCGGCGGAATTGGTCGAATCGGAACTGTTCGGCTATGAAAAAGGCGCCTTCACCGGCGCCAATCAGAAAGGCAGCATCGGCCTGATCCGCAAGGCAGACAAAGGCACGCTGTTCCTGGATGAGATCGGCGATATGCCGCTGCCGACCCAGGCCCGCCTGCTGCGCGTGCTGCAGGAACGCTGCGTGCAACCGGTGGGCAGCAGCGAGCTGTTCCCGGTGGACTTGCGGATCATCTCCGCCACCAACCGCGCGCTACGCGAATGGGTACAGGCCGGGCGCTTTCGCGAGGATTTGTATTACCGCATCGGCGGCCTGACCCTGGAGCTGCCGCCGCTGCGTGAACGTACCGACAAACAGGCGCTGTTCCAGCAGTTGTGGCAGCAGCACCGCGAACCGACCCAATGGGCCGGGCTGAGCAGCGAGGTGCTGGCGTTGTTCGAGCAGCACCCGTGGCCGGGGAATTTGCGCCAGGTAAGCAGCGTGTTGCAGGTGGCGCTGGCGATGGCCGAGGAGCAGCCGGTGCGCCCGGAGCATTTGCCGGATGATTTTTTCGTGGACTTGAAGGTGACGGCGCCATTGCCTGCCAGCGAGTTTCTCGAGGATGGCATCGACCTGACGCAACGCCTGAAGGCGGCGGGCGGGAACATTTCCCACTTGGCGCGGGAACTGGGCGTCAGCCGCAATACGCTGTACAAGCGCCTGCGGCAGCACGAAAGCTGACTTAGCGCGGCAGGTCTGCACCCGTGGTGTTTTTTTGGGCGTTACACGTTGTGGCAGTGGGCTGTTCGAGGGGCTTCCTGTGGCGAGCGGGTCATACAGGTGTTGCTTAACGCCAGCGCCACGACACGCCGGTGTAGATGCCCCGCCCGTCTGCCGGTGTGGACCGCGCCATATCCAGGCCCTTGTCGTCGTAACCCGGTGTGACGGTGTTGGCGTAGCGACGGTTGGTGAGGTTGCGCACGTCGACCCAGGCTTGCCAGTCCTGCTTGGGCGCGTCGTAGCCAAAGGTGGCGCCGAGGGTGGTGTAGGCCGCCGCGTAGTAGGTGTTGGCGTAGTCCACCGCCACGCGGGATGAATGCTCGGTGTTGAGGCTGGTGTAGAAACCCGTCGGGTGGCTGTAGCGCAGTTGCGCCTGGTAGTAGTGCTTGGGGATGCCCGGTAAGGTGTTGTCGCCGAAACGCTCGTCGTCGCGATAGTGGAAGTCGCTGTAGGTGTAGGCCTGGCGCAGGGCCAACTGACCGTTGCGACCGCCGTCCCAGAGTGGGCTGAGCACGCTCAATTCTACGCCTTGGTGCACCGTGGGGCTGGCGTTGGCTTCGGCGATGATCGCGCTGCTATTGATCGTTGCAGCCTGGGTTTCCACCGTGAGCAATTCGTGGCGCACTTCGGAGCGGTACAGCGCCAGGTCCCACTGGCCGAACCACTGCTCGCCTCGCCCGCCGAACTCCAGGGTGGTAGCGGTTTGGTTGCGCAGGCTGACGCCTTCACGCGCTAAGCCGTTAGCCGGACCACTCGAAAAGTACTTGTTGGAACCCCAAATCATCGACCACGCATGCGGCGGCTCGACCGAGCGGCTGAGGTTGCCGTACACCTGCAATTGCGGGGTGAAGTCATAGCGCAGGCCGATACGCGGGGCGTAGTCCCAATCATGTTGGCTGAGCGGCGCCTGCCCTTCGGGGTAAGTGACCTGGGTTTCGCGGCGGGTGTAGATCGCGGCCAGGCCGGTGGTCAGCCATAGGTCCGGTACCAACTCCAGATCGTTGCCGATATGCAGCACGGTGTCCGAGCCGAGATAGCTGTAATCGCGGGTCTTGGTGCCGGGCGCGTAATACTTTGTGGGATCAGTGGAAGGCACGCGCACATATTCCGAGGCACCGTTATTCGGCATCGCCTGGGTGGTGCGCAGGCCAACCGTGGTTTTACTGTCGTGGCCGAACACGGTGTCCTGGCGGATGTAATTCAGGGTGCCGCTGATATCGGTGTAGGCGACTTTCAGGCGGTTGGTGCCCTCGCGCAGGTCCATCGGGTAGTCGTGATAGGCCAGCCCGACCTCGACGCGGGCATTGTCATCCAACTGCAAGGTGGTCTTGTTGGCGATCCACGTGGAGCCTGGCTGCAGGCGTTTGGAATCACGGGCGGCGTTAAGGCTGTTGGCGGCCGTTGGCGTGTGGCTGATCTGGTAACGCGTCAGCTTGCCGGGCGTGTCGTTGGTGGTTTCGCGGTAACGCAAATAGAACCGCGTCTCCAGGTCCGGGTTGAAACGGTAGCCGAAGTTGGCCGCCACGCCCTTGCCCGTGCCGGCGCTCTGGTGCTGGTAGCCGTCGGACTCCGAGTCGGTGAGGCTGATGTAGTAGTCGGCATCGCCCAGCACCTGCCCGGAGCTGATCTCGCGCTGGGCATAACCGCGACTGCCCACGTCGTAACGTACTTGCAGCGTGGGCGCGTCGTAGCCGGTGCGCGTCACGTAGTTGACCGCGCCACCCAAGGCCAGCGCGCCCTGATCAAAGCCGTTGGCGCCGCGCAGCACCTCGACGCGGCTTTGCCACAGCGGGTCTTTGAGTTCATACGGCGTACCGCCGGGGCCGGTGAGCGGCAAACCGTCGAACATTTCATACAAGCCAGAGGCGTGGGAACCCGGGCTGCGGTTCAAGCCCGAACCGCGGATCGAGAGTTTCACGCCTTCATTGTTGGCCGCCTTGGCGTACACCCCGGCCTGGTACTTGAACACATCCTCGTTGGTGCTGACCCGGCCCTGCTGCACGCTGTTCATGTCGATGTAGTGAGTGCCGCCGGGCACGCTCTTGAGTTGCGCCTGGGCCACTTCACCTGCGCTGGCTTCGCTGCCGGTGACCTCGACCGGCGCCAGTTGCAGTGCGTCGGCGTGCACCAGCGAACTCAAGGTCAGGGTGGCAAAAAGCAGCGGAGGTTGACGCAACAGCATGGGCAAGTCCTTCGAATTCGGGGGCGTGACAGGCACAGACCAAGTGGGCGGCCATCACACGAACAGTGATGGGAAGCCAGGCAGGCCTGCCAGGTCACGCCTGATTAACGGACCAGCCCCTTCCCACAACAGCGTCCGACGCGTTTTTTTAAGTCCAAAAACGAATTAACACATGCAAACTCAGTATTTAAAGAAATAACCGCTACACATTACTGTGGAGCCATTGAGTCATTTACGTGGGCCAACCAGGCCCCAAGAGATCGCCCCCATGCAAACATCCGCCACCGTCATCGACTTCACCCTCCACCGTAAACGCCGCCAGGCGCGTGCAGCGGCCGAGTTGATGTGGGCGATGTACGCGGCGCGTGCCGGGCTTGCGGTGTTTACCGTACAGGCGGCGCCGTCCAGTGATACGCGCCGGGCGTAACGCCGATAAATTTCCTACACGTGCTTGCCGAACCGCCCGAACCCCTTCCAAAGCCCGGCCTTGATGATGACGACACCAGCCTGTGTGTCGCGCAGAACCTGCAACGCCTACGCAGCAAACGCCACCTCTCCTTGGACGGCCTGGCGCGTGCCTGCGGCGTCAGCCGGGCGATGCTGGCGCAGATCGAATCCGGCCGCAGCGTGCCGTCGATCAAGGTGCTGTGCAAAATCGCCAAGGGTTTGAAGGTGTCGGTGGCGGCCTTTCTGGAAGACCGTGCCTTTGAAGGTGTCGAGGTGTTGCCGGCGCAACAGAGCAAACGCCTGGTGAGTGCCAACGGCGCGTTCGTCAGCCGTGCGTTGTTCCCCTACGACACGGCACGCCAATCTGAATTCTATGAAATACGCCTGCGGGCCCTCGGCGAAGAAGTGTCCGAAGGCCATGGCCCCGGCATCCAGGAAAACCTGGTGGTGGCCCAAGGTGTGCTGGAAGTCAGCGTCAACGATGAGCGCTACCTGCTGTCTACCGGCGACTCGATTCTGTTCTACGCCGACCAGCCCCACCGCTACCGCAACCCGGCAGACAGTGAGGCGGTGGCGTTCCTGGTGATCACCTACCCGGAACGTCTGGACTGAATGCAAAACGCCCCGAATCATCGGGGCGTTTTTTATGCTGCGGGATCTATCAGCAAGTGCAGCACATCATCGGCATGCCGTTGCAGCTCATCATCATCGGCATCGCGCAGTCGTTCATCAGCTTGTTCATCAGCATGCAGCAGTTTTCCATCATGGCCATGCTCATGCCAGGCATCGGCATCATTTTGCACTGCAGGCTGTCGCCCATCAGGGTGCATTCCATCATGCACTTCATCATCGGCATCGACATGCCCATGGCCATCATCGGCATGTTCATGTCAGTCATCATTTTCATGGCGTCGGCCGACATGCACATCATGGTCATGTTGGCGCACTGCATCATCATCGGCATACCGCAGTTCATCATCATCGCCATCATTTCGGCGTTGGTCTTGAACTGAGCCATGTCCATCCCGGCCGCAGGCTTCATGGTGCACATCATGGCGCCGCCGGCCATTTCACATTGCAGGGTGGCCATCATCATCGGCATGCCCATCATCGGCATCATTGGCATGGAGGTGTTCATCGGCATCTGCATTGCATTCATCATGTTCGAAACTCCGTAATCGACAGCAAATGGCTAAGGTCTGGCGCCGATTCTAGAGACGCCGGGCAGCGGCGCAAGACGGCGGCAGAGCAGCAAAAATGGCTGTTCGGGGGCAAGCTTAGTTAATCAGAACAGCTGCGCAGGCTGTGATGACGGACGGAGCGTTGCTACGACGTCTAAACACTCTTGTTTATGCCGATAAACGTCGCTGTGGATATGCGATTCAGGTCTTGAGACCAACCGTAAGGAAATAAACGATCTAAACAGTGTTTAAAAAACCACGCCCTTCGTCGTATCGGCCCCACGTTCCAACGCGCACATTAAATCATCCGCCTCCGTTCCCGCTGGGAACCTGAACCCAAGCATCTCATCGCACGCCAGAATATCGGCGAGCGTTTCAAGCAGCTGCGCCTCGGTGGGCGCGTCGCGTAGCAGTTTGTGTGCGGGCAATAGCACCTCGGCGGGGACGCCTTGAGCACTCGCCACGTCGATCACGGCAAACAGGATAAATCGCAGGCGAATTTCGCGTTCAGTAGGCCAAACCGTTTTTTGCTTACCCAAGTCAGGCACTCATCATTAGGAAAAGTCCGAGGCTATGGCCGACCGGGAGGTGTTTCAAGCAGAGGAAGGCAAGATAGGCCACTTCCTACATAAGAGAGAGAAACGCCGTACTGGCAAACTTACTGCACCGGCAGGAAATTCATCAGCAGCAAGCTCTGCGCGTAATTCAGTGCGACACGCCGGTAACGCTCATCAAGCATCTGCGCGAGCAGGTCCAGGCGCGCGACCACTTTGCCGAACTCAACGGCAAAACTTAAGTTGCTGCCCTCCTCCGAGATCTCATTGGAAAACAGCAGCAACACGCCATTGGCGTCCTGGCGTTGGCTGAGCAGCCAGGTGGCTTTCTCGATATTGCGCGCGGCGTTGCTGACAAACTGCGGGTTGATCGAGTCGGTGATATAAAACTGGGTGCGGCCACCGTGGGCCGTCACGAGCATGCTGCCGATGGCATAGATAAACGCGCCGACCCGGTCGCCGCGAAACTCCGGGCTCAAGGAATAGCTCAATGCCGCCAGGTCACGCCGGTCCCCCAGCGCAGGCAAGGGTTGACGGTTTTCGATGGCCTGGCGAATCTCCCGCGCAGCACTCACCGCATCCGTGTAACCCGATTGCCGCCACTGGCTGGGGTTGCGCAAGTAGAGCTTGTTCATCAGCAGGTACAGGCTTTGCAGGTTGGCGCGCATGCTTAAGGTCGCCATGCGATCGACGCTGGTTTGAAAAAATTCGTCGGGTTTGCCCTCGCTGAACTGCTTGGCGATATCGCGGCCTGCCTGCTGGCTGCAGCCGCTCGCACAGAGCACAAACACCGCCGCCATCAGCAGCGGCCATCGGGTGATAAAAGCAATTAACGTTCGATCCATCGGCACCGGGTCTGGCTGCTGTCCACGCGCAGAATGGGCGTGGTCGTGACAGGGATAGATCAGAAGAATGAAAAAAAGTGCAGCTCGCGGGCGTAGATCAGTAAAGGACTACAAGTCCGTAGGCCAGAAGCTGTGGTGCAATCCTGTTGAATACTTGCCTAATCCTCCGGACTTTCCGGCGATTGGATAGATAGGCCTTGCCGCGTGGTCTAGAGTTCAACGATGGGCGACCAATCGCCTGGCACTTATAAGAAAAGCCACACCAACCGTTGATCAGCAGGTGAACCATGCAATTACGTATCAACCAAAAGGCCTACGAGGTCGATGCCGACGCGGACACACCGTTACTCTGGGTAATCCGCGATGATCTGGGGCTGACCGGCACCAAATACGGGTGCGGCCTGGCCCAATGCGGCGCCTGCTCGGTGCTGGTGGACGGCAACGTGGTGCGCTCCTGCGTGACGCCGGTGGCAGGCGTGGTCGGCCGCGAGATCACTACCATCGAGGCGATTGAAGCCGATGACGTGGGCAAGCGCGTGGTCGCGGCCTGGGTCGAGCATCAAGTGGCGCAGTGCGGTTACTGCCAGTCCGGCCAGGTGATGGCCGCCACCGCGCTGCTCAAGCACACCCCGGCGCCCAGCGATGCGCAGATTGAAGCGGCGATGATCAACCTGTGCCGCTGCGGCACCTACAACGCGATCCGCACCGCCGTGCATGATTTGGCCAAGGAGCGCGTCTGATGAGCACGCCCAAGGCATTCTTCGACGCGCCCCTGAGCGAACCGGTCAACCTGTCGCGCCGACACTTCCTGGCCAGTACCGCCGTGGGCGCGCTAGTGATCGGCTTTGGCCTGCCCCTGGGCTCGGCCCGGGTTTACGCCGCCACGGCCAACGCGGCAGAACGCGGCACCCAGGTGCCGGCATTTCTGGAGATCCGCCCCGACGGCAGCGTGCGCCTGCTCAGCCCCTTCATGGAAGGCGGGCAAGGCACCCACACCGCGATGGCGCAGATTGTCGGTGAAGAGCTGGACGCCGACCCCGCCACCTTCGTGGTCGAGGCCGCGCCGCCCGGCGAGGCGTATGTGGTGATGGAAAACGGTATGCGCATCACCGGCGGCAGCATGTCGGTGCGCATGAGCTACCCAACCATGCGCCGCCTCGGCGCCCTGGCCCGCGCGATGCTGCTGCAGGCCGGCGCCGAGCAGCTCGGTGTACCGGTGGCGCAGTTGACCACCCAACCCGGCCGCGTGGTGCATGCCGCGTCCGGTCGCTCGCTGGGCTACGGTGAACTGGCCGGGCGCGCCTTGGACATGCCGGTGCCCGATCCGGCCACCATCACCTTGCGCGACCCGAGCCAGTTCCGCTGGATCGGTAAGCCGGTGAAACGCCTGGATGCCTACGACAAATCCACCGGCAAGGCGCAATACAGCATCGACATCAAAGTCGACGGCATGCTCCACGCCGCCGTCCAGCACGCGCCACGCCTGGGCATGACCGTGGGCAGCCTGCGTAACCAGGCGCAGGTCGAAGCCATGAAAGGCGTGCACTCGGTGCATCAACTGCCCGGCGCCGTGGCCGTGGTTGCCGAACGCTGGTGGCACGCCAAGCGCGCGGTGGAAGCCCTACAAGTGGAATGGCTGGAAGCCGCTGCGGACTCGACCCTACGCGCGATGCCGGCGGATTTCTCCAGCGACAAATACCGCGACTTCCTCGCCGCCCAGCAAGGCCCGGCCCGCGACGATGAAAACGAAGGCGATGTAGCCGGTGCGCTGGCAAACGCCAAAACCAAGGTCGAAGCCACCTACCATAACCAGTACGTCAACCACGCCCAGTTGGAGCCGCCGTCGGCATTGGCACGCTTCAACCCCGACGGCACGCTGGAGGTCTGGCTGCCCAACCAAGCGCCGGACATGTTCCGCGCCGACATGGCCAAGCGCACCGGCCTCGACCCGGCGAAGATCACCCTGCATTCACCGCTGCTGGGCGGCTTTTTCGGCCGACACTTTTTGTATGACTCGGCCAACCCTTACCCGCAGGCCATCGCGCTGGCCAAGGCCGTCGGCCGCCCGGTCAAGCTGATCTGGAGCCGTGAGGAAGAGTTCCTGCGCGACGTGCTGCGCCCGGTCGCGGTGGTTAAGTTCCGCGCGGCGCTGGACGCCCAAGGGTTCCCGCTGGCGATTGAAGCCGTGAGCGCCACCGAAGGCCCCAGCGAAGCCATTGCCGGCAAACAGGGCGACAAAATCGACCCCACGGCCCTCGAAGGGCTGTCGGGCAAAAGCTACGCGATCCCCAACAAGCGTATCGCGCAGATCTACGTCAAAGGCCCGACCATGCTCGGCTACTGGCGCTCGGTGGGCAATTCGCTGAATGACTTCTTCTACGAAGCGTTCCTCGATGAGCTGGCCGACAAAGGTGGGCACGACCCGTACGAGCTGCGCCTGCACTTGCTACGCGACAACAAGCGGCTGACCACCCTACTGCAAGCGGTGGGCGAGTTGTCAGGCGGCTGGAAGCGTGGCCCCTACACCGCAGAAGACGGCAGCCGCCGCGCGCGTGGCGTGGCCATGGCGTCACCGTTCGGCTCCCACGCTGCCGTGGTCGCCGAAGTGTCGATCGAAAACGGCCAGGTCAAGGTGCACCACATCTGGGAAGCCATCGACCCGGGCAGCATCGTCAACCCGGCGATCATCGAAGCGCAGGTCAATGGCGCCGTAGCACTGGGCTTGTCGCAAACCTTGCTGGAGGAAGCGGTGTACGTGGACGGCAAACCACGGGCGCGCAACTACGACCTGTACCCGATCCTGCCTATGTCGCGAATGGCGCAGGTGCACGTGAAGATCGTCGAGAGTGGCGAAAAAATGGGCGGTATCGGTGAACCACCACTGCCTGCCGTGGCGCCGGCCGTGGCCAATGCGGTCGCGCACCTGACGGGCCAGCGCATCCGCAGCCTGCCTTTGAGCCGATACACTTTCGCCTGACCGACAAGGAACGCACATGAACAACCGCCGATTCGCAAGAACCGCAGGCTGGCTGGTGCTGGCCGGCGCGGTCGCAGCAGGCGTACTGGCCTGGTACGTCACCCGCCAGCCCGCTTCGCCTTTAGAACAAGCCCCCGCCGCCAGTTTTGACCCTGCCTTGGTCAGTCGTGGCGAGTACGTCGCCCGCGTCAGCGACTGCGTGGCCTGCCACAGTTTGCCGGGCAAGACGCCGTTCGCTGGCGGCCTGGAAATGGCCACGCCGTTGGGCGCGATTCACGCCACCAACATCACGCCCGACCGCAACACCGGCATCGGCGCCTACACCGCGGCCGACTTCGACCGTGCGGTGCGCCACGGCGTCGCGCCGGGCGGGCGCAGGCTTTACCCGGCCATGCCCTACCCGTCTTACGCCAAGCTCAGCGATGACGACATGCGTGCGCTGTACGCGTTTTTCATGAAGGGCGTGGAGCCGGCCAATCAGCCCAACATCGAAAGCAGCATTCCCTGGCCGCTGAATATGCGCTGGCCTATCGCCCTGTGGAACGGCGTGTTCGCACCCAACGCCACCTACGCGGCCAAACCCGCCCAGGACGCGCTGTGGAACCGTGGCGCCTACATCGTCCAAGGCCCCGGCCATTGCGGCAGTTGCCACACACCGCGCGGCCTGGCCTTCAACGAGAAGGCACTGGACGAGTCCGGCGCGCCCTACCTGGCTGGCGCTCTGCTCGATGGCTGGTATGCACCGAGCTTGCGCCAGGACCACAACACCGGGTTGGGGCGCTGGAGCGAGGACGAGATCGTGCGGTTCCTCAAGACCGGGCGCAACCAGCATGCGGTGGTGTATGGCTCGATGACCGAGGCGTTCAATAACTCCACGCAGTTCATGAGCGATGAGGATTTGAACGCCATCGCCCGCTACCTCAAGTCCCTGCCCGGCGACCCGCAGCGCGACGGTTCGCCGTGGCAGTATCAGGCGGCCACCGCGCGCGCGGACGCCCCTGGTGCCCACACCTACGCAACCCGCTGCGCGTCCTGCCATGGCCTGGACGGCAAGGGCCAGCCGGAGTGGATGCCACCGCTGGCGGGCGCCACCTCAGCACTGGCCAAGGAAAACGCCTCGGCGATCAACATCACGCTTAATGGTTCACAACGGATCGTGACGGCGGGTGTGCCGGACGCCTACCGTATGCCGGCGTTTCGGGAGCAATTGTCGGATGCGGAAATCGCGCAGGTGCTGACTTACGTGCGTGGTACGTGGGGCAACAACGGCGGTGCAGTCGATGCAGCGGCGGTGAACACGCTGCGCGGGCACACCGACCCGGCGAGCAGCAGCCCGATTATTCTGCATATGCGTTAAGGCCTGGATCGCAGATCGTTCCCACGCTCCGCGTGGGAATGGCGCCCGTGACGCTCTGCGTCACCCATACGCCGAATTCAAAACGTGCGTGGGCTGGCGCGCGGGCACACCGACCCGGCGAGCAGCAGCCCGATTATTCTGCATATGCGTTAAGGCCTGGATCGCAGATCGTTCCCACGCTCCGCGTGGGAATGGCGCCCGTGACGCTCTGCGTCACCCATACGCCGAATTCAAAACGTGCGTGGGCTGGCGGGACAGGCTACCAGCCATACAAATACGTCCAGAGGACTAAGCCCGCAGCCCATACCATCCCAAAATGATACGGCCACAACGCCCAACGCTTGAGGGACAGGGGGACGGACGCCAGTTCAGCCTCGGTCACCTCCCTTCTTTTGATGTGAAATTTAGGCATGCCCAACAGTTCAGTGATCAGAAGCATGCGATGAAACCTGTCGATGCGCTGATTTCTGCCCCAAAAACGTTTGTGATCGCAGACCACCTTGTTCTCGCTGAAGTAGCTTTCCAGCGCTTCGAGCTTTGTGTACTCAGCGTATAAAGTCAGCCCTGCGAAAATCAGCGCCCCTGCAGCTAAAAAGATTGCCAGAATGAGTTGAAAATTCATGCTTAAGCGCCCTCTGGTTGAAAGATCAGATCACCGTCGATCTCTACGATCTGTCCGCCCAGAAACGCACCGAGAGCGCCAGCTGCATTACCCGCTGCATACCCTCCCGCAGCACCGCCGATCACTGCGCAGGCCAGCGCACCGTTTCCTTTAGCCGCGATGCCCAAAAAAACCTCACAGCCGCGACGGGCTAAGTTCGCCCCCAGCTTCCCTCCCCCATAAGCCCCCGCCACGCCGCCCATCAACTTCCCTGTCTCCACGTACTTCGCCCGCCGACACTGCGCCTCCCGCCCCTGCACACACGCCTCCTTGATCTCCAACCCTCCCACGCCCACGTCCAGTACCAACCCGACATACGTCCCCTTCCCCAACCACTTCGACATCTGCGCAATGTTCCGTATCCGCTGCGCGTACCCGGCGATTTCACCCTTATGCAGATAGCTCTTGGTTGAAATCCCCAACACCTTCTTCAGCGCCTGATTGGCTCCCAGCCCCGTGCCAAATCGCGCCGCACCTTGCAATTGGGTGTCCAGCACGCCAAACAACGCCTTGCGCTGGCGAAAAAACGCCTCACGGTCCAAACCACCGTTTTTCAGGCGCTGATGCAGCCGCTCAATCGCTTCCAGCGTATGCGCCACCTCATCCAGGTGCCGCGCCCACGCCGATGTCGCGCTGCCCACACCCAACGAGCCGTACCCCAGAAAGCTTTGCAGCAGGTCATAATTGTTGACCACTTGGGTGCCGGCGCCAGTGCCCAGCTCCCGACGAATCGCCTCGGCCTGGCGCATCAGCCAGGCCTCTTCGATCGAACAGGTCACGCTGTAGAGATCGGGGACAATCACCAACTGCCCCGACGTCACCAGCCCATGACGCAGGTGCCGGTTCAGCACGTCGAAATGATCAGACCGTTGCCGACTCGGGGCACAGCCCATCAACCGGAACTTCAAACTTTGGTAGTCCGCCGTGCGTTCATTGATATAGCCCTGCGCCATGCCTCACATCCCTGGATGCAATGAAGATGGCGTCGAAATATAAGCAAGCGAATACGCCCCGGACACAAGCACCGGAGGGCTGAGTAACATTTGGGAAGTTGCCTACATCGCAAGGAAGAAGCGCCTACAAAAAAGCCGTTCACCACAACAACTTTAGAGCCTTGGAGTTTTGTATAGCGCCCACACGCTCAGATCGTTCCCACGCTCCCGCGTGGGAATGCCTCCCGGGACGATCTGATTAGTGGCATTGGGTCATGGTTTGTAAAGGGCCAGCAGGGCGTGTCGCTTTAAATTGCAGGACGTTTCCTAGACAATCTCTGCCGCCTTGTGCCTGTTGGAATCGATGGCTAGTCTGCGATCCGTCACTGCTTATCAGTGATCGGGTTTAGTCGCTCGGGTCTTACATGGTGCATGGTCCTCCATGAAGTTTTATGGTGGCTGTGCGTAGGGCACCTTCGGGTGCGCCGGTTTTCCATGTGACCGGTCGACTAACCTGCGTACAGCCGCCACCCAACGTTTAGTCGCGACGGGTGTCAGCTCCAACCATGTGGAGTTACACCATGAAAAAAGTCGTCCCCGATCCACCCCGCAACACCATTAAAGACCGCGCCGCCTTCAACCGCGCCATCGACCATTACCTGCCGACCCAAGGTGTTCAAATCGAAGACCTGAGCTTCGAAGACGCCCTGCTCTACACTTCCAGCTTGCTCGACAGCGCTTCGGCCACGACACTCAACTGCAGTGAGCAACTGCCTAACCCCGAGCGGGCGAAGATTCTGGCGGTGTGGCATTTGCTGGAAATGGCCAAGACCACCGTGGACCGCTCTATCGAGTGCCTGAACCCCGCAAAAACGCCGGCCTGAACACGGTAAAAACTGTGGGAGCTGGCTTGCCAGCTCCCACAGTGAGTTCACACCGGACGGCTCTCCCAAACAGCCACTAGGATTTAAACCGATCAGGCAAATATTCCTGCCTCTCCATCTCTCTCACGACATCCGTCACCCCGGAAAGAAAGTAAGACAGCTCTAGCTTCGATTCACACACGGTCATCTCGGCATCCGACGTTCCAAACGCCACATCTCTAGATCCCTCTATATGGCACTGAGCCACTAATTGGCGGCGATAATAGGGTGGCGAAATGATGGCGTCAATTAAATGTACGCATCTGTATCAGTTCTGATGCATTGATTCGCTGCGTATTACGTTGATCAGGAGGCGGCGACGTAGCTTTTTTTAATACGGATATTGCCCAGCAGAACTAAAAGTCCATAATGGACAAATTAGTTTATTTGCAGAGATCGCCATGTCCAGCACGCCCCACGTGATCAACCAAGCCCAGGCTCGCGAATTACTCGCCCAGATCGATGTGCCTCACATCCTGCGCAAGCTGTTTCGCGACCTGGCCGCAGGGCTTGCAGTGCAACCGGCGCAACAGTGGGTGGCGTTCCCGCAGGGCGCCGGCGACTTTATCAACTACCTGGGCGTGCTGGCCGAAGACGGGGTTTACGGGGTCAAGACCTCGCCGTACATCGTGCGCGAGCAAGGCCCGCTGGTGACGGCATGGACGCTGTTGATGTCGATGCGCACCGGCCAGCCCTTGTTGCTCTGCGATGCGGCTGAGTTGACCACCGCGCGCACCGCCGCCACCACAGCATTGGCGGTGGACGCCCTGGCACCGGTGGCAGCACGGCGCCTGGCGATTATCGGCAGCGGCAAGGTTGCCCAGGCGCATCTGCGTTATGTGCAGAACCTGCGCGACTGGCAGCACATCAGCCTGTATTCGCCCAGCCTGAGCCGAGCAAATGCCGAGACCCTCGCCCACCTCAAAGGCCTGGACCCACGCCTGACCCTCGCCCAGACCCGTGATGCCGCCCTGGACGACGCTGACGTCATCCTGCTCTGCACCTCCTCGGCAGGCCCGGTGATCGACCCGACACGCTTGCGCAAACCCGCACTGATCACCTCCATCAGCACCAATGCCCCGCGCGCCCATGAAGTGCCGCCTGCGAGCCTCGAGCACATGCACGTGTTCTGCGACTATCGCCAGACCACCCCGGGCGCAGCCGGTGAGATGCTGATCGCCAGTGAACGCCACGGCTGGGACAAGCGCGCCATCGTCGGCGACCTGCCCGAATTACTCAGCGACATGGCGCAGCGCCCGGACTACGACCGCCATGTGTTTTTCCGCTCGATCGGCCTGGGCCTGGAAGACATTGCGCTGGCCAATGCCCTGTACCAAATCCAGCGCTAAGCGCTTTAAGGAGACGTTTATGAGCCATGCAGATTTCATCATCATCGGCGGCGGCATTGCTGGCGCGTCCACAGGTTTCTGGCTCTCGCAGCATGGCAAAGTGCTGGTGCTGGAGCGCGAAAACCACCCGGCCTATCACTCCACCGGGCGTTCGGCGGCGCTCTATACGGCAGCTTATGGCACCCCGCAAGTGCGCGCGCTGACCCTCGCCAGCCGCGAGTTCTTCGACAACCCACCCGCAGGCTTCTGTGAGCACCCGCTGCTGACGCCGCGCGGCGAAATGACCGTGGATTTCAGCGGCGACCCAGCGGAGTTGGAGAGCCAATACCTGAGCGCCAAGGCCACCGTGTCGCAGGTCGAGCGGCTGAGTGCCGACGAGGCCTGCGCGCGGTTGCCGATCCTGCGCCGTGAAAAAGTCCATGGCGCAATCTTCGACCCCACCGCCAGCGACATCGACACCGACGCTCTGCACCAGGGTTATTTACGCGGTATCCGGCGTAACCAAAGCGAAGTGCGCACCGACAGCCACGTGCTCGGTTTGAACCGTGACGCCGACGGCCTGTGGCATGTGAGCACCCAGGATGCGACGTACACCGCGCCGATCATCATCAACGCCGCCGGCGCGTGGGCCGACCATATCGGCGGGCTGGCTGGCGCGGCGTCCATCGGCCTGCAACCCAAGCGCCGTTCGGCGTTTATCTTCGCCGGGCCCGAAGGCGTGGACACCCATCATTGGCCGATGCTGGTGGCCCTCGACGAAGCCTTCTACATGAAGCCCGATGCCGGCATGTTCCTGGGCTCACCGGCCAACGCCGACCCGGTTGAACCGCAAGATGTGCAGCCCGAAGAACTCGACATCGCCATGGGCATCTATCAGATCGAAGAAGCCACCACCTTGACCATCCGCCGCCCGACGCGGACCTGGGCCGGCCTGCGCAGTTTTGTGCACGACGGTGATTTGCTCTCGGGCTTCGATCCGCAGGTGCCCGGGTTGTTCTGGGTGGCGGCACAAGGCGGCTATGGCATCCAGACATCACCGGCCATGGGCCAGGCGAGCGCAGCCCTGGTGCGCGGCGCGCCGCTGCCGGAGCCGTTGACGCGATTCGGCCTGGACGCTGGTATGCTCTCGCCCGTCCGCCTGGAGCCGCATTAATGAACACCGCCGAACACGACAAGGTCATGCAGAACTTCCGCGCGATTGCCGATGCGATCGCCACGTTGTTCTTTCCCCACGCGGAAGTGGTGCTGCATGACCTGCGCACGCAAAAAGTCGATTACATCGCCAATAACCTGTCCAAACGCGCCCTCGGTGACGACTCATCGTTGGAGGACATGCTCAGCGATGACGTCAGCGAAGTGAATATCGGCCCGTACGAAAAGCTCAATTGGGACGGTCAGAAAATTCGCAGCCTGAGCACCGTGCTCCACGACCACAAAGGTCACCGGCTGGCGGTGCTGTGCATCAACCTGAATATCTCGCTGTTCGAAAATGCCAAGGCGGCGTTGGATCTGTTCCTGTCGCCAAGCAAGCTGATCCCGCAACCGGACTCGCTGTTTCGTGATGACTGGCAGGAACGGATCAACACCTTCTTGCATGCGTGGATGCGCGAGCGTCAGTTGAGCCTGAACCTGCTGACCCGCGACCATAAGCGCGAACTGGTGTTGGCGTTGCATGCCGAAGGCGCGTTCAAGGGCAAGAGCGCTTCGAACTATGTGGCGAATGTGCTGGGGATGGGGCGGGCGACGGTTTACAAGCACCTTAAGGAATTGAAGGGCTGAGCAGATAATCTTCGAAACACCACCGGTCAACTGTGGGAGCTCACAGTCAGTCGCCGTAGATATCCGACTTGAAGTACTTCTGTGAAATCTTCTGGTACTCACCACTGGCGCGGATGCCGTCGATGGCGGCATTCAACTCGCTGACCAACGCGGTATTGCCTTTGCGCACCGCAATCCCAGCGCCCTCGCCCACGTATTTGGGGTCCTTGAGTTCCGGGCCGACGAAGGCGTAGCCCTTGCCGCGCGGCATGTTCAGGAAGTCACTCAGCGGGATGGTGTCGGCAAAGATCGCGTCCAGGCGCCCCGACGCCAGGTCCATGTAGATCTCTTCGTTGTTGCTGTAGCGCTTGACCTTGATGCCCTTGGGCTCGAACACCTCGGTGGCATAACGGTCGGTGGTCGTGGCGCGTTGCACGCCGATGGTTTTGCCTTTGAGGCTGGCGTACTGGTCATCCACCACCGCACCGTCCTTCATCACCAAGCGCGAGGAGGTGAAGTAATACTTGTGGCTGAAGTCCACCGACTTCTTGCGGTCTTCGTTGATGGTCATGGACGACAGGGCCATGTCGATTTTCTTCACCTTGAGGGAAGGAATCAGGCCGTCGAACTCACCTTCCACCCACACGCACTTGGCTTTCATCTGCGCGCACAGGGCGTTGCCGATGTCGTAGTCGAACCCCTCGATCTTGCCCTCTTGCGTCTTGGACGCGAACGGCGGGTACGCCGCCTCGATGCCGATACGCAGGGGTTTGTCGGCCGCCAGCACATGGCTGGAAGCAATCAGGCTCAGGGCCAGAGCGGTGATAAGCGTGCGTTTCTTCATGATCGTTGTCTCGCAAGTTGTTGTTGGTTTGGCAAGAAGTGAAGAAAGAAAGGAGCCGGCGGAAGATTTTATGTACTTATAATTCCATATTGGACTTTTGTGTATTGCTCGTCAATCCGCCTGATTCATCCACGCCAGCGCCATAAAACCTCCCATGAAGCTCCATACCTGTTGGCCAGACTGGGCGCCCATAGACGGCGTTAAAGGCTTGAGGTTTTATGTTTCGAACCATAACGGCGAGCATCCTGATGATCCGCTGCCCATCTCCATCGTCCCTCCACAAAACCTCCCATAAAAGCGCACGTTTGTTGCGCACAATGCACCGACCACGGTCGAATGGCATCACCCAAAGGCTATGATCAACATTCGAACACGGCAACGGACGGCAGCCAAGACACGGCAGATAACCGCGAGCACAGGGATGGGACGGCGCGCGACCAATTCACCGAGCAGACCATGAATGATTTTCCCGTTGCATCGATGCCCCGACCGGACAACGCCCGCGAAACTCAGGCGCTGGTACTGATTGCGGAAGACGAGCCCGAGATCGCCGACATCCTGATTGCTTATCTCAAACGCAGCGGTTTTCGCACCGCCCACGCACTCGATGGCCGGCACGCCTTAGAAATGCACCTGGCACTCAAGCCGGACCTGCTGTTGCTGGACGTGTTGATGCCTCACGTGGATGGCTGGCAGGTACTCGCCGAAGTGCGCCATCGCGGCAATACGCCGGTGATCATGCTGACGGCGCAGGATCAGGACATGGACAAGCTGATGGGCCTGCGCATCGGGGCCGACGACTACATCGTCAAACCGTTCAACCCGGCAGAGGTGGTGGCCCGCACCCAGGCGGTGCTGCGCCGCTCCCTCGATTACAGCTACCGCGCCTGCCCCACAGTGTTGCGGGTGGATGCGTTTGATATCGACCTGGAAAGCTATGAAGTCACGGTGACTGTCGCCGGTAAAAAAGTGCCGCTGGCCTTGACCGTCACCGAGTTCCGCTTGCTGGCCCAGTTGGCCAAGGCGCCGAAACGGGTGTTTACCCGCGCCGAACTGCTGGCCCAATGCTCCCCGGAAAGTGACAGCCTGGAACGCACGGTCGACAGCCACATCAGCAAACTGCGCCGCAAGATCGAAGACCTCGGGTTGCAGGGCGTGCCCACCAGCATTCGGGGCGTCGGCTACCGCTTTGGAAGTGCCTCGTGAAGATGTTTAACGGCTTGAGCCGTCAGATCATCCTGTCGATGTCCGTTGTGGTGTTGTGCGTGATCGCGTTGGCGGTGATTGGCTCATACATTTTCTACGCGTTGCTTTGGACGTACTGGCCGCTCACCGATGACGAAGTGGATCAGTGGCTGCCGGCCAGTGCCGAGTGGATATGGATGGGCTTGACCACGTGCGTGAGCTTGGCGGTGGGTTCGATCGTGGCGCTGAAATTATCTCGGCGGATCCTGATGCCCTTGAACTCGGTGGCCGAGAACCTGCGCAAACTGGCGGACGGCGACTTGGATGTGCAAGCCGTGGCCGGCGACCAATCCATTGGTGAGGCGGCCATTCTGGTGGATGACTTCAATAGCATGGCCAAACGCTTGCAGCGTATGGCACAGGAGCAGGCGTTCTGGAATGCAGCGATTGCCCACGAACTGCGCACGCCTCTGACCATCCTGCGCGGGCGCCTGCAGGGCTTGGCCGAAGGCGTGTTCGAGCCCGACACCGCGCAGTTCTACAGCCTGCTGGGCCAAGTGGAAGGCTTGACCCGCGTGATCGAGGATTTGCGCGTCGTCGGCCTGGCCGACAGTGGCTACCTGGAACTCAACCTGCAGGAAGCCGACCTGGCCACGGGGATTGAAGAAGATGTGCGGCTGTTCGAACCGAGCCTGGCGGACGCAGGGTTTGTGCTGCAGCTGGACATGCAACGCCGCACGATGCGCTGCGACCCGGCCAGGATCCGCCAGGCCTTGTTGGCGCTGCTGGACAATATCCGCCGGCACGCGACACCGGGCAACGTCGTCGTGCATTTGAGTACCCGCGATTCAATCAATTACCTGCGCGTGCGCGATGACGGCCCCGGCATTGACGAGGGTTTCGCCAAGCACATATTCGAGGCCTTCCAACGCGGTGAACACTCCCGCTCCCGTGCCCAGGGTGGCAGCGGCCTGGGCCTGGCGGTGGTACGCGCGATTGCCCTCGCCCATGGTGGGGCCGTGACCTGCCGACGGATGGAAAACGGCGGAACGCTGTTCGAACTCAGCTGGCACGCTTGATTTAACCAGGGACTGCGATGCGTATTTTTTCCTGGGGGTTCACGCGAACCGCCCGCTATCGACACTTTGCCTTGTTGGATACCCACGGCGTTTGCAGGGCGTTCAAGAGCTGTGGTGAAAAACCTGCCGGTGAGCACTGGGTAGAAGTTGAACACGTGAACTTGGCCTGGCTGGGAAGCACGCTGCCCAGCCGCGCGTCTAAGCAACACTTCGCTAACGCGTACTTATCAACCCTTGAAGACGCACTGAGACTGCACACCTTGCGCCTCAAGAAACTACAGCGCTTCTGGATCCCGCTGCAGCAACGCGCGCCCAAATGGGTGTTGGCGTTGTGGGTGGTGGGCGTCTGCGTGTCCGTAACGACCCAGTGCTACTGCCACTGGCTGGTGACCGCCCCGATGATTTGTGGGTTGATCGTGGCGGAAATCATCATCGACGAAACGCAAATGACACTACTGCTGCGTGCGGATGCCACCCGTGACTTGCTCAAAGAGGCGCGGGAAAGCTGTCTGTATTAGCGGAGTAAATTGCCGTTTTCGGCAACGCCTTTACGACCTCTACAGTCCAACGTGAGCAAGCGCCCTCGCCACAGGTTACGGCTACTGACAGCCGATCCGGCTCGGCAACTGGCCCTGCTTCGACTTCAACGCGGCCTGCACCGGTTGCGGCAAGTTGCTCCAAAACGTCAGCCCTGAGCGCGCCTCGATCTGGTTCACCGTCACTTGGTAGTCGCAAAAATTCGCGTCCTTGGGCGTCTCCTGGTTCATCACAACGGGCGTAAACCGTTTTCAGGTGACTGCCGACAAGATATTTCCAGTACCGCTGGGATGGTGTGCACCTTGTTAGTACCCGGCAGCGTGCCGACAAAATGTTCATACAGCGGCCCGGTGGTGACGTACACCTGGTCAATGCCGGCAGCTTTGCTCAGGTTGCGCTCCTGATCTTCAAGGTGCGCCCAAGGCCCCTGGTTGAGATCGGCCTTCTGCGGGGTGATGTTCGACAGGTAGTTGAGCGTGTGCCAATCAGCAACGCCCGCCATCGACGCGAGGTTGGTCTGATGGCCGCGGTCGACTTTGAGCGCGACATTCGCGCCGTTGTAATCCACTGGGTCGAGGGTTTCGCCTTGCGGGATATCCGGGTCGGTCTTCCAGTCACGGGGGCGACCGCTGGCCGGTGTGTCCTTGGTAATTCTGTACGCCACCCAGTTGGCAAACTTGGTCGAGCCATTGTTGTTCAGCGTGTACGCCTGGCGGTTCAACGTCAGCGGGCTGCCGCCGCTGGGGCAACCCACCGAGCAGTTATCAAACGGCAGCACCGGCTCTAGTGGGGGCTGAACAGTGACAAGAGGTTCGCGGGTTCTATCGGGCGTGGTACAGGCGGCAAGCAACGGGATCAATAGATACGCCAGGTGCTTTAACTTCATACGTCCTTGCATGGTGTAGCTCCTTGAGGTGACAGCAATAAATGGCAAATCGACGGTTGCGATTCCTTCGCGAGTCGACATACACATTAAACCAGCACAAATGTTTCAATGTGAGGATAAGCGTTACCACTGGCTGGAAATAAGATGATCAACCCAATGAACACGACCCGGCACGGGCCTGTTAAAGAGTCAGCACCCGATGCTCGTCCGGTACCCTGAAGTGACCCAGCCCAAATACATTTTCTAGTCGTTCCGTAAAAACTACTTACCAGACTACTTAAACATACCGGATTACCCTGGATCCCAGTAGTTTCCCGCAGAAACGAAAAAAGACGCCTAAGCGTCTATTTCGTGGATCCCAGCGTCCAGTGGACATCTGTGAATCAAATTTTGGAGCGGGAAACGAGACTCGAACTCGCGACCCCGACCTTGGCAAGGTCGTGCTCTACCAACTGAGCTATTCCCGCGTCTTGGTGGTGCGCATTCTATAGAATTATCAGAACCCGTCAACCCCTTGATTCAAAAAAGTTTTATTTCTTTTCCACAGTGGTGCGCAGGTGAGGCCAGGCGGCACGCAAATACTGGAGCATGGACCACAACGTCAGGCCGGCGGCGATCAGCAGCAAGGCGTATCCCGTGAGTACCCAGAAGGAGAAGTCCGACGGGTTCGCCAGCAGGATCACCAGCGCGAGCATTTGCGCAGCGGTTTTCCATTTGCCCATGTTGGAGACGGCCACGTGGGCGCGGGCGCCAATTTCCGCCATCCATTCGCGCAGGGCCGAGACGACGATCTCGCGGCCGATGATCACGGCGGCCGGTAGGGTCAGCCACAGGTTGCCATGCTCCTGCACCAGCAGGACCAGGGCGACCGCTACCATCAGTTTGTCGGCCACCGGGTCCAGGAACGCGCCGAATGGCGTGCTCTGCTCCAGACGGCGGGCCAAGTAGCCGTCGAGCCAGTCGGTTGCGGCGGCGAAGGCAAACACTGAACTGGAGGCGGCATAGCTCCATTCGTACGGCAAATAGAACAACAAAATGAAAATCGGGATAAGCAGGACGCGTAGAACGGTGATCAGATTAGGGATATTCATCGGCACAACTGGCTACGAGGTGAGAAGGCATTCTATCGTGAGATTTGCATAAATCAACTCAGCGAGTTTTTTACTGATACCGGGGGCTTTGGCTATTTCGTCAATGCTGGCACGGGATAGCTCCTGCAAGCCACCAAAATGTTTAAGTAGGTCGCGACGACGGGTCGGACCAACGCCTGCCACCCCTTCCAGGGTTGAGGTTCGCCGGGTTTTACCGCGACGGGCGCGGTGGCCGGTAATGGCAAAGCGGTGGGCCTCGTCGCGGATCTGTTGAATCAGGTGCAGTGCAGGTGAGTCGCCCTTTAAAGTGAACTCATGGGCGGCATCATTCAAGTACAACGTCTCGAAACCGGCCTTGCGCGTGGCGCCCTTGGCCACGCCGAGCAGGATCAGGTCGGGCACCGCCAGCTCGTTAAGCACGTCACGGGCCATGGACAGCTGGCCCTTGCCGCCGTCCACCAGCAGGATATCCGGCAGCTTGCCCTCCCCGCCCTTCAATTTGCTAAAGCGCCGTGTGAGGGCCTGGTGCATGGCGGCGTAGTCATCGCCGGCGGTCACGCCTTCGATGTTGTAGCGCCGGTAATCGGATTTGATCGGCCCTTCCGGCCCGAACACCACGCAGGAGGCCACCGTGGCTTCACCGCTGGAGTGGCTGATGTCGTAGCACTCCAGACGCTGAGGTGGCTCGTCCAGGTTGAGGACTTCGGCCAAGGCGTCGAAGCGTGCAGCCACGTGCTGTCGATTCGCCAGACGCGCACTCAGGGCCTGTTCGGCATTCGTCACCGCCAGTTGCTGCCAGCGGGCACGGGTGCCGCGTACGCGGTGGCTGATGTCCAGCTCGCGGCCGCGCAGCTCGTGGATGGCCTCGATCAGCGTGGGGAAGTCTTCGTGCACCACGTTGACGATCAGCTCAGAGGGCAAGTCGCGCTCGGGGCTGCTGACATAGTACTGGCCCAGAAAGGCCGCCATGACTTCAGCCACCTCCTCATCGATGCCCGTCTGTGGGAAGAAGTTCTTGCTGCCCAGCACCCGGCCGCCACGCACGCTGATCAGGTGCACACAGGCGCCGCCCGGGTTGACGAACGCGGCGATCACATCGACATCGCCGGTACCGCCTTCCATGCTCTGCTGGTCCTGTACGCGGCGCAGCAGGGAGATCTGGTCACGCAACTCGGCGGCCCGCTCAAAATCCAAGGTGCTGGCGGCCTGCTCCATGGCGCCGGAGAGTTCGTCGGTGAGCGCATTGCTGCGCCCTTCGAGGAACATCACCGAATGGCGCACATCCTCGGCGTACTCCGCCGGTTCAACCAGGCCCACGCACGGCGCCTTGCAGCGCTTGATCTGGTATTGCAGGCACGGGCGCGTACGGTTCTTGTAGAAGCTGTCTTCGCACTGGCGCACAAAAAAGGTCTTTTGCAGCAGGCTCAAACTCTCCCGGATCGCGCCGGCGCTGGGATAAGGCCCGAAATACTTGCCTTTCTGCTTCTTCGCGCCACGGTGAATGCTCAGGCGCGGGAAGTTGCCATCGGATAAAAACACGTAAGGGTAGGATTTATCGTCGCGCAGCAGGATGTTATACGGCGGTCGCCATTCCTTGATCAGCGTCTGCTCAAGCAGCAGCGCCTCGGTTTCATTGGCGGTGATGGTGGTTTCGACTTGGGCGATACGCGCCACCAGCGCGGCCGTTTTCGGCGCCAGGCCGGTCTTGCGAAAGTAGCTCGCCAGACGGTTCTTCAGGTTCTTGGCTTTGCCCACGTAAAGCAGGCGTGCCTCGCTGTCGAACATGCGGTACACGCCGGGGCGGCCACTGCAGGTTGAGAGAAAGGCACTCGGATCAAACGGTGTGGTCATGTCAGGCGCTGGCGTCCACCATGCCGTGGCGCACCGCGAGCAGGGTCAATTCAACATCACTGCTGATGGCGAGCTTCTCGAAAATGCGATAGCGGTAGGTGTTCACGGTTTTTGGCGACAGGCACAGCTTGTCGGAGATCGTCTGGACCTTCTGGCAACCGACGATCATCAAGGCGATCTGGATTTCCCGCTCCGACAGCGCATCAAACGGCGAGTCACTGGTCGGCTGGAACGACTTGATAGCCAACTGCTGGGCAATCTGCGGGCTGATATAACGCTGGCCGGCAAACACCAGGCGAATGGCTTGCACCATCTCCGCCAGGCCTGCGCCCTTGGTCAGGTAACCCGCCGCCCCGGCCTGCAACAAGCGCGTGGGAAACGGGTCTTCCTCGCACACGGTCACCACCACGACTTTAATGTCCGGATGGCTGCGCAGTAATTTGGTAGTGGCACCAAGACCGCCGATCCCAGGCATCTTGACGTCCATCAAAACCACATCGGGTTTCAACTCCCGGGCCTTGATCAGGGATTCCTCCCCCGACTCGGCCTGACCGACTACTTGCAGGCCATCGATGTCAGCCAGCATTCGTGTAATGCCTGTACGAACGAGATCATGGTCATCGACTACTAGCACCCTAATCAAGCAGACACCTCGCGATATGGTCTTATAGGTTGCTGAACACCTTAGCAAAAAACCAAGGCGCAGACCTAGCTGCAAGCGTCATATATATAGAGTTTGCGCACGCTATCGGTGCCTGGCTTGCGCCAGACAGCCGATTTTACTGAGCAAAAGGTCAGCTTTGCGTGAGAGCCAACTTGTATTTTCCGTTCTGCGACACGGAGTGTTCCGCCAGTGTGGAGGTCAATCGGCGGATAGCGTCCTGATCTTCCTTGAACATCGCCCGGTAGTTTTCCAGGATTTTCTCTTCAAGCTGGCTCAGGTTTTCCAGCTGGATCGGCGTTGGGCTTCCCGTCAGTACATATAAAACATCTACACCACGCTGGGCCACGCGTGACAAGTAGTCCGCCTTGGGTGCGCGGCCACCGCTCTCATACTTGCCTTGGGCGTTTGCTTCAACGCCGCCGATTTCACCAAAAACTTTCTGTGACAGGCCAAGACGTTCTCTTTCCTGCCTTAAGCGCGAACCGATTCCACTCATTTGGATGTATGATCCTGTCTGGCACACCCCAAGAGGTGACACACTCATCTCGTTTTTAAACAAACTTGAACGGTTTTGAACTATGCCCGGTATTCGCACTGCTGCACAAGCCAAGGCTTGGTTGGACCATCAAGGAAAGTCAGTTCAAGCGTTCGCTCGTGAGCACGGCGTCGATCCCGCCACGACGTATCAAGTGCTCGCTGGGCGTAAAAAGGGACGGCGCGGGGAAGCCCATAAGGTGGCAGTCCTGCTGGGCATGAAAGAAGGGATTATCGTGGATGAGCCTGTTGCTCAACACCGCGACGCGCAAGCGGTTACCTGACGGCAGTATGCGCTTATTCATACAGCGTGCCTGTTTTAGTCCGATGGGGTTGCGTGACACTCGCGCTCCATGCGCCAGAAGCAACCCTCCTCCCCAACGATGCTCAAACCCTGGCGCTGATACAGCCTCCTCGCCGGGTTGGTCTTGAACACGGTCAAGCGTAAAAGGCCCAGCCCCTGCGCGCGCGCCTTGATGACCATCTGCTCCAGTACCCAACTGCCTGCGCCTTGCTTACGGCAGCTTTGCAGCAGGTGCAACTCGCGAATATAGAGCGCCTCGCTGTCACGGTTCACGCTGACAAACCCCATCACGCTCTCATCCTTGCAGATCAGCCAACTTTCCCGTCCCGCCCAGCCGGCGTCGAAGCCTCGGTCAGACCAGAACAACCCGTACTGCTGGTAATAACGGCCCATGGCCTCGAGGGTCAGCGTTCGCGCAAATGGCAGATCCTCGCTTGTCGCTGCGCGCAGGTGGAATGTCATTTACAACGCCACCACGTGGCCAGCCCAATGCCCGCCATCGGGGCGGGCAATGACTAACGCGTCGCCGATACCCGGCGCGGCGGCAAGTAAACCGCCGTCGGCAGCCCAAATGGCGCTGCGCCCCGCGCAGGCCCAGCCACCCGATGGGCCGCCATGATTGGCCATCAGCACCAGCAAGCCGTGCTCGGCGGCATAGCCTTGAAGCAGCGCACTGTCGGTGGCGTAACCGCCCTCGCTGATCAGCACACCGGCCGCGTACACATTGGCGCCCGCTTCAACCGCCTGACGCGGATGGCTGGCGTGGGAAAAGTCGGCACAGACTGCCAGCGCGATGCGGTTATCCCCGTATTCGAGGGCTGCGCCGCCCTGCCCCGCGATAAACGCCGCGTCTTCGCCCGGGTGCAAATGCTGCTTGGTATAGACCGCCAGCGAACCGTCCGCGCCCAACACCAGTGCGCCGATCAACACGCCCGTCTGCGGCGCCAAACGAATCGGCATCCCCACCACTGCCGTCAGCCGCAGCGCCCGCGCCATGTCGCGCAGGGGTGCGAGCAGTGCATCCTCGGGGGCAATCGCCAACCCGGCCGCCAGCGTCGGCTCATAGCCGGTCAGCGACAGTTCTGGAAACACCAGCAACTGCACGCCGTGCTCCGCCGCCGCGTGCATAAACGCCAGGTGCCGCAGGATATTGGCCGGCACGTCGCCGGCGACGGAAGTGGTTTGAGCAGCAGCAAGGGTCAAGGCAGTCATGGTCGCGTCCCAGCAATCATTATCTAAGTGTTACCAGCATATCGGCACTCGCCCCATAGCCGTAAGTACCTCACACGATAGAAATTACTGATTGAACCCACCCGTGTGCCTCTAGTAAGCTCCGCCCATCATTTGGAGAAATACCATGTTGCCACTCACCCCAACTCAGGTTTGCCCTGCTGCCAGCGCCTCGCGCTCGGTGTCGGCTACCCGCGTGAACGGTTCGAGCGCACTGGTCAGCTTTTATTTTGGGTATTGGTTTAGCCACTGGCGCGCCTGATACCTGAAATCGGCGCCCACTACTCAAGGGGTCGCCTACCAGAGAAATCTAACCCCCGGTCGGCTCCCCGACCGGGGGTTTTGTTTTTTCAGGCCTTAATCATTTTGCTTCACACCGACTACTAAAAGGACTCACGACATGAACTACGCCACCTATTACCGTTACGACACTTGCACTGCATGGCGATTTAGCAAGCTCCGTTCGGGACAGCCTGCCGCCTCCGATCGGTCACCTATTGGTGGCAAGCCAACACACGCAGCCAATACGGCCAATTGTCGAACACCCCAGTAGGGCAGAGCGTGCGGGAACAGCCCGCCGCTTGCCCAGGAAGCCTTGAATATGAACTCCTCCGTCGCCGCTTTGCCTGTTTGCACCCTTGCCAGCGCCAATGAAGCCCTGACCCAGCGCCTGCCCAGCTCCCTTGAGCTCAAGCACCAGTTGCCCCTCAGCCCGTTCCTCAACGAACAGATCCACGCTCATCGCCAAGCCGTGCGCGCCATTCTCAAGGGTGAAGATTCACGCTTGTTGGTGATTGTCGGCCCGTGCTCGATCCACGACCCGGAATCGGCCATGGAATACGCGCGCAACCTGAAGAAGCTGGCGCTGGAAGTCAGCGACCAGATGCTGCTGGTGATCCGCGCCTACGTTGAAAAACCACGCACCACCATCGGTTGGAAAGGCCTGGCCTACGACCCGCACCTGGATGGCAGCGATGACATGGCCGCAGGCCTCACGCTGTCGCGCGAGCTGATGCGCGAAATGCTGCGCCTGGGGCTGCCGGTCGCCACTGAGCTGCTGCAACCCATGGCCGCCGGCTACTTCGATGACCTGCTCAGTTGGGTCGCCATCGGCGCACGCACCACCGAGTCGCAGATCCACCGCGAAATGGCCAGCGGCCTGGGCATGCCCGTCGGCTTCAAGAACGGCACCGACGGCGGCGTGGCGATTGCCTGTGACGCAATGCGCTCGGCCTCGCACCCGCACCGCCACTTCGGCGTCGACAGCCAGGGCCACCCGGCGATCATCCAGACCCCGGGCAACCCCGACACGCACCTGGTGCTGCGCGGCGGTCACCGTGGGCCGAACTACGATGCGCAAAGCGTGGCGCAGGTGAAGCACGATTTGGCCAAGTCCAAAGTCGCGCCACGGATCATGGTCGATTGCAGCCACGCCAACAGCGGCAAGGACCCATTGCGTCAACCGGCCGTGTTCAACAACGTGCTGGAACAACGCCTGCAAGGCGACACCTCGCTGATCGGCATGATGCTCGAAAGTCATCTGTTCGAAGGTTGCCAGCCGCTGAGCGCGTCGATGAAATACGGCGTGTCGGTGACAGATGGCTGTCTGGGCTGGGACGGTACCGAGCAGCTGCTGCGCAGCGCGGCCGAGCGGTTGCGGGAACACCGCAGCGCTAACTGACTGGTTGAGATCAAATGTGGGAGCGCGCTTGCTCGCGAATGCGGTGGGTCATCACATAGGAAAGCGGATACAACGCCTCATCAAACTGCTCCAACCTCGGAAACACCAAGGGCTGCTCCTCCGCCAGCCCTTGTAACCGCCCCACGTACCCCAGCAAAAAATCGCGCCGTGCTTGATCACTGATATACGGCACATGCCACGCCACAAACGGCGCCAGCACTTCATACCCGACATACGCCAGCGTACCGCGCAGAATCGGCCGCAACATGTCCTCCAACGGCCCATGAATCGCGCCCTCGCCGAACATGTGCTCACGCCCGCCCAAGGTCACCGTAACCATCGCGCGCTTGCCCGCCAGCCCGCCCTGATCGTAGAAACGCTTGCCGCCGTAACACACGCCCGACACCAGCACCCGGTCGATCCAGCCCTTAAGCATCGCCGGCGCCGAGAACCAGAAAATCGGGAAGTTGAGGATCAGCAAATCGGCCCACAGCAACTTGTCCAACTCGCCCTGGATATCCGCCGCAATCGACTGCTTCTTCACACCCAGCCGCTGCTCCAGGGCATACACCAGATAGTCGGGATTCTCCCGCGTGGAAAAATCCGCCGCCGACGCCACTGGGTTCCACTGCATGGCGTACAAATCGCTGACTTGCACTTCGTGCCCCTGCCCTTGCAACGTGGCGATAGCCTGGTCGCGCAAGGCGGCGGTAAACGACTGCGGCTCAGGGTGAGCGTGAACAATCAAAACCTTCATGTGAACTCCTCAAACAGTGGGCGCTGCCCGTTGGGCCAGCAAGTGATCGAGCCAGTCCGGGTCCATTTCCGGCTCCGATGACACAGTCATTTTGTTGTTGTTTTCGCTCACGGTCTTGCTCCTCTAAAGATCAACAGGCACAGGCATGTTTCAGCTCGATCAAGGTCACGCCATTGCGTTTGAAGCCGTTGCGCAAGTCCGTCTGCAATTCATCCAGGTTCTTTGGCTGGTTCACGGTGCACCCGAACGCCTGGGCCAACAGCGCGAAGTCCGGGTTGCGCGGCAGCACGCCGATAGGCTCGATGTCCAGGCTGAGCATGTCGTCGCGGATCTGGCCGAGGGCGTCGTTGTTCCACAGCAGCACCACCAACGGGCTGTCCAGCTCCTCCACGGCGGTGGCCAGTTCCTGGGCGGTGTAGAGGAACCCGCCGTCGCCCACCAGCACCAGGCCCGGGCGCTGCGGTGCGCCGAACTTGGCGCCAATGCCGGCGGGCAGGCCGTAACCCAAGGTGCCGTAGCCGGTGGGGTGCAGCCAGCTGCGCGGGGCGCGGCTTGGGTAGGCGTAGTTGCCGGTGTAGGCCAGCTGGGTCATGTCGCTGCTGATGAAGGCGTTGGCCGGCAGTTCGGCCTGGATGCGGTCGAGAATGGCTTGGTGGATCGACTGCAATGGGCCGTGCCCCTGCTCAACGGCCTGCAGCAGCGCGGCGACTTTTTCGCTCGCGGCTTCAGGGTTGCGCGGCGTCGTTGGCAAGCGTGCAAGCAACGCCAGCACGGTGTGAACGGCATCACCGTGCAGCGCCACCGTGCAGGGGTAAAAATCATTGAATTTGCGTGGGTCGATATCCACTCGTAGCAGTTCGCCGTTAATCGGCAGGCGCTCGCGCCAATAATCGGTGTCGGCCATTTCCGTCCCCACCGCCAGCACCACATCTGCCTCGCTGATCAACTGCCAGCCGGGCTCGACGCAGAGGGTTGCACCGGCGTTCAGCGGGTCATCCATCGCCAGTAAACCCTTGCCCGCGACGCTGGTGAAAAACGGCGCCGCCAGTTGCCTGCTCAAACACTGCAAGGCCTCCCCCGCCGCCAGCGCACCACCGCCGGCAATGATCATCGGGCGCTTGGCCGAGGCGAGTTTCGCCGCCGCCTGATCCAGCACCTCGGCCGCTGGCAAACCACGCCCAGCACCGCGTACCACTTCATTACTCCAGTCCCTTTCGATCGGTGCCGCCAACACATCCAGCGGCACCGAAATATGCACCGGCCGTGGCCGCTCGCTGTCGAACACCGCGTAGGCACGGGCGACCAGCTCGGGTAAATCCTCGGTACTCAAGGCCACGGCCGAAAACGCAGTGATGGGCGCAGTGATCGAGCGCTGATCCTGAGTCTCATGCAGGATGCCCCAACCCATTCCGAGGCTGGCAATGTGATTGACACTGGAGATCACCAGCATCGGGATCGAGTCGGCATACGCCTGGCCGATGGCGGTAGCGGCGTTGGTCACACCGGGGCCGGTGATCACAAAGCACACGCCCGGTTTGCCGCTGACCCGCGCATAGCCGTCGGCCATAAACCCGGCGCCCTGTTCGTGGCGTGTGAGCACATGGCGAATGCCGCTGCCGGGCAAGCCGCGATACAGCTCCAGGGTATGCACGCCGGGAATGCCGAACACTGTGTCGACCCCATAGTTAGCCAGTAAGCGCACCAAGGCCTGGCCGCCCGTCATCGTTTTATCCTGCATAACCCTCTCCTAAACGAATCAACGCATCGACCGCCGTGGCGCCGCGGGCATTGACCAACAATGGGTTCACATCCAGTTCCAGCAACTGCTCAGCGTTGGCGCACGCGTAGTCGGCCACGGCGCGGATCGCCGCGACCAAGGCGTCCATATCCGCCACTTCACGCCCGCGAAAGCCTTGCAGCAAGGCGGCGCTGCGCAGGCTGAGCAAGGCGTTGCGAATCGCACCGTCGGTGGTCGGCAGCAACAGGCTACGGCTGTCCTTGAGCAATTCCACGAGGATGCCGCCAGCGCCCATCACCAACGCCAGGCCGAAGTCGTTCTCACGCTTGATGCCCACGATCAACTCGGCCAAAGGTGGCGCCGCCATGGACTCCAGCAACAATTGATCGAAGACCACACCCGGCGCGTGCACCGCAATTTTGCGCCGCATTTGCTCGAGCGCGGCCGTCAGGGCGAAGCCATCTTGCAGGTTCAACGCGACGGCACCGGCTTCGGTTTTATGCGGCAAGTCGGCGCTGACAGCCTTGAGCACTAACGGGTAGCCCAACAGCTTGGCATCCGCAATCGCCCGCCCCGGCGTACTCAAGACGCCGGCTGGGGTGCTCAGGCCAAAGGCGCGCAAGGCTTGTTTGGACGCCCACTCATCCAGAGCCTGGGCTTGGCCCCCAAGGGTCTTGGGGCAGAACGGCTCAAGGACCGACTCGCCGCGCTCGAGCAATACGCGACGATTGTTTTGGTAATCGGCAATCCGCCCCCACGCCGCCAGCGCATCCTCCACGCCTTGCAGCGCGGCAATGCCGTGGGCGTGCAGATGTTCGCGGGCGTGGCGCGGCAGTAACTCGGGAAAGGCCGAGGTGACAAAGCCGGTCTTGCCATGGCGGCTGAGTGCGTTGCAGAACAGCTCCAGCAGCACGTCGCATTCCTTGCGCTCGCCGGTAAATTCAGCCGGATAATCGAGCACCAGCATGGCCGCGTCCGCGTCAGTGCGCAGGGCCGTGTCGAGCATGCGGTTGAGCGCTTCGCGGTCGCCCCAGATGGCGGTGGTGAAGTCGAGCGGGTTGACCAAGTTGGCGTAGCTGGGCAGCACCTGTGCCAGCTCGCCGCGCTGGTCTTCATCCAGCTTTGGCAGGGCCAGATGGTTGCGCTCGGCGTAGTCAGCAATCAGCCCCGCGTCACCACCGGAGCAGGCCAACGCCATGAGGCGATTGCCCGCCGGCAGATTGCCGCACGCGGCCGCTTTCAGGGTTTCGACAAAACTCACCGGGCCGCTGACGCGGATTACCCCCAAGCGCGCAAACAGGCTGTCGTAGAGCGCATCGGAGCCCGAGAGCGAACTGGTGTGACTCAACGCCAGTTCGGCACCGATCTGCGACACGCCGGTTTTCAGCGCGATGATCGGGATGCCCTTTTCCAAAGCCTTGTGCGCCGCGCGAGCAAACCCCGGCACATTCTTCAGGCCTTCCAAGTGCAGGCCGATGGCGGTGACGCGCGGCTCATCGAGCAACACATCCATCAATTCGGCAACGCCCAGTTGCGCCTGGTTGCCCACCGACGCCATGTAGGCCACCGGCAACGAGCGGTCGCTCATCGACAGGTTGTAGGCGAAGTTGCCGCTCTGGGTCAGCACTGCCACGCCCTTCTCCACCGCTTTGCCGCCGTGGGCCACCGGCCATAGCGCCGAACTGTGAAGGTAATCGAGCAGGCCGTAGCAGTTGGGGCCGAGCAACGCCATGTCGCCTGCCGCCTTCAGTAACTGCTGTTGCAAAGCCGCGCCGCCAGCACCGGTTTCGGCAAACCCCGAGGCGTAGCAAATTGCGCCGCCGGTGCCGATGGCGGCGAGTTCCGTCACGCAGGTCAGCGTCAGCTCACGGTTGGTGGCGATAAACACCGCATCCGGGCCGCACGGTAAATCGGCGATGCGGCGCACACACGGGATACCGTCGAGGCTGTCGTGCTGCGGGTTGACCAGCCACAGCTGCCCGGCAAAACCGCCGTCGGCGCAGCGCTTGAGCGCGCGTGCCATGCTGCGCCCGCCGACGAAGGCCAAGTGCCGGGGCGCCAGCAGGCGTTTGAGGTTGTCGCGAATAGCCTGGGACATAAGCGTTCTCCGCGCCGATCAGCGCAACAGCGGCCGCAACAGTTCACGGGCAATGATGTGGCGCTGGATTTCCGAGGTGCCTTCCCAGATCCGCTCGATCCGTGCGTTACGCCAGATGCGCTCCACTGGCCCCTCGTCCATCAAGCCCATGCCACCGAAAATCTGCACGGCTTCATCGGCGACTTTGCCCAGGGTTTCACTGGCAAACAGCTTGGCCATGCCAGCCTCGCCGTCGGTCATGCTGCCTTGGTCCATCTTCCAGGCGGTGTGCAGGGTCAGCAGTTCGGCCGCGCGAATCTGCGTGGCCATGTCGGCCAGTTTGAAGCTCACGCCTTGGTAGGTACCGATGGGCTGGCCAAATTGCTTGCGGTCTGCCGCCCATTGCAGTGACACATCCAACGCGCGCTGGGCCTGGCCGACGCAGTTGGCGGCGACCATCACGCGCCCGGCGGTGAGCCAGGCGTTAGCGACATCCCAGCCTTTGCCGACCTCGCCGAGCACCTTGGACGCGGGCACGCGACAGTCGTCGAAGAACATTTCATAGGTGTGATAGCCACGGTTGCTCACGCACTTGGGGCCACGGCGGATCGTCATGCCGGGCGTGCCCCGATCAACCAGAAACGAGGTCACCGCGTTGCGCTGCCGGCCGTTGTGTTCATAGGTGTCGGTCACGGCAAAGACGATGGCAAAATCAGCGTGGCCGGCATGGCTGATGAAGTGCTTGCTGCCGTTGATCACGAAGTCATCGCCGCTGCGCACGGCGCGGGTCTTGATGGCGTTGGCGTCAGAACCGGCGCCCGGTTCGGTCAGGGCGAAACAGTCGATTTTCTGGCCCTGCACGCAGGGCAACAGGTAGTCGTCAATCTGTGCGCCGGTGCAGGCCATAAGGATTTTTGACGGTCGCGCGACGAACACGTGCAGTGCCCACGAGACCTTGGACAACTCCCGTTCGATCAGCGCCTGGGACAGGTAATCCAGGCCACCACCGCCGACTTCTTCGGGCATGTTGAAGGCATAGAAACCGGCGGCAATCGCCTTGTCGCGAATCTGTGCGGCAAGCTCGGTCGACACCTCATCGGCGCGGTCCACCGCCGCTTCATGGGGCAGCAATTCCTTGGCGACAAAACTGCGTACCGCGTCCACCAACATGTCTTGTTCTTGGCTGAGTTGGAAATTCATGGCGCTACCTGCTCGGGGGTGTTGTTGTTATTGGCCGCAGAAATTCGGTGGGCGCTTGTCCATGGCCGCGCGCAGGGCTTCGGCGCCATCGGCACTGCGCCCGCACAACAGCCCGGCGGCCAGTTCGGCCTGCAATTGCTCGGGCAGGCTGCGGGCGGCGCCTTCGCGGATCAGCGTCTTGGTCTGGGTGAAGGCGAACGTCGGGCCGTTGGCCAGGCGGGTGGCCAGCTGCGTGGTGTGGGTGTGCAGTTGCTCGTCGGCAACCACTTCGCCCACCAGCCCGGCAGCCAGTGCGCGATCAGCGCTCCACAGCTCGTCGAGGAACAGCAGGCGCTTGGCGTGTTCGCTGCCGATCAGCCGTGGCAAGTGCCAGCTGGCGCCGGCATCCGGCGAGTAGGCCATGCTGGTGTAGCCGGCCTTGAAGCGCGCCGACTGGGCGGCGATGCGCAGGTCGCAGCACAGCGTCAGGTCCATGCCGGCGCCGACGGCGGTGCCGTTGATCGCGGCAATCGTGGGTTTGTCGAGGGTGTGCAGGCGGGTCATCAGGGCGTGGGCGGTTTCGGTCCAGCCGTAGGTTTCCAGGGCGCCACGCGATTCGGCTTCGGCCCACTCAGCCAGGTCGGCACCGGCGCAGAAGCTGCGGCCGCTGCCGGTCAATACCACCACGCGCACGGCGGGGTCGCTGTTGAACGCATCGAGCAAGGTATGCAGGTGCTTGAGGGTCGGAATGTCCAATGCATTGCGCTGTGGGCCACGGTTGAGGGTGATCCAGGCAACGCCTGCTTGCACATAGGTGAGCACGGACGAATCGGTAGGCATGGCTTCCTCGAATTATTTTAATTGGCGTGAGGGGTGCGACATGACGAAATACTAAACGAGTGTTCAGTAAGGAGGCAATCGGCAAACAGCAAATTTTTTCAGAGGGCAAATACCGGCCTGAACAGTGCGTTCAGGCGGCGAGAAAGGCTCAGGGTTTGAGCAGGTAACGCTGGCGCCCGCCGCTATGCAGGCCGTCGACCCACGCCTCGCAGATCTGGATGCCCTGCTCCGGGGTAAAGGTGCCGGGGTTGAGCCCGGACTCCAGCCACAGCCCGTCAAGCAAGGCGCTGAGGGCGATGGCGGCGAGATCGGCGTCGAACTGCTGCCAGCCTTCCTCCTTGGCCATGTCGGTCAGGGCGGAGCGCATGATGGTGCGGTACTCACCGTAGGAATGTTCGTGAGCCTGGTTGATAGCAGGCGCCGTTTTCACCGCGCCCCAGAACACCAGCCAGGCATCGAGCAGTTGCGGGTCGAGCAATTCAGCCGAAAACGAACCCCGGAACAACGCCGAGAGCCGCTCGCGAGGGTCCGGCGGCGCCTTGGCCATGGTCTCGCGCAGCAGGCTCATGACTTGACCGGTGATCGTGCGGTAAGCCTCGGCCACCAATTCGTCCTTGCCGGAGTAGTGGTGGCTGATCAACCCGACCGACACCCCGGCCTCGGCACTGATCTTGCGGATCGAGGCGCCCTGGAAACCATCGCGCTTGAGGCACGTGAGCGTGGCCTGGACCAGATTGGCCTTGCGCAATTGCGGCTCCATGCGGGAGAAGCGGGATTCCTGGGTCATGGGGCAGTGTCCTGGTTGAGTCGGCTGCACGACTCTACATCAGTCACGGAACCCCGGCGACACCCGATCCAGCATCCGCAGCACGCGGTAAAGAGTCCTTTTCGGATTCGACGGTTTTTCCGAAGGAACGACGGGCGGATACTCGACTCCATTGTTCACACCTCTTCAGGAGTTACTGATGTCTATCCCGACCCAAAACGTCCCCGCCTTCGGCCTCGGCACCTTCCGCCTGCAAGGCCAAGTGGTGATCGACTCCGTGAGCACCGGCCTGGAACTGGGCTACCGCGTCATCGACACCGCGCAGATCTACGAGAACGAAGCGGATGTCGGCCAAGCCATTGCCGACAGCGGCGTACCGCGTGACGAACTGTTCATCACCAGCAAGATCTGGATCGCCAACTTCGCCGAGGGCCAGTTGATTCCCAGCCTGCGCGAGAGCCTGCGCAAACTGAAAACCGACTACCTGGACCTGACCTTGATCCACTGGCCATCGCCGGAAGACCAGGTGCCTGTCGCCGAATTCATGGGCCAGTTGCTGGAAGCCAAGCGCCTGGGCCTCACGCGCCAAATCGGTATTTCCAACTTCACGATTGACCTGATGAAACAGGCGATTGCGGCGGTAGGTGCCGAGAACATCGCCACTAACCAGATCGAACTGCACCCCTACCTGCAAAACCAGAAGGTGGTGGATTTCGCTACCGCCAACGGTATCCAGATCACCTCGTACATGACCCTGGCCTACGGCGAAGTGCTCAAAGACCCGATCATCCAGCAAATCGCCGAACGCCATCACGCCACCCCGGCGCAAGTGACCCTGACCTGGGCCATGCAATTGGGTTACGCGGTGATCCCGTCATCGACCAAGCGCGCGAACCTTGAGAGTAACCTCAAGGCCCTGCAACTGACCTTGAGCGCGGCCGACATGGCGCAGATTGCCAGCCTGGAACGTGGCCACCGCCTGACCAGCCCCAAAGGCATCGCACCGAAGTGGGACTAAACCCTGCTGGCGGGCTCGCGGGATAATTCCCTCAGCCACGGCAACACTCGCAGGCCACCGGTGGCCTGCGGGGGGTCGATGATGTCCATGAAGTGTTCAAGGTTAACGGTGTCTGGCGCGCCGGGCAGCCGTACCAACACGCTGGGTGTTACATCGGATTGGCCCAGGTCCTGGTGATCGTAGACCAGCGCATGGCGTACCTGCGGCTGCGGCCCGACGGCATGGGCCATCAACCCCGCATTAATGATCAGCACGTCAAAGGGTTCGGCCGGGATGGCGGTGAGAATCTGCAGCTCTTCGAAGGTTTGCACCGGGACAATCCGGTGATACCCCAACTGGTTGAGCATTTTTTCGATGTACAGCCGGTGCAGGTGCTGTTCATCGGCAATCAGGATGGTCAGTGCTTTGTTCGGCATGGCAAATCCCTGGGCAGGCTGTGCTCGTCAGTGAGCATCGCCCATTCTCCAGACATATCTCGAAGACAAAATCAGGCTTATTCCCACTTATTGTAGGAATTTTCCCAAATCCGCCAGATGACCATCAACCATCGTCAATGCCGATTGCAATAAGCACTCAGGTAATGATGCAGCTCGCCGATTGCCTCACTGACGGCGTCAACCGCCGAGCCCAAAGCCTTACGTTCCTGCCGTTGACAAACCGACTCGAGCGTTTCACAACAGGCAATCAGCGCCAAGGCCTTGACCATTCGTGCCCCGCCCTTGGCGCGGTGGGCAAGGTCATGCAGCGCGTGAAAATTCGTTGTGTGTTGCAGCGACGGGAGCAGCGCGCGGTCAGTTTCCAAGCTATCGAGCAACGGCTCCAGCAGCTCCTTCAGCGCGGCGTGATCGTCCCCCGTCAACGAGATTAACGTGCTCAAATCGAACGCCACTTCAGTTGCATCTGGACGAGGAAGGGCCGTGAGCGAGGCCAGGGCCGAGCGCAAGTCCTCAAGCCCGGCAGGTTTGAACAGGCATCCATCCATACCCGCTTGCCGACAACGCTCGGTTTCTTCCGGTTGTGCGTTGGCAGTAAAGCCCAATAACAGGCACGGCTCCAGGCCGAACTCTCGCTCATGCGTGCGTATATCACGGGCCAAGGTGTAGCCATCCTTGAGGGGCATGTTGCAATCGGTGATCACCGCATCCGGCTTCTCGGTTCTCCAGAGCTCAAGCCCCTGTATACCTTCTTCGGCAGTAATGATGCGATGCCCCAGGAAGCTCAATTGCCGCGCCAGCAGCAAACGGTTGGCCGGGTAGTCATCCACCACCAGAATGTCCAATGCCCGCGCCGGCTGGACGGCAGGTTGGGGGGCTGATACCTCAGCCGGCAAAGTAGCCGTCCTGGCCAACGCCAGCGTCACGTCCACCCGCGTTCCTTGGCCGAGCACACTGCTCAAGTGCAGCTCACCCTCCATCATTTCACACAGGTTACGGCTGATCACCAGCCCCAACCCCGACCCGCTACGCGCCGATTGCTCGGTATTGCTTCCCTGAATAAACGGGTTGAACAGCCGTTGCTGGTCTTGCGCACTGATGCCAATGCCGGAGTCTTCCACCCATAGCCTGAGGCTCAGCTGGCACGTGTCGGACGCCGGCGAACTGCGCGCGCCCAACCGCACCTGGCCTGCAGCGGTGAACTTGATGGCATTGCTCAGCAGGTTGGACACCACCTGCTTGAACCGCATAGGGTCAGCCAGCACCTGGCAATCAATCAACGGATCAAGCTCTACCTGCAGCGCCAAGCCCTTGGCCCGCGCCAGCCCCTCGAACACCCGCACCACCGACATCAGCAGTTCATGCAGGTTGGCCGGCTCCAGGGCCAGGGACAGGTGGCCAGACTCGATCCGGGCAATATCCAGAATATCGCCAATCAACTCCAGCATACCGTGAGACGCAACCGAAGCCACCTCCAACGCATCGCGGTCGGCGCGGCCCTGCTCGGCATTGGCAAGGGCCAGTTCGATCATGCCGATCACCGCATTCATAGGGGTGCGGATCTCATGACTCATGGTGGCCAGGAACGTAGTCTTGGCGCGGTTGGCGGCGTCGGCATCCTCCTTGGCCTCCTGCAACTGGCCCAATAGGCGCTGACGCTCACTCACGTCCACCCAACCGGCAATCATGCCCACGACGTTATCGTCGCCATCACGGTACGGCAGCATCCAGTGGTAAATGGTTAGCGCCTTGCCACTGGGCAACCTGAGTACCCGATCATGAATCTGCGGCTCGCCACGCTCCATCAGCCGCAGGTAATCGCCATGAAAAGACTGAGCCTGCGGGAGGTTAGTGCTGTCGTTTTCTATCACTGTCTTGCCGATCACCGTTTCGAGCTTGTAGCCGAACACGTCCAGGTAAGCACTGTTGCAGGCCATCAGCCGCCCTTGGCGATCACGCACATAAATCGGATGCGGCGTGCCGTCGATCAACACCCCCATAAAGCGCATCTGGTCGCTCAAGGCGCGTTCGGCCTGGGCACGTTTGCGTATCAGGCTGCGCAGGTAAAACGCCCACCCCAGGGTTATCAGCAGCAATAGCGCCGCCAGGCCAAAACCTTGAATGATCGCGCTGCGATGGCGTAGCCAATGGTCTTCGACGATAACGTCAGTGCGCCACTGGCTGATCAGCTCATCCATTTCCTGAGGCGGGATGCTCAGCAACGCCTTGTCCAGAATCGAATACAACTCCAACTGGCCGCGGTTGACCCCAAATGTCATGCGTGCTGGGTCAGAGCCGACTGTGCTGGTCACGCGCAACGTGTCACGGTACTGAAGGGCGATCAGGTAGCGCGCATTGATTAATGAATTGACGGCCCCCTCGGCGGCGCCACTGCCCAACAGCGCCATGGCTTGTGTGGGGTTCTTGGCCTCCACGAAGTGGATACCGGGGTAATCGCGATTGATGACCTCACGCAGCGCACTGCCCTTGGTAATCGCCAGGCGTTTTCCAGGCATGTCCTCCAAGGTCATCGTCGCCGGGTCGTCGTTGCGGGTGACCAGCACCAGAGGGTTGGTCAGGTACGGCCGAGTAAAGCGCAACTGATCAGAGCCTTCGATACTGGGGGTAATCACCGCCATCATATCCGCCCTGCCAGTGCTGACCGCGTCAATCTGCTGGGGCATCGACCCGCCTGGGACAACGTCGAACTTCAAACCGGTACGCAGGCTGATCCGGGACAACACGTCGGCACTCAATCCGTCCAATTGCCCTTGCGCGGTAAAGGAGGCCAAAGGCAGCATCTGGTCGGACGCTACCACTCTGACCCGGGGATGTTTCTCCAGCCAACGCTGCTCGCCCGTGCTCAAGTGCAATCGCTCAGCACCGAGCAGGCCAAGATTACCGCCACTCCAACGCCGTAATATTTCCATCTGCTCGTTAGCCGGGATCGCCCGCAACGCCGTATTGACGATGCGCAGCAGCCGAGTGTTATCGCGGGAAACAGCGAAGGCAAAGGAGTTGGATTCCAGCGTGGAAAAGTCTGCCATTTGCACATTGTTCAGGTGGTTGCGGCTGATCTGGTAATTGGCGGTGATGGCGTCTCCGAGATAGACATCGGCGCGACCGAACGCCACGGCGCCGATGGCTTCGAAAATAGACGGAAACAGTTCCACACGGGCCTTGGGATAGAAGGCCTGTACGGCGTCGGGCGTCATATAGTGATAGAGCATCGCCACGCGCTTGCCTGCCAAATCGACAGTCAAGGCCTGGGCGTCTCCGGTGCGGGTTACCAGGACCGGTTGATCGTTAGCGTAGGAGCGAGACAAGACCAACTCCGAGTCGCCCGCTTCAAAACCGTTGGCCGTCCCAAGCAAGTCAATGGCGCCTTTCTTGAGCGCTTCGATCACCTCATCGCGAGTGTCGTAGCGCCGAACCTCCACGCTGACATTCAGCGCCTGGGCGAGCAACCCGGCATAGTCGGCCGTGATCCCCTCAAGCTCGTCGTTATTATTCGTCAGTTCGAAAGGCCCGTAATCCGGTGCGGAAACCCCCAGGAGCAACGTACGACGCTCGCGCAGCCAGTGCCAGTCAGCCTCCCCTTGCTCCATGGATGGGCCACGGCTATCCAGGCTGGCGTGCCCCAGCAAACGCAGGGCTTGAGGCTCATCAAGGGCGACCGCCGCCATCGGCAGCAGCCCTATCAACAGGGCAATCATCAACCTTCGAATGTGGGTTGGGGTCATTTCAAATCAGATCAGATGATTACGCTGGGCGAACTTGGCCATGTGCACCACGGATGACATGCACAGCTTGTCTTTGAGCCTCGTTTTATAGGTACTGACGGTCTTGTGGCTGAGTAGCATTTGATCGGCAATCTGGTTGTTACCCAGGCCCAGAGCCAGCATGCGCAACACCTCCACCTCACGGTCCGAAAGCGACTCTACCAGCTGCATCTCCGTGGACTGCAAATCGTCACGACGCACCGAACTGGTCGGTAAGCTGGGAAAACAACTGTAGTTGGACATCACTGCCTTGATCGCCTTTTGCAACTCGTCCAACTCCCCGGTCTTGGAGACGAACCCCATAGCACCGGCACGCATGCAGCGAGAGGAAAAATACTCAGGAATCGCCGCCGTCAGTACCAGCATCTTGCACGGCACGCCCAGCGCCTTGACCCGGGCGATGACCTCAAGCCCACCCAGCTTCGGGATTGCCAAATCAAGAATAATCAGGTCTGGGCGCCCCTCTCTGGCCTTCTGCACAGCATCCGCGCCATTACCCGCCTCATCGATGTCGGTGAAACCTTCTTGCTTAAGCAAGAACCGAACGGTCTGGCGGATAAACGGGTGGTCATCGACTATTAATGCTTTGTTGTTCATAAATATGCCTTGGTGTAAGTAGCCTTACACATCACTCGGAACACAGGTACCTGTGAGAAATGACAGTGCCGACCAACGGCACTGCCCTCACCCGGGACGATAGCCAGGTTGTGCCTGGTCCCTTCGGTTGAAAACGCGGCGAACACGTACAACCAAACCGACGTCGCCTGCTAGCTGCAAGTGCGCAACCTTAGCAACGAAATGACGTTTCACCCGAAGGGATAATCCCACCCACATGTAGGACTTATCCGAGTAAAGTGCCGCCAATCCGGCACTTGGCAAGGCTGACTACGACCACGCTAGTCGGTGGTACTCGGGCTCCAGAAGGCCTGCACCACCAAGGTCGACGTGGAAATACGCGCCACCAGCGCATCCAGTTCGTCGCCATCGACCGATGTCGCGGCCAGGGTGGCCTCGATCTCCACTTCTTCGCTGCCAAAGGGCCGCACGTCGACGTCACTGGCCGGGTAGTTGCAGCGCGCCAGTTCGGCTTCCAGCAAGACCATCACCGCCTGCTGCTGGCTACGCCGCGCGATGACATAGAGGATGTTGGTGACCTCTGCCGACACCACGTCCATCGGCTGGCGGTTGATGTTATTGACGATCGGGCGCAGCAAGGTGTTGGCCGCCAGCACAAACAGCGTGCCCAGCAACGCTTCCAGGATCAGGTCGGCACCGGCACACGCACCGACGGCCGCCGAGGCCCAGAGCGTGGCAGCCGTGTTGAGCCCACGCACGTTGCCCTCTTCGCGCATGATCACGCCGGCCCCCAGAAAGCCTATGCCCGAGACCACATACGCAACCACACGTACCGCGCCTTCCGCGCCGCCCAGGCGGCTGGCCATGTCGACAAAAATCGCCGCACCCACCGCCACCAGCACATTGGTGCGCAAACCCGCCGTGCGCTGGCGGTACTGGCGCTCAAAGCCGATCAAGCCACCCAGGATAAACGCCGCAGTGAGGCTGACCACGGTATCGACCAAGGAATTGAGGTTGATGTTGTTGATTGCTTGCATAAGAGATCTCCCTGAACGCAGCAGCCTAATTTAAGCCACCGCCGACCCGAAAACCTTCGTGCAGGTACAACCGTGCGCACCGCGCCGGTGTTAAAGGCACAGTCAGCTTGGCCCGCCCACCGTAAAGGTAGGCGTGTCCGTCGCAGCCTCGACCAAGGAATTGAGGTTGATGTTGTTGATTGCTTGCATAAGAGATCTCCCTGAACGCAGCAGCCTAATTTAAGCCACCGCCGACCCGAAAACCTTCGTGCAGGTACAACCGTGCGCACCGCGCCGGTGTTAAAGGCACAGTCAGCTTGGCCCGCCCACCGTAAAGGTAGGCGTGTCCGTCGCAGCCTGAATGATTTCAGGTGCTGGTCAGCGTCGATGAGAGGGGTTCGGGCAGGCGCCAGGACAGGCGCTGCCGGGATGCCGCTTCTCGCTTTTTGAGGCGAGACAACGGCATAGAAACAATGCGCGTTACCTTGCCAAGTAGGTGCCGGTTACCGAAACCGGCCGACGACTGTCACTCGAACAAGTACCCACGAGGGTCTTGTAGTGGTCAACTGATCCCGGACACGATGTTAAGTTTTTTTTCGGCCTGAGCCGGTGGCAGCCCACCATTAAATTGGTGCGGTCGAATCCAGTTGTACCGGTGCATCAAAAAATGGCTGATATCCCGCTGAGCTTGTTGGACCGTCGTGTAGCCCATGGTCGGTATCCACTCGGTTTTCAGGCTCCTGAACACAATCTGGGCGGGTCGCCGCATCGCGGCGATGGCATCAACTGGTTATGCCTGACACACCGAGGTGTCTGCATCGCAGCGGTGCGGCGACCCGACAAGCCAGCTCCCACAGTAAGCGGTGTACATCCGCGGTTACGGCGTACCCGGTCGATCCCGCTCGACCCTTTCCAGGTATTCATCAATCCGGCCACCTGCCAACGCCTTGACCTGAATCGACACCGTATTGACCTGCCGCCCCATCGTAATCCCCTCCCGCGTACGCACCTGCACATACCCAAGTTTGGGCCAGAAACGCTCCGCCTTGGCATTGCCGACCACCACCGTCAGCCGCAACCACTGGGCGCCTTTGCCCAGGGCCCACGCCTCAAGTTCGGTATGCAGCCGCCGCGCCAGCCCGCTGCCATGCAAGCGCGTATGCACCAGCAACAGCCCGATATGCCACGCCCCGGCTGCAAGCAAGTCGGCGGCGATATTTACCACGGCGACCAATTGACCCGCAGCATCGCGGTAACCCAGCCAGTACAGGCGACTGCAGCTCCAGCCTGCGGGCAGGTCACCCTGCAACTCTTCACGCGCTTCAGTAGGCGTCGCGGGTTCGCCGTTGACCGCGATGAAGTAGTCGGGGGCCTGCTCGAAGAAGTGCTGCAACTCGGCCTCATCGGCCAGGCCACCCAGCTCCAGCTGTCGCGTATCGCTTGAATCACGTCCATACAGCCTCCTTGCGCCGAAGCACGTCAGTCGTCCCGCGTCAGCACTTCCAACAACTCAATTTCAAAGCGCAAATTGCTGTTGGGCTTGATATGCGCGCCCATCGAGCGCTCACCGTAGGCCAGGTGCGCAGGCACAAACAGCGTGCGTACGCCGCCGACCTGCATGCCCATCAGCCCCTGGTCCCACCCCTTGATCACCCGCCCGGTGCCGATCACACATTGGAACGGCTTGCCGCGTTCCCAGGAAGAATCGAACACTGTGCCGTCTTCCAGAGTGCCGGTGTATTGGGTGGTGATCAGCGCGCCTTTGACCACGGTTTTGCCGGTGACCTGCAGTTCGTCGTTGCTCATAGGGGGCTCTTTGAATGCGTAAAGGCTGGGGTTTTCCCAGAATTGGGTAGGTTTGGCAAGTGCGGGAGCGATCAAAAAACACCCCTCCTGTGGCGAGCGGGCTCGCCACAGGAGGCGGGGCAACCCTTTATAGCCAGTGCCAGAACCGTTGCTCATAGGGGGCTCTTTGAATGCGTAAAGGCTGGGGTTTTCCCAGAATTGGGTAGGTTTGGCAAGTGCGGGAGCGATCAAAAAACACCCCTCCTGTGGCGAGCGGGCTCGCCACAGGAGGCGGGGCAACCCTTTATAGCCAGTGCCAGAACCGGCTCCAAAACCCGCGCCCCAAATCATCCTTGCACCGCGCATATTGCGCTGCATACAGCTGCGACCGCGCCTGCACTTTGCTCGCCACCGGCGGCAGCCAGGCTTTAGCCGCATAGGTGCGCTGGCGGTAGCCGCCCCAACCTTCGTGGTAGTTCAAGTACTGGCCGTAGGCATCGTATTTGTACACGCCGTTGACGGTGTAGGTCTTGTCCATGTACCAGCCGACAAAGTCGATGGCGTCGTCGAAGTCCTGGCGGCTGGCGCCGCTGCGGCCGGTGCTTTTGCGGTAGTCGTTCCACACTTCATCCTTGGCCTGGGCGTAGCCGGCAGCGGTAGAAACGCGGCCCCAGGGGATGATCCATAGCAGGTATTTGCGTGGCGCCAAGGCATCCTGACGGAAGCCGGACTCCTGATACATGATGGCGAACGGCACTTGGATCGGCACGCCCCAACGCTTTTGCGTGACCTTGGCGGCGTCGTACCAGTCGTCCTTTTCGCGGAAGATGCCGCAGATGTCATTAGGCGTGCGTGGCGGCGAAGTACCGCACGCCGCCAGCATGGAGGTGAGTAATAACAATCCGACGGCTTTGCCTGCGCTCAAGGGGCACCTTTGCGTGATTCGCGTAAAAAGCCGACATTTTACGCATTCATTGAGGCAGGTGGAGAAACTCAAGCCAACGGCACGCGACGGTTAGTCAGTGCCATACGACCGACAAAGAAGCTCAGCGCTGCGCCCAACAACAACATCGCCAGGGTGCTCCAGGCAGCACGGGACAGTTGCTTGGCCGCCACTTCACCGGCTTCACGGGCTTTCTGTTCAGCCTGTTGTTTCAGCTCAGCCACTTTTTGCATGGCCTGCTCATAAGCTTGGGCATAGTTGTCAACGATCTGAGTGGCCTCCTCCTTGCTCTTGCCGGTGCGGGCGGCAACGATGTTGACCAGTGCGTCTTTGTCAGCGGCATTCAGCGCTGGCTCACCGGACGCTTTGACGCGCTCGAACCATTGCTTCAACGCATCGCCGGCCTGGGCAGGATCGGTCGCCGCAGCAGTAGCCGCTTGCTTGCCCTCGGCGCCCGCCTGGTCAGCCTTCTGTTCAACGTTGGCCGGGTCCAACTCAGGCTTGCCGCTTTGCTTGAGCAGGGTATCCAGTTCACCTTGCAGGCTGTTCCAGTCCAGCTGGATGCCTTGCTCGTTCAACTGTTGTTTGACGCTGTTACCAATGCCCGGCGCAGCCGCCGCGATGCCGCTACCGGCAGCGGACAAACCTTTGCCCACCACGTTGCCGGCGGTACCGACCACGCTGGCGGCCAAACCCGCCAGCAGCCAGGTGGTGAGCAAGGTGGTGACGGTCCAGGTCAATACGCCGTGCAGGCCGCCGCGGTCAGGTGCGGTGCGCCCGGCCACGAAGGCACCCACGCCGATGGCGATCAGCGTCGACACAAACAACCAGATCCCGGCGCCGGTGCCGAAACCGCTCAGCGGGTTACCCGCTTTCATCGGGTCGACGGCACTCGCGCCGATGGCCGTACCCAGCACACTCAGCACCAGGTAGGTCACCAGTGCAATTGCACTACCGGCCAATACCGAACTCCAGGACACACGAAACAGCGAACGATTGGTTTCATAGACAGTAGTCATACAGAGGTCCTTCACACGTTATGAGAGCAAGGCAAAATGCCTTGATGGTTGGGAGTGTGGCGAAAGGACATACGTTCAGTCGTGGCCCAAATGCACCAGTTCAACTGGTGCATTCGCACTTCCTCATGCGCACATTCTCTGCACTATCCTCAACCCCGGGTGTCGTACCCCCATGTGCCGTCTACCGGGAGAAACCATGAGCCAGGATGTCCTCGCCAAAGAAACCAACCGCCGCCAATTGCAGCAGATCATCTCCGGGCTGTCCGACGGCGTGATACTGGCCGAAGTCGACCAGACCATCCTCTGGGCTAATGAAGCCGCGTTGACCATGCACGGGATCAGCGACGTCGAGGCGCTCGGTGCCAATACTGCGGAATATGCCAAGCGTTTCGCCCTGCGTTACCGCAACAACCATCCTTTAGCGCTGGACAGCTACCCGCTCAGCCGGGTGGCGGCCGGTGAAGAATTCAGCGATGTGGTGGTTGAAGTCACCCCCACCACCGGCGAAGACCGCAGCTGGGTCCACCGCTTGCGCAGCCTGGTGCTGACCGACGCTCACGGTGAGCCGGAACTGTTGGTGCTGATCCTCAGCGACGCCACCGAATGGGCCAGCGCCGAGCAGCGCTTCGAGAAAACCTTCAATGCCAACCCGGCGCCCGCCGTGATCTGCCGCTTGAGCGACCTGCGCTACATCAAGGTCAACCAGGGTTTTTTAGAGATGACCGGCTACAACCGCGATCAGGTCATCGGCCGCTCGGTGTATGAACTGGATGTACTGGAACAGGCCGAGCGTAAGGACCTGGCCATCCAGCGCCTGAGCGAAGGCGCGACCATCCCGCAGATGCAGGCCGAGCTGCGCCTGCCCGAAGGCGGAAGCAAACTGGTGATCGTCGCGGGCCAGCCGTTGGACATGAACGAGGAAGACTGCATGCTGTTTTCCTTCACCGACCTGGAACCGCGGCGCAAAGCGGAAATTGCCTTGCGCCAAAGTGAGGAACGCTTCGCCAAATCTTTCCGCCTGACGCCGGTGCCAACCTTGGTGTGCAGCGCGGCCAACCGGCAGGTGGTGGATATCAACGAAGCGTTCATGAACATCACCGGTTTTATCAGCGAAGAGCTGATCGGCAAAGCCGTCGAGGACATCAACTTCATCGACAGCGCCCAGGCCTTTGCACAGCTGTTCGCCACCCTGGAAAAAGCCGGCAACCTCGACGGCCAGGACCTAAAGGTGCGTAAGAAAGGCAACGAGGTGATCGACTGCGTGGTCTGGGCCGACACGGTGCTGATCGAGGATGTGCCCTGTTACCTGCTGGTGATGATGAACATCACCGAACGCAAACGCTCGGAGCTGGAACTGGTGGCGGCCATTGAGGAAGTGATGCAGGACGCCTCGTGGTTCAGCCAGACCCTGATCGAGAAATTGGCCAACGCCAAGAGCGTCAACAACAGCCCCAACCTGCCGAACGTGGCCTTCACCGACCTGACCGCCCGTGAGCGCGATGTGCTGGGTTTGATCTGCGAAGGCCTGGCCGACAAGGAGATCGCCTCGCGCCTGAAACTGGCGCCCAACACCGTGCGTAACCATGTGGCCACGGTGTACTCCAAGCTGGGGGTGCACAGCCGCAGCGCAGCCATCGTTTGGGCCCGTGAACGCGGGTTGTTTGCCGGTGAATTGCGGGTCAAAAGCAAGAAATAGAGTGCAAATGCACTAGTGCAACCAGTGCAAATTCGCCTTATTTGCGCATGACGCGGTGCTTAACCTTGAAGAGTGGGCACAGGGCCTTGGGCCCTGTGCCGTGATGATTTGACCTCTTGAAGGAATGCACCATGAAAAGCGAACAAGTCAAAGGCGCCGTGGAGAAAGTCACGGGCAAGGCCCAGGGTTTTCTCGGCGACCTGACCGGTGATGAGCAGTTGCAAGCCGAAGGGGTTGCCCGCCAGGCCGCCGGCCAGTTGCAGCAAACCTACGGCGACGCGCTCGACACTGTGAGTGATTTTGCCAAGCACAAACCACTGGCTACCGTGGCCGTCGTCGCCGGTATCGGCCTGTTGGTGGGCTTGTTGCTGCGTCGTCGTTGAGGAGGCTGGGCACATGTTTACCCTCTCCCAACTGCGCAACTGCATCGAAGAAGCGCTGTTGCCCCTGACCTGTGAATTCACCCTGTGCCGTGACGCCTCGTTGACCTTAAAGGTGTTCGATGCCCAGAGCGGCCGGGTCGACTTGGTGGTGACGGGCATCAGCGTGAACAAGTTGCAGTCCACCCACGCAGTGGAAAAGATGGTGGAAGAACTGCGCTATGAGCTACAGAGCAACACCATGGGGCATCTGACCCTGGAAGACCTGCCAATGTCGCCTTCGGCGTCATGACCGCGTTGGTCGTGGTTTCAACGACGCTCCAATGAAGTAAAACACCCCGCCCCCGACGATAAACGCCCCCAACATGTAGAACATGGAGTGGGCCGGCAGGCTGGCCAGCACCAGCCCACACAACACCGGCCCCAACGCTGCCCCTAGGTTGGACAGGTTCTGCGCGCCGTAATACATGCCCCGCAGGTGGTCCGGGGCGATTCGGTCGATAAACATGTACTCAGCTGGGAACACGATGATCTCCCCCACTGTAAACACCGCCATCGCCAGCACCCACCACAGCACGCTGGTGGCCAGGGCAAACCCGATCACCCCCAACATGAACATGCCCAGGCCGGCGATCAGCCATTGGCTCAGATAACGGTGCGAGATGCGCCGGCCAATCACGTACTGCAAGGCAATCACCAGCGCGGCGTTGGTGGTGAGCACGGCGCTGATCACGGTGTAGGTATATTCCGCGGTGGTGGTCGTCACCAGGTACTGCGACAGGTAGGCAGTGAACTGGCCGAACACCACGGCACTGAGCAAGCCGCCAAGCGTGAAGCACACCAGCCGATGGTCCCGCAGCAGCACGCGGCCGACGGCGAGAAACGCCAGCGTTTTTTGCGTGGCATCGACGGTAGCCAGCGTGCGATCGCCCCAACGCCAGTACAGCAGGAAAAAACCCGCCCCCAGCAGCGCCGAGAGCATGAACGGCAGGCTGATATCGAGCTTGGCCACCATCGCGCCAAAAAACGGGCCGACGGCATAGCCGATATTGGTCAGGGTGTACTTGATGGAAAACACTTCGCTGCGCGCGTCTTCCGCCAGCAAGCTGGCAAAGCCGGCTTTGACGGCAATGTCGATAACGGCATAAGCCAGGTTGATCAGGATCAGGCAGCTGTAGAACAGCCAGATATCATCGGCCACTAGCGTGCCGACAAACCCCAGTACAAACAGCGCACTCAAGCCGAGCAGCAGCCGGTAACTGTTGACGCGGTCGACCAGGAAACCGCCGTACACGCTGAGCAATGAGCCGACGATCAATGAACTGCCGATCACCAGGCCAACTTGGGTAATGTCGAGGTTGAAGTGACGGGTGAGGTAAATCACCAGGTACGGAAAGGTAATCGCCTTGGCCAGCGTCAGCAGCAACGTGGCGCACAGCAACAGGTTCACGGTGCGAGGGTAACTTCTTATTGTGGCAAGCATCCTGCTCTCGCTCTTTGAAGGTAACGCGACCAGTGTTGCGCGTTACCTTAACGCAAGCGCCAGGAAAAAAGACCGGTCATTTCTTGACGGGGGTGATCTCGAGAATGGTGCCGTTGGTGGTCTTGAGCAGCACAAACTTGTCACCCACACGGGCCCATTGGCTGTCTGCTTCAGGCTGCTTCAAACCGCGCTTTTTCCAATCGCTGACCGCCGACTCCTTGCGCATCAGCATATCCGGGGCACGGTCGCCTTCTTTCAAATCACGGGCGTTGATGCTTGAAGGCGGCACGGTTTCTTGCGGGGTATCACCGGCCTGCACGACAAAGCTGGCGGTGGACAGGCCGGCGGTGAGCAGCAGGCAAGCGGCTAGGGTTTTAGACTTCATGGGTGCTCCTTCAATGAATGGTGCGTACCCAGGTTCCGACCGCGGGCGCACGGAATCATTCAGCCAACTCCTTTCAAGATTTTCATCGCCCCCTCTGTGGCGAGGGAGCTGCCGCTGGTGTGCCTTGGTGGAACACCATCCGCCACTGCCCCTCCTCCTCGCGCCATACTGAACTGCGCAACGAGTCCCCTACGCCTTCGCGATGGCAGCGATAAGTCACCAGCGCCAGTCCCTGCCCGAGCAACTTCACGGCGAACTCAGTCATGCGCCGTGCCGAAAACACCTCGTCCTTCAACCCGGCAATCACCTCGGCCTTGCTGCCCCAGACATTGCCACTGGCGCCAAACTCAACGAAATCGTCCGCCAGCAACTGCGCCAATCGCTCCGTATCCGAGCGGGTGGTGCATTGCTGCAGCGCCTGTTCCAAGGCGAATAAATGCTGCTCCAACTGCATGCCCATTGCCCCCATGAAATTAATCCTGTAATTTTTCATGAAATTTCTTGATATAAATTTCATGAGCCAACAACAAGAACTTGACGCCCTGGCCGTGCTGATCCACGACTTGCGCAAGCACAAGAGACTCACCCTGGCGCAACTCGCGCAAAAAATCGAGCGCTCGGTGGGCTTCCTTTCCCAGGTCGAACGCGGCCTGTCGCGCCCCACCGTGGCCGACCTGACCGCCATCAGCCACGCCCTCGATGTGCCCACCACCTACTTCTACAGCCTGCCCAAACCCAAGGCGGTGGATTGGGTCACCCGCCCCAACGAACGGCGCACGGTGTATTACGCCAATGGCATCACCGACATCCTCGTCTCGCCCAGCATGAACGGCGCCTTTTCGATGCTCGACAGCTTGCTCGCGCCCGGAGCCAACAGTGGTGAACACACCATGAGCGACCGCGCCGAGCAGGCCGGTTTTGTGCTGGAGGGCGAGTTGACGCTGTGGGTGGAAGGCGAGCCGGATTCGGTCACCCTCGGCCCTGGCGACAGCTTCCACCTGGCCAGTTTCGCGCATTGCCGCTACGCCAACCTGACTGATCTGCCCGCCCGCGTACTGTGGGTTTACAACTAGGAGCAACCCCCGTGAAAAACCAGTCTTCCACGTTGCTGGCCGAAGTACGGACCTTTCGCCAGAACCACCCCGACGTGCGTTACGTCGACCTAATCGCCCTGGACATTCCCGGGCATTTCTACGGCAAGCGCTACCCGGTGGACATGCTCGAAAAGGTCGCCGCCGGCAGCCCGCTGAAGCTGCCGCAAAACGCCGTGCTGCTCGGGGCGCAGGGTGGGCTGTTCAAGATTGGTGACTATTGCTTTCACGACGGCGACCCGGATGCCAACCGGCGCTTGGTGCCGGGCACGCTCAAGCCGGTGAGCTGGGAGTCGCAGCCGCTGGGGCAGATGTTGATCACCTCGGATGGCACCGAAGCGCCGATCGAATTCGAACCTCGCGAAGTGCTGGCCAAGGTGCTGGAGCGCTTGCAGCACAAAGGCATTCATCCGGTGGTGGCCTTTGAGCTGGAGTTTTACCTGTTCGATAAGAAGCTCGACAACGGCCTGCCGCAATTCGCCCGCGACCCGCTGAGCGATGACGCCGACGACCAACCCAACCTGCACATCGAACGGTTGTCGCGCTTCAGCGAGGTGCTCGACGACATGGCACAAACCGCCAAGGACCAGGGCATCGACATCACGGTGATCACTGCCGAAATCGGTCCCGGCCAGTTCGAAATCAACTTCGGCCACCTCGAAGACGGCCTGCGCGCCGCCGACTGGGCCGCCCTGTTCTGCCGCAGCACCCGTGGCGTTGCACTCAAGCACGGTTACCGCGCCAGCTTCATGGCCAAACCCTACCTCCAATACCCCGGCAGCGGCATGCATGTGCATGTCAGCCTCTACGACGCGGCGGGTAATAATTTGCTCGCCGCGCACCAGCAGCAACCGCTGCGCCACGCGGTGGCCGGCTGCCTGGAATTGCTGGCGCATTGCATGCCGATCTTCTCGCCCAACCACAACGCCTTCCGCCGTCTGGGTGGCACGGTCAACGCCGCAACCCGCGCCAGCTGGGGCTTTGAAGACCGCGATGCGTGCGTGCGCATCCCCGAGTCCGACCCGCGCAACCTGCGCATCGAGCACCGCTTGGCCAGTGCCGATGCCAATCCGTATCTGGTGCTGGCGGCGATTCTGGCAGGGCTTGAGCATGGCCTTGAAGCCAAGCAAGAACCTATCGCCCCCCTGAACGAAGACCGCCTCAGCGGCACCGATTTCCCCGTGGAAATGCTCGAGGCCGTACGCGCCATGCAACATCAACCGATATTGCGCGATAAGCTGGGCGCAGAATTTGTCGACGTGTATTGCGAGAACAAACGCCAGGACCACCTGGCCTTTCAACAAGAGATCAACGCGCGGGAATACCGCTGGTTTCTCTAACCCCTGGAACCACCGATGACCGAGCCCACTCAAGGAAATCTTCAACGTCGAACGCCTGCAACACATCGCCGTCGAGATGTCGGCGGTATACCCGGCGTTCGATGCCAAGGGCTTTCTCAAGCACGCGAAGGTGGGGCTTGCCGAGTTGTCGGTGATGCAGCGCATGGCGCGGGTCAGCGAAAGCCTGCATGCGGTGATCCCACTGGGCTACGCGCAAACCCTCAAGCTGCTTTACGCCCTGGCGCCGCGCCTGAACAGCGCCTTTGTCTGTCTGTTCCTGCCGCACTACGTGGCGAGTTACGGCCTGGGTGACTTCAAGCGCTCCATGGCCGCGCTCAAGTACTTCACCACGTTTGGCTCTGCCGAATTTGCCATCCGCCACTTCTTGCTGCACGACTTCGAGCGCACCTTGGCGGTGATGCAGGAATGGTCGCTGGATGCCAACGATCACGTGCGCCGCCTGGCCAGTGAAGGCTCGCGCCCTCGCCTGCCGTGGTCCTTTCGCCTGGCCCAAGTGCAGGCCAACCCCGCGCTGTGCGCGTCGATCCTGAATAACCTCAAGGCTGACAGCAGCCTGTACGTACGCAAGTCGGTGGCCAACCACCTCAACGACATCACCAAGGATGACCCAGGCTGGGTGCTCAGCCTGATCGAAGGCTGGCACCTGGATAACCCGCACACTGCGTGGATTGCCCGCCATGCGCTGCGCAGCCTGATCAAACAAGGCAACACCCGCGCGTTGACGCTCATGGGCGCCGGGGCCAAGGCCGAGGTGAAGATTCATCACCTGGCCGTCACCCCGGCGGTGATCAACCTGGGCGAGCGCATCAGCCTCTCGTTCAGCCTCGAATCCACCGCTGCCACCGCGCAAAAACTGGTGGTGGACTACGCCGTCGACTACGTGAAAAGCGCCGGTCATAGCGCGGCCAAAGTGTTCAAACTCAAGGCATTTACCCTCGGCGCGGGCGAGCATCAGAGCATTCGCCGCGAACAACACATTCGTGAACTGACCACCCGCAAGCACTACCCCGGCACGCATTGGGTGCATGTGTTGGTCAACGGCGAGAAGCTCGCCAGCGCCGAGTTCGAACTACGAAAACCATGATACACATCAAAGAAAAGGCTCTAGCACGGGGCTTTCAGCCAGATAGATTGTCGAACAATCCTGGCTTTTTTTGTTGCGACCCATTATCATCCGTCGCCTTCTCACTACCCGTCGGGTAGTTGTTTCAATGTGTCACCCGAGGCGCCAATGTCCCGTTTGTACCGATTTTCGTGTCACCGCTCTTTGATTGCTATCAGCCTGGGGCTGGTTACCCATTCCGTCAGCGCCGCACTGCAACCCATGGCCGAAGCCCCGTTGGCCAGCGACACCGAGCTACATTGCCACTTCAACCGCGACGCCAGCACCGACTGCACCACCACACAGCACTACACCATCCTCAAGCCCAACGGCCGCGAGATCCTGTCGCGCATAGACTTCGATTACTCCGAAGGCGACACCTTTGAAGTGGTCAGCGCGCAATCCACCCAACCTGGCGCCAAGCCGGTCGCCCTGGATGCCGCGCAAATCGACACGCGCACCGCGCCCAACCCTGACCAGGGCTTCAGCCGCGACAAGCAGACCTCACTGGCTTTCCCGAACCTACGCGTGGGCACACAGATTCGCTACACCGTGCGCAAACATCACGCCGCCAAACCGTTGGTGACCCAGTTTCACTATGCCCTTACGTTTGGCCCTAGCGCGTTCCGTCGCGACCACATCAAGGCGCGCTTTACCGCCGAGCGACCGATCCAGTGGCGCAGCGAACTGCTCGACGGTTTCACAGTGACCCCGTCGGCCAATGGCAAGACGTTGGACGTGGTGCAAAAAGCCCCGACCTATCTCAACTACATCAACGAATCTTCCAGCGCCGCGCTGTTACGCATCCCGCGCCTGGAAGTGGGCAGCGCCCTCGATCGCCAGGCGTATTTCGGTGATTTTGCCCAGCGCTACAACCAGATCCTCGCTGCCAACCTGCCTGCACAAGCGGCCGCCGCGGTGGCAGCCGCAAGCCGCTTGGCGCCGGCGGAACGGGTCGCCGCGCTGATGCAGCACATCAATGATCACTACCGTTACCTGGGCGACTGGCGCGCCACGGAGCGCGGTTATGTGCCGTTCGACCTGGCTGAAATCGAGCAGCATGGTTATGGCGATTGCAAAGACCTGGCGATCTTGCTGACCGCGATGCTCAAAGCCAGCGGCATCAAGGCTGAGACCGCCTGGGTCAGCCGCGGCGACGTGGCGTATGCATTACTGATCCCCGGCACCAATGCGCCGGATCATGCGATCGTGCGCACCGAAGTGGACGGCCAGGTCTGGTGGCTGGACCCGACCAACCCGGTGTTCGCCCCAGGCCAGACCATGCCCGACATCCAGGACCGTTGGGTGCTGGTCAACAATGCTCAGGGTCAAGTACGCGAAGAACAGATCCCGCTGGAACACCCCGAAACCACCTTGCGCCTGGATAAACAGGTGCACTTCGACAAACAGGGCAATGGCGCCACCCAGGCCACCATCACCTTCAGCCGCCTGCCGCTGATGCAAATGAGCGTGGCCGACCGCCAACAAGGCACCACCGCCACCGACCAGAACCTCTGCGCCCACTTTGGCAACGACATCAGCGACTGCCAGATCACCCGCCCGCCCACCGCCTTTGTGGTGCACGACGGCTACACCGTCAACGCAACCCTGAACGACCAGCGCGCCCTGGAAAAACTGGCGAATGACTACGTCTATACCGATGAGTCGCTCAAAGGCCGCTGGGATGGCTTCATCAACTACCGCCGCCACGATCAACAGGCCGACCTTTACCTGGGCAACCCTGAGACTTACGACTACAGCTTCACGCTGACGGGCGGAAAAATGGAAAAAGCCATTCCCGGCTGCCAGGTGCGCTCGCCGTGGTATGACCTGGACCTGGAAGGGAAACGGTTGGACGACGGGCTGCGCTATCACTATCGCCTAAGCCAGAAGACGCGTTGGCTGACCCATGCCGAGGTTGCCAGTGAGGCGTTTGGCAAGATGATTGACGAAGCCCGGGCGTGTGCCGAGCAGGTGCATCAGGTGGTGAAGCTTTAAGGTAAGTGAGCCCCCTTGGGTCCTGTAAACGCAGAGCCCATGTGGGAGCTGGCTTGCCTGCGATAAACCGCGAGAACTCGGTCAAAATTGTGGGAGCAAGCCCGCTCCCACATTTTTGATCCGGCCTACTCAGTGAGATTCGCCCAGCAGCAACCCCTGCTCGCGCGCGCACAACTCCACCACGTAATCCCACAACACCCGCAACCGCACCGACTTGTGCAGCTCCCGGCGCGAGCTGATCCAGTAGCTACGCTCAATCCCCTCCCCCGGCAGCAATGCCACCAAATCCGGGTCACCCGCCGCCATAAAGCACGGCAACACAGCGATGCCCAAACCCGAACGCGCCGCCTGGTGCTGGGCAATCACGCTAGTGCTGTGAAACACCACCTTGGGGTTGCGGCAGAAGCTGCTAAGGAACTTCAATTCCTGGCTGAACAGCAAGTCATCCACATAATCGATCCACGCATGCACGGCGAGGTCTTCACGTTTCTCGATGGGCGGGTTGCGCTCCAGATAGGCGCGGCTGGCGTAGAGCGCCAGGCGGTAATCGGTGAGTTTGCGCGTGACCAACTGGTCGACGCTGGGCCGTTCCAGGTGGATGCTGATTTCCGCTTCGCGGTTGAGGATGCTGACAAAGCGCGGCACAGCCACCAGTTCCACTTCCAAGCCCGGGTAACGGTCGAACAACCCGCCCATGCGACCGGCGAGGAACATCACACCCAAACCTTCGGCCACACCGAGGCGAATTTTGCCCAGCGGCGCAGCGGAATGAGTGAGTTCGTCTTCAGCCAGCAGCGCGACGTTTTCCATGGCTTCGGCGTGCTTGAGCAGGGCTTCGCCAGAGGGCGTCAGCTCATAGCCCTGAGCGTGCTGCACGAACAGCGCAGTGCCGAGGCTCTTCTCGATGGCCTCGATATGCCTGGCCACAGTGGCGTGGGTGGTCTTCAGGCGCTGCGCGGCGGTGATCAAGCGGCCGCTGCGTTGCAACTCGAGAAAAAACCGCAGGTCATTCCAGTCGAACATGTCGCCTCCAATGCGAGAGCCTGAGCCGCGCTGTTTAAAAACGCACAGCAGCTGGGTAAAAACTAACATTTTTAAGACGAAAACTAACAACTAGGATGGGGCCAACAAGAAAAACAAGCGAGACCTCAGATGCCCATTGCAGCTGCTGAATACGATTACGTGGTAGTAGGCGCCGGCCCCGCAGGCTGCTTGCTGGCCAATCGACTGTCCGCCAACCCCGCCAATCGCGTGCTGCTACTCGAAGCCGGTGGCCGCGACAATTACCCCTGGATCCATATCCCCGTCGGCTACCTGTTCTGCATCGGTAACCCGCGCACCGACTGGTGCTTCAAGACCGAAGCCCAGGAAGGCCTGCAAGGCCGTGCGCTGAGTTACCCACGCGGCAAGGTGCTGGGCGGCTGTTCGTCGATCAACGGCATGATCTATATGCGCGGCCAGGCCCAGGATTACGACGGTTGGGCGGCCCAGGGCAACCCGGGTTGGGCCTGGAACGATGTGCTGCCGTTGTTCAAGCAGAGCGAAAACCATTTTGCCGGCAGCTCGGAATTTCACAGCGATGGCGGCGAGTGGCGCGTTGAGCAACAGCGCCTGCACTGGCCGATCCTGGATGCCTTTCGCGACGCGGCGGCGCAAAGCGGTATCGCGCCGATCAGCGACTTCAACAGGGGCGATAACGAAGGCTGCGGCTACTTCCAAGTCAACCAGAAGGCCGGAGTGCGTTGGAACGCGGCCAAGGCGTTTCTCAAGCCGATCCGCCAGCGGCCCAACCTGACCGTGCTGACCGACGTCGAAGTGGACCGCGTGGCGCTGGAAAACGGCCGCGCCTGCAACGTGCTCGGGCGTCAAAACGGCCAACAGATGAGCTGGAAAGCGCGCAAGGAAATCGTGCTGTGCGCCGGTTCCGTGGGCTCGCCGGGCATCCTCCAACGCTCAGGGATCGGCCCCTCCAACGTGCTCAAGCCGTTGGGCATCGACGTGGTGCACGAACTGCCGGGCGTGGGCGGCAACCTGCAGGATCACCTGCAATTGCGGCTGATCTACAAACTGGAAAACGCGCGCACCCTGAACCAGATCGCGGGCACCGTGTGGGGCAAGATGGGCATGGGCCTGCGCTACCTGTATGACCGCAGCGGCCCGCTGTCGATGGCGCCCAGCCAGCTCGGCGCGTTTGCCCGCTCCGGCCCGGAACAGACCTCGGCCAACCTTGAATACCATGTGCAGCCGTTGTCCCTGGAGCGCTTTGGCGAACCTTTGCACGCGTTCCCGGCGTTTACCGCTTCGGTCTGCGACCTGCGCCCACAAAGCCGTGGCCGTATCGATATTCGCTCCGCCAACCCGGCGGATGCACCGTTGATTCGGCCCAACTACCTCAGCCATCCGGAAGATCTGCGAGTCGCTGCCGATGCGATCCGCCTGACTCGGCGCATCGTGGCCGCACCCGCCTTGAGCCAATTCAAACCGGTGGAATACCTGCCGGGCGATTCACTGCAAACCGAAGAGCAACTGCACGAAGCCGCCGCGCGTATCGGCACGACGATCTTCCATCCGGTGGGCACCTGCCGCATGGGCAGCGACAAAGACGCGGTGGTCGATGCCCAACTGCGCGTGCATGGCGTGCCGGGCCTGCGTATCGCCGATGCCTCGGTGATGCCACGCATCACGTCCGGCAACACCTGCTCACCGACACTGATGATTGCGGAGAAAGCCGCGCAGTTGATCCTTTCGCCGAACACAAGGAGCCTCGCCCCGCAGAAAGAAACGGTTCATGCAATCTGAATAGCGGCGCCGCACCCGGCGCCGACAGTGGAACAACAATAAATAATCACTGTGAGGGTTACCCGATGTCAGAACATGCTCAACCCCTGGGCTCGGCCGTCAGCGCGAGCACCGGCAGCGAATCAAGAAAAGTCATCTTCGCCTCGTCCCTGGGGACGGTGTTCGAGTGGTATGACTTTTTCCTCTACGGCGCCCTGGCGGCGGTGATCAGCAAGCAATTCTTTGCTGGGGTCAACGACACCACGGCGTTTATCTTTGCCTTGATGGCCTTTGCGGCCGGCTTTGTGGTGCGCCCGTTCGGCGCGCTGGTGTTCGGCCGCCTGGGCGACATGATCGGGCGCAAGTACACTTTTCTCGTCACCATCATCCTGATGGGCGTGGCCACGTTCTGTGTCGGGCTGTTGCCGACCTACGCCAGCATTGGCATTGCCGCGCCGGTCATCCTGATCGTGCTGCGTATGCTGCAAGGCCTGGCGTTGGGCGGTGAATACGGCGGTGCAGCCACTTATGTGGCCGAACACGCGCCGGCCGGCAAACGCGGCTTGCACACCAGCTGGATTCAATCCACCGCCACCCTCGGCCTGTTGCTGTCGTTGCTGGTGGTGCTGGCCTGCCGTTACTTCACCGGCGACCAGTTCGAAGTCTGGGGCTGGCGCATTCCGTTCCTGTTTTCCATCGTGCTGCTGGGCATTTCCACCTGGATCCGCATGAGCCTGCATGAGTCGCCGGCTTTCTTGAAAATGAAAGAAGAAGGCAAGGCCAGCAAGTCACCGATCCGCGAGTCTTTCGGCAAATGGGAAAACCTCAAGGTGGTGCTGATTGCGCTGTTCAGCATCAACGGTGGGCAAGCGGTGACTTTCTACGCGGCGCAGTTCTATGTGCTGTTCTTCCTCACCCAATTCCTGAGGATGGACCCGGCCCTGGCCAACATGCTGTTGATCATCAGCGTGGTGATCGGCGCGCCGTTCTTTATTCTGTTTGGCTGGCTGTCGGACAAGGTCGGTCGCAAGCCGGTGCTGATGCTCGGCCTGCTGCTGGCGACCGCGCTGTACTTCCCGATCTTCAAGGGCCTGGCGCACTACACCAACCCGGCGATGGACCAGGCCAGCCGTCAGGCACCGATAACTGTACTGGCGGACCCGGCCACGTGCACCTTCCAGTTCGACCCGGTGGGCAAGGCGCGGTTTGACAGCCCCTGCGACAAGGTCAAGACCTTCCTGGTCAAGCAAGGCCTGCCGTACAGCAGCAGCGCCGCGCCAGCGGGCAGCCCAGTGCAGGTGAGCGTGGGTGATGTGCGCATCGACGGTTTCGACGAAGCGGCCCTGCGCGGCGCAGTGACATTGGCCGGCTACCCGACTTCGGCGGATGTGGCTCAGGTCAACAAGGTGATGGTGGTGGTACTGATCGTGGTGCTGATCCTGATCGCCGCCATGTGCTACGGCCCACTGGCGGCACTGATGGTGGAACTGTTCCCGACGCGCATCCGCTACACCTCGATGTCGCTGCCTTACCACATCGGTAACGGTTGGTTTGGCGGGTTCCTGCCGACTGTGTCGTTTGCCTTGGTGGTATACACCGGCGATATTTTCTATGGCCTGTGGTACCCAGTGGTGGTGACCGGGGTGAGTTTGATCGTGGGGTTGTTCTGCCTCAAAGAAACTCGGCATGTGGACATCGATAACAACTGAGTCAGCTTCAAGGGGCAAGCTGCAAGCGGCAAGTAGGAGCTGATCGGCCTCTACTTGCAGCTTGTAGCTTGAAACTTAAAGCTGTACATCCATACAGATAGTGGTTGCTCAAATCCTTCTGACTCAGCATCCTGCAAGGCATCAACCTGATCTGATGTGATGACCATGCGGCTGTACCTCTGTGAAAAACCCTCCCAGGCCAAAGATATCGCGGCCGTGCTCGGCGCCAGCCGGCGCGGCGACGGTTGCTGGGTGGGTAATGGCGTCACAGTCACCTGGTGCATCGGCCACCTGCTGGAAACCGCCCCGCCCGATGCGTACGACGCCAAATACAAACGCTGGGTGCTGGCCGACCTGCCCATCGTTCCGGAAAAATGGAAGATGCAGGTCAAGCCCAAGACCGCCAGCCAGTTCAAGGCGGTCAAGCGTTTGCTGGGCGAAGCCCAGGAACTGGTGATCGCCACCGACGCCGACCGTGAGGGCGAGATGATCGCCCGTGAGCTGGTGGAGCATTGCCGTTATCGCGGCCCGATCCAGCGGCTGTGGCTGTCGGCGCTGGATGACGCGTCCATCCGCAAGGCCCTGGCCGCGCTCAAACCGGGCGCCGAAACTTTCAGCCTGTACCACTCGGCCCTGGGCCGTTCCCGCGCCGACTGGCTGATCGGCATGAACATGAGCCGCCTGTTCACCCTGCTCGGGCGCCAATCCGGCTATCAAGGCGTGCTGCCGGTGGGTCGGGTGCAAACCCCAACCTTGCGCCTGGTGGTGGACCGCGACCGCAGCATCGCCGACTTTGTGCCGGTGGCTTACTGGGCCATCGATGTGGACCTGCGCCATGAGCGTATGACCTTCACCGCCCAATGGCGCGCCATGGAGGATGCCTGTGACGACCAGGGCCGCTGCCTTAACCCGCAGCTGGCTCGCGACGCTGCCGACGCCATGCGCAACGCTGCCACCGCGCGGCTGGTGAAGCTGCGTACCGAACGCATGCGCGAGGTGGCGCCCCTGCCCTTCGACCTCGGCACCCTGCAGGAAATCTGCTCCAAGAAACTCGGGCTCGGCGCCCAAGAAACCCTGGATATCGCCCAATCGCTCTATGAAACCCACAAGGTCATCACCTACCCGCGCAGCGATTGCGGCTACCTGCCGTTAAGCCAGCACAGTGACGCGCCGAAAATCCTCGCCGCGCTGGGCCGCGCGGATGCGGCGGTGAACGAGCTGATGCCGCATATTGATGCCCAGCGCCGTTCGCGGGCGTGGAACGACGCCAAAGTCAGCGCGCACCACGGCATCATTCCTACAGGCGCCGGCAAGGACGTCGGGCAGCTCACCGGCAAACATCGCGCGGTCTACACCCTGATTCGCGCGCGCTACCTGGCGCAGTTCCTGCCCAACCATGAATACGATCGCACCCAGGCGGATTTCGACTGCGCCGGCCAAGCCTTGCGTGCGGTGGGCAAAGTCATCATCGAACCAGGCTGGAAACGCGCCTTGCCCGAAGCGCTGGCACCGGCAAAGGGGCGCGAGGCACCCGCGCCGCAAGCCTTGCCGACGCTGATTCAGGGCCAGGATTACACGGTGGCCAAGGTCAACCTCAAGGACCTGTGGACGCAGCCGCCCAAGCCGTTCACCGAAGGCGACTTGATCAAGGCGATGAAAAACGTCGCCAAACTGGTGGAAGACCCGCTGCTCAAGCAAAAACTCAAGGACACCACCGGCATCGGTACCGAAGCGACGCGCGCCGGTATCATCCAAGGCCTATTGGACAGGGGTTATCTGGTGAAGAACGGCAAGGCGCTGTCAGCTACTGCGGCGGCGTTCAGCCTGATCGACGCAGTGCCACGCGCCATCGCCGACCCGGGTACCACCGCGATCTGGGAACAGGCGCTGGACATGGTGCAGAGCGGTGAAATGAGCCTGGAGGAGTTCGTCGCCAAGCAGGCGGCGTGGATGAGTAAACAAGTGGCGCGCTGCAATGGCATGCGCATGACCATCACCGGCCCGGCCAGCCCCGCTGTCCGAGGCGCCACGCCGTGGAAAAACAAACGCAAGGCCGCACCCCGCAAGGCGACAGGCACGCCCAAGCGGGCAAAAAAACCGACAAACGCCGGGTAAACGTTGAATAAATCCAGAGAATGACGTTTTTCGACGGGTTTAATGCCGCTTTGGGCCTTGTTCCGGCGTGGGCCGTCTAGGATTCTGTAGAGGACCTGCTGACTACCTAACAACAACACCGGAGTGGCCGCCATGAAAACCGTCGCACAAGTGCTCAAAGCCAAGGACCAGAAAAACCAGGAGGTCCACACCATCAAGTCGCACCAGACGGTGATGGAGGCATTGATCCAGATGGCAGCCAAAAACGTCGGGGCCTTGCCGGTTGTGGACGAAGGTAAGGTCGTGGGGGTGATCAGTGAGCGCGACTACGCGCGCAAGCTGATCCTCAAGGGCCGCTCTTCCGCGACAACGGCCGTGAGTGAAATCATGAGTTCGCCGGTCATCACGGTCGACAAGCACCAGAGTGTCGAAAAGTGCATGAACATCATGACGGACGGTCACCTGCGCCACTTGCCCGTGGTCGAAGATGGCAAGCTGATCGGCCTGCTGTCCATTGGTGACTTGGTGAAAGAAGCCATTGCCGAACAGGCTGACCTGATCAAGCAACTGGAGCAGTACATCCGCGGCGAATAGGGGAACCCATGCTCGACACGCTGGAACACCAAGAGGACCACCTCGACACCCTGCACCGGGCGATGGCTGAACGGCGCTTTTTGGTCTTGACCGGTGCGGGGATCAGCACATCCTCGGGCATCCCGGATTATCGCGACAGCGAAGGCGTGCGCCGGGGCAAGGCGCCGATGATGTACCAGGAGTTCCTGGCCACCCCCACACGCGCGGCGTCGTTACTGGGCAAGGGCGATGCTGGGTTGGCCACGGGTGCGCATTGCACAGCCGAACAAGGCGCATCTGGCGCTGGCAACGCTGCAGCAACGCGAGCGCATCAGTGGGCTGATCACGCAGAACGTCGATACCTTGCATGACCAGGCCGGCAGCCATGATGTGATCGAACTGCACGGCAGCCTGCACCGGGTGCTGTGCCTCGATTGTCAGCAGCGCAGCGAGCGCGATGTGATCCAACGGGTGATGGAAGACCAGAACCCGTACCTGGCCGGCGTCGATGCCGTGCAGGCACCCGATGGCGATACGCTGCTTGATCGCGCGTTTGAGGAGCGCTTCCAAGTCCCGCACTGCCCGCACTGCAACGGCCAACGGTTGAAACCGGACGTGGTATTTTTTGGTGAAAACGTCGCCCAGGCGACGGCGGCCAAGGCCATGGCTGCGGTGCAGAACGCTGAGGGTTTACTGGTGGTGGGCTCCTCGCTGATGGCCTATTCGGCTTTTCGCCTGTGCAAGGCGATGGTGGAGCAAGGCAAACCGGTCATTGCCATCAACCTGGGCAAAACGCGCGGGGATGAGCTGTTGCAGGTGAAGATCGAGGCCTCATGCGAGCGGCTGTTGCCGTTGCTGGTCGAGCGACTGGGACTGTAAGAACGCCGCAAATCAAAAATATGGGAGCTGGCTTGCCTGCGATGGCGGTGTGTCAGGCAAGCATTTGCTGACTGATACACGCCATCGCAGAAGCTCCCACAGGGAATCCATCGCTGAATCGACCGCCCCGGCCCTTCGACCAACCGCACAAAAAATGACGCCCAAGTCACGTTTTCCTGCATTCTCCCGTCCCCACTACGATTTATGTAGTGCTATAAAAAATCACTACATAATCGTTGACGTAACCTTTTTGTCCTTGCATTATCGAGACGTCTCCCGGATCGGGAGCGTTGGTAACAAGCGTTTTGAACAAGCTCGTCTGACCGCCGAGCTGTTTTTTCCGGATGTGCACTGCCCACAAGGCAGATTGATGAAGCTGACCGGCCTGTAAGGATCGGTACAAGGAGCTCAAACGCTGCTTGTCTTCGTTATGAAACCATTGCGTAGCAGTTCATCAGCAAGACTACATGCATCAGGTTCAAGACCCTGCCCGTATTCGGCAGACCCTCACTGACGCCCGGTTTTCCACGCCGGAGACAACTAAGCAGTTTTAACGGAATCAACTGATAGATCGCCAACTGGTCAAGGGGCTTACACATGAATCTGAACAACCAACCCACTATCGATGAATTGGCTGAGATGTTCGCAGCGCAGAAAGACACACTCGACGACCATATCTTGTGGGTCGAAAAATCGGGTCAAGTCCATATCGACTGCGTGGCGCCCCATACCCTTGAGGAAGAGTTCGATAAAAACAACCGTGAACTGGCGGCGCGCCTGAAGATGTACCGCCGCGGCCAGGGTTATGTCGGCAAGAAAGCAGCCGCCGACCAGAACTTTATCGAGCACGTATTCGACACACTTAACAATGCCTGGTCGTCTTTCAAAGACAACTCGCAAGTTAAAGTCATCGACCGTTACTACTAAGTACAACTTACTCACGGTGGGAGCTGGTTTACCAGCTCCCACCGTTGTTTTGCGGTGCGCTTAAAAGGTTGGAAATCTGCCCTTCCCCGCTTCATCCCGAAAGATATCAAACAACACCTGCGCCGCCGCCGACAGCTCATGGCCAGGTTTGGTCAGCACTCCAATCGGCCGCTCAATCACCGGATCACTCAAGGTGATGCAATGGGCGCCCGCCTCCTCCATCTGCCGTGCACACAATGCCGGTACCGCGCTGACGCCCAGGCCATTGGCAACCATCTTGCCCACCGTTGCCAGTTGATGGCTTTCCAACGCCACCGGCAATTTCATCTGCAACGCGCCCAGATGCTCCTCCAGCATTACCCTTACCGTGGAAGGCCGCTGCAAGGTAATGAACGGCTGTTCCAGCAAGGTTTTCCAGTCGATTTCGGCACGCTGGGCCAACGGTGAATCCCCCGGCACCACCGCAATAAACCGGTCCAGGTACAACGGCGTGAAGGCCAATGACGAACCTTCGGACGGTTCGAACGCCACGCCCAACTCCACCTGACGGTCGCGGACCATCTCCAGCACCTGCTCGTTGATCAGGTCATGCACCGTCACATTCACCTGAGGGTAACGTGCGCGAAATATCTTCAGGATCGGCGGAAGTAAATTGCCCGCAAACGACGGCATCGCCGCCACCGTCACCCGGCCGCGCTGCAAGGTAAAACGCTGGCGTAGTTCATCCTCGGCGTTGTCCCAATCCGCAATCAAGCGACGCGCCAGGGGCAGCAACGACTCACCTTCAGGCGTCAGCGCAACGTTACGCGTATTGCGGCTGAACAAACGACCGCCCAAGCCCTCCTCCAGCCCCTTGATGGTCAGGCTCAGCGCCGATTGGGAAAGGTGCAGGCGCTCGCAGGCGGCGGCAAAACTCAGGCTCTGGGCCACGGCGAGAAAGGCACGCATCTGTTTAACTGTCATGAGGCTGCTCCGGACGGCGGGTCGACTATGCTGTTTTCTAAATCAATCAACCTTAAAAAACAACTTAACAAATCAATCCGTCGGCGCAACACTCAGGTCATTGGCTGGCCCACAAACAATAAAAGAGGTGCATATGGCAGGTTTCGATAAACGCGTGGCGTCCTATGAAGAAGCGCTGGCTGGCCTGGAAGACGGCATGACCGTGCTTTCCGGTGGTTTTGGCCTGTGCGGCATTCCGGAAAACCTCATCGCCGAGATCAAGCGCAAAGGCACCCGCGATCTGACCGTCGTCTCCAACAATTGCGGCGTCGACGGTTTCGGCCTCGGCGTGCTGCTGGAACAAAAACAGATCAGCAAAGTGATCGCGTCCTACGTCGGTGAAAACGCCCTGTTCGAGAAGCAATTGCTCAGCGGCGAAATCGAAGTGGTACTGACGCCCCAAGGCACCCTGGCGGAAAAAATGCGCGCAGGCGGCGCAGGTATCCCGGCGTTCTTCACCGCCACCGGCGTCGGCACCCCCGTTGCCGAAGGCAAGGAAACCCGTGAATTCAATGGCCGCCCGTACCTGATGGAAGAGTCCATCACCGGTGACTTCGCCATCGTCAAAGGCTGGAAAGCCGACCATTTCGGCAACGTCATTTATCGCCACACCGCCCAGAACTTCAACCCGCTGGCGGCCACCGCCGGCAAGATCACCGTGGTCGAAGTCGAGGAAATCGTCGAACCGGGCGAGCTGGACCCGGCGCAGATCCACACCCCAGGCATCTACGTCGACCGGATCATCTGCGGCACCTTCGAGAAGCGCATCGAACAGCGCACTGTCCGCAAATAATCCGCCAGCCCAAATAATAAGGAGACAAACAATGGCTCTTACCCGCGAACAAATGGCTCAACGCGTCGCCCGCGAAATGCAGGACGGTTTCTACGTCAACCTGGGCATCGGCATTCCAACCCTGGTGGCCAACTACATTCCCGAAGGCATGGAAGTGATGCTGCAATCGGAAAACGGCCTGCTCGGCATGGGCCCGTTTCCGACTGAAGACACCATCGATGCCGACATGATCAACGCCGGCAAGCAGACCGTGACTGCGCGCATTGGCGCCTCGATCTTTTCCTCCGCCGAGTCTTTCGCGATGATTCGCGGCGGCCACGTTGACCTCACGGTGCTCGGCGCGTTTGAGGTGGACGTACACGGCAACATCGCCTCGTGGATGATCCCTGGCAAATTGGTCAAAGGCATGGGCGGCGCCATGGACCTGGTGGCCGGTGCAGAAAACATCATAGTGATCATGACCCACGCGTCCAAGGACGGTGAGTCCAAGTTGCTCAGCCAATGCAGCCTGCCGCTGACCGGCGCCAAGTGCATCAAGCGTGTATTGACGGACCTGGCTTACCTTGAAATCGAAAATGGCGCTTTTGTCCTCAAGGAACGCGCACCTGGCGTCAGCGTTGAAGAGATTGTGAGCAAGACCGCCGGTAAACTGATCGTCCCGGACCACGTTCCAGAAATGCACTTCCAGTGAGGACAGATTCCATGCAAGACGTCGTGATTGTTGCTGCCACCCGCACCGCCGTGGGCAGCTTCCAGGGTTCGTTGGCGAACATTCCGGCACCGCAATTGGGCGCCGCCGTAATCCGTCGCCTGCTGGAGCAAACCGGCCTGGACCCGGCACAGGTGGATGAAGTCATCCTCGGCCAGGTACTCACCGCTGGCAGCGGCCAGAACCCTGCACGCCAGGCATCGATTCTCGCCGGCCTGCCCCACGCCGTGCCGGCCTTGACCCTCAACAAAGTTTGCGGCTCGGGCCTCAAGGCCCTGCACCTGGGCGCCCAAGCGATCCGTTGCGGCGACGCTGAGGTGATCATCGCTGGCGGCATGGAGAACATGAGCCTGGCGCCGTACGTATTGCCCGCCGCGCGCACCGGTTTGCGCATGGGCCACGCCAAAATGATCGACAGTATGATCACCGACGGCCTGTGGGATGCGTTCAACGACTACCACATGGGCATCACCGCCGAGAACCTGGTGGACAAGTACGGCATCAGCCGTGAAGCCCAGGACACTTTCGCCGCCGCCTCCCAGCAGAAAGCCACTGCGGCGATTGAAGCCGGCCGGTTTGTTGATGAAATTACCCCGATCCTGATCCCTCAGCGCAAGGGCGACCCAGTGGCCTTCGCCGTGGATGAACAACCGCGCGCCGGCACCACCGCCGAGTCCCTGGCCAAGCTCAAACCTGCATTCAAGAAAGACGGCAGCGTCACCGCCGGCAACGCTTCCAGCCTCAACGACGGCGCCGCCGCAGTGTTGCTGATGAGCGCCGACAAGGCCAAGGCCCTCGGCCTGCCTGTTCTGGCGCGTATCGCCAGCTACGCCAATGCCGGCGTCGACCCAGCGATCATGGGCATTGGCCCGGTGTCGGCCACCCGCCGCTGCCTGGACAAAGCCGGCTGGAACCTGGGTGACCTGGACCTGATCGAAGCCAACGAAGCCTTTGCCGCGCAATCGCTGGCGGTGGGCAAAGAACTGGAATGGGACGCCGACAAAGTCAACGTCAACGGCGGTGCCATCGCCATCGGCCACCCTATCGGCGCGTCAGGTTGCCGCGTGTTGGTGACCCTGCTGCATGAAATGATCAAGCGCGATGCCAAGAAAGGCCTGGCGACACTGTGCATCGGTGGCGGCCAGGGTGTAGCCCTCGCCCTCGAACGCAGCTGATTCAAAGAGCAGCATGAGAAAAGGCCCGATTCCACGAAAAATCGGGCCTTTTCTTTTTACGCGGTCCCTGCCACAGACCGGCATTATCAGTCCGTACGAGGCACCGCAAACACCGCATTCGCCCGCGCCACCACCTTCTCCCCCACCTGCAAGCTCACCGTGGCAAGGCCATCTGCCGCCCTCGCTTGTGATGCTCCAACCGCATCACGATCCATTCCCCGACCTGCACCGCCCCCAAGTAATCCAAGGTCATGCTCGCGGTAATCAACGGCAACGGCGGCTCACTGGAAAACGCCATCGCATAACCCATGCCGACATCCGCCAGGGTCGCCAACACCCCGCCATGCACCGTGCCGCGCCCATTCGCGTGACGGTTGTCGGCGCGCAGGCCGATTTCCAGTTGCAGGCCTTCGCCGCGGCAATACGCCGGGCCTAACACGTCGAGCAGCGGGCTACTGCGCGGCAGCGAAACAAACCCTTCGGGCACGGCGTAGGCGATCATGGCGAATTCATCCTTGGAGTAAGGCTTGAGGTGTACGCCCTGCCCCCTAAGGCAGCCATCATCATCAGCCACGCAAATCCTGCGCGATGCTTTGCGTAAATCCGCCAGACCCGCTTTAATCGCGGTCAATTTCCCCCGCACACTCCAAGGAACTGCAATGCGCCACCTGGACGGCACAACAAAACCGCTGCTTTTAATCTTGCTGGCCGGCTTGGCCCTGGCCGGTTGTTCGCCCAAGGATCACCCTCGCGCCACCGTGATCAACGGCGAACAGGGCCGAGCCGGCGCGCAATTGGCGTATGAGCACGAGCTGACCCTGGCCCTGCCCGGCGCCCTGCTCGCACCGCGCATGCAGGCAACTCGCGAGGCCTGTGAGTCGGCACGCTTTGGCGCCTGCAATATCCTGGGCATCACCGAGGATGGCAACGGCGGCGAGATCATCTTGCGCATTGCGCCCACCGGCGTGGAGCCGATGGTCGCACTGGCCGCCGAAGGTGGAAAACTCGGCCAGCGCATCACCACCGCCGAAGACCTGGCCGACGCAGTCGCCGATGTGCGCCGTCGCCAGGACCGCCTGCAAGCCCAGCAGCAACGCCTCGACGAACTGACCAAACGCAAGGACATCACCGTCAGCGACCTGATCGCCTTGAGCAAGGAACAGGCCGGCATCGAAAACGAACTGCAGGAACTCGCCCAGGTCGCCGCCGGCCAGCAACGCCGCCTTGATACCAACCGCGTGACCCTGAATTTCCGCTCATCCGATGGCGCGAACCAGCCGTCACGCTTCAGCCGGATGTTCAGCAACCTGGGCGACAACCTAGTGGGCGGCACAGCAGACGCCTTGGAGCGCGCCAGTTATGTGCTGCCGTTCGTGATCCTGGCGTTCCCGGTGGTGTGGCTGTGGGTGTCTGTGGCGCGTTGTCGAATCGTCACGATGATCAGCGCTTCATGCAGCGCTGATACCGCTCATCCACTCGCTTGGCAAACCAAGCTGTCGTCAGGTTGCGAGTGATCTTCGGGCTCTTGAGCACGATGCCCGGCAAGATCGCCCTTGGCATTGGCTTGCCCGCAGCTTTATCAGCCAGTGCATACACGCGTTTGTAGAGGGTGGTTTCCTCAAAGTCCAATTGCTCACCCTTCTCCAACTGGCTGCGGATACTGGGGTTGCGCATGTCCAACTTGGCGCCCAGGGAGCGCACCGCCAGCTCGGTGGTGCCCGGCAATAATGAACCGTAACGAATCAAGTCCCCATCTAGCGCCAACTCGGTACCGGTGACACGGCTGAGCGCTGCCTGGAACGCGGCATTACGGCTGGCGTACCAACCGGCGTTGAAGTCAGCAAAGCGGTACAACGGCTGGTCATAATTGACCGGGTAGCCCAGCAAGTGGGCGATACCGAAATACATGCCGCCGCGACGCGTGAAGACTTCCCGGCGAATCGTGCCATCCACCGTGTAGGGATAACCCCGCGCCTGTTTCTGTGCAAAGTCGATGCTGACTTGCATGGGGCCTGCGGTATGCACCGGGTTGAAACCGCCGAACAAGGTATTGCCCAAGGGCACCACGCTGATGAAATCGTCAAAGATCCCACTCAGGTCCTTCTCCGTGCGCGCAGCACTCAAGCGATCGGCGTAGGACTTGCCCGTGGGCGAGCGCAATTGCAGCGCGCTACGTACCACAAAGGCCGGCACATGGACCTTGCCGGCGCGCCGCAAGATTTCATCCTGGGCGATCTTGCCCATGTTTGGCACCGCAGGGTAAACTTGGTACGTGGACTCTTGCTCGGTCACCGCCAGCACGGCGCAGATATTTTCGGTGCTGGGGAAGATCTTCTGGGTGTCAAAGGCGGTGTAGATATCCTGGGCCCAGCCTTTACGGTCCGGTACCGATGCCGGCAGCAGCCGCACAATCTGCGCGGTCACCTCGGCCTCGCTGCGTTCCGGCTGTTGCGGGCTGCGTGAAGTGGAGCAACCGGCCAGCACCAGCAACGTGGTGAGGCACAGGATCAGGCGGCTTGAATACATGGGGTTTCCTTGGCTAACGACGGGCCGGCATTGCGCATATCGACAGGTAAGTCTAACCGGGGTTCGCCGACATGCTGCACTCGCCAGCCGCAAACTAACGTGACAGGATCTGTCATCGACCATTCCTACAGGAGTTTGAATGCCATGCTCAGTGTGAACTTCTTCGTTACCTGCCTGATCGTCGTGCTGATCCCCGGCACCGGTGTGATCTTTACCGTGTCCACCGGCCTCACCGCCGGCAAGCGCGCCAGCGTGTTCGCAGCGTTGGGCTGTACCGCGGGCATCCTCCCCCACTTGCTGGCGTCCGTGCTCGGCCTTTCCGCGCTGCTGCACACCAGCGCGCTGGCGTTTGAAGTACTCAAATATGCGGGCGTCGCCTACCTGCTCTACCTGGCCTACGCCACCTGGCGTGATCGCTCGGCCTTCGCCATGAATGACGCACCGACGGTAGCCACAGCGCGCAGCCTGATGCTCCGGGGTTTGCTGCTGAACATCCTCAACCCCAAACTGACGATTTTCTTCCTGGCCTTTCTGCCCCAATTCGTCACCCTCGGCAGCACCGCGCCCGCCGTGCAAATGCTGGTACTGAGCGGCGTATTCATGGCGATGACGTTTGCGGTTTTCGTGATCTATGGCCTGCTGGCCAATGGCTTCCGCCGTGCCGTGATCGAATCGCCTCGAGTGCAGAACTGGCTGCGCTGCAGTTTTGCGGCAGCCTTTGCAGGACTGGGGTTGAATTTGGCGTTTGCGCGCGGGTTGAATTTGGCGTTTGCGCAGCGCTGACAAGGACTACTGAAACATCCCACATAACTACCGGATAAGCTCTACAGATACCGCCTGAAAACCTCTGCAAAGTCCTTCGCCTGATCACACAGTGCGAGGGATTGCAGATGGTTTTTTCCGTTAAAGCCCTAGTTTTTGGGGCTGTCTTTTGATCGCCGCCACCAGCCAAGCTATTGGCCTTCTGGTGCTGGCCGCCATGGATTCAAGTGAAAGCGTCTTGCGTGACTTTCGCAACTGCCTGAACACCTTTGACGACTGGGCTTCGAGCTTCTGGAGCTTTTCGGCGCTGGATGTAGAACAGGTGTTCAAGGTGGAATGAGGTGGCGCTCGTCGCGCCGATCGATCGCTCTATCCTGCCCAGCACCACCGTTGCAGCGTGCAAGCAAGACGGCACCTTGACCTTGGTGCATATGTTCCAGAGTGCTCGATTCGTGCCCATTGGCAACACGCCCGTGGTGTTACAACGTGTCGACCCCAACGGTGGCCCGCTGGGCGAACCCATCCATAAAACCATCGGGCCCAGCGGCATTCTGGAAATCACCGAGTGTGATCGTAACCAGAAGTACCGAGTCAGTTTTTACCCCAACGTTTCCAAAGAACACTTCAAGGCGCTGCATGCCTCCTATCAGTCGGTCATTGCACCGCTGGAAGATTGGCTGCGCAGTGAGTGGAACGGCACCTTTGCGCCGCTGTGGAAGAACTACGCGACGCTACCCCGCTGGACCGGCGCAGGATGCTGGAAGCGGCGTTTCTCAGTGGCATGGGCAAAGCACTTTACGGGCTGTGGGACAACATCACGCAGTTGTATGACCTGTTGGCGGACATCAAGCCCAACAGCGAGAAGTTGCTGCACTACATCTCCCAAACCGAACTTGATGAGCTGCTGAAGCTCGGCAACGACGCGATCGCCAACGGCCTGCTGGTGCTTAGCGATGAGCCACTGCTGTTCATTTATGTGTCGGCGATGGTCAGCTGGATGCGCATGCTGCCGCCGCCAGAAATGAATGAGTTGATGGGGGAGATCACTGGCGAGGTATTGATCAACCTGCTGCTGATTTGGGCAACGGCGGGAATGGGTGTGGCGGTGCGCCTGGGTACGCAGGTGCTTGGGCATATCAAGTCTGGACGGACGCGGGATTTGTTGGAGTTGCTGGCTAAAAAGCTGGTGATGCCGCCTGGATGCCCATGTTGAGGCGGCTAAGCCGATATTGCTCGCAGGGCCGGCGACGTCGATCAACACGGTGGCGGGTGCGCCGTTGAAGGCTGGGGAGAACCTGGTTACGAACGCGGTGCCAGCGGTTCGCAGCAAGACGCAGAAGACGGCGTTGGTGCGCCAGGAACATGTCGATGATGTGCCTGTCGCTGCGAAGAATCCGCAGGGAGATGCGGCGGCGCCTGCGGATAAAACGGCCACCAATGGCTGCCCGGTGTCGATGGTCACCGGCGAGGAGTTGCTGACTCTTACCGATGGCGCGCTGGATGGGATATTGCCGTTTGAGTGGACCCGTTTGTACCGCACCAGTGCGGTGGAAGTGGATTGTGGGTTGGGGTTTGGCTGGAGTCACTCGCTGGCGCAGCGGTTGGTGGTGGACGGTGATTCGGTGGTTTGGACGGATCATGAGAACCGGTCTACTGCCCTGCCCTTGCCCACGGTGGCTCGACCGGCGATCACCAACAGTTTGGCCGAAGCGGCGATTTACTTGGGGTCGCTGCCTGATGAGTTGGTGCTGGCTCAGGCGTCACGGTTTTATCACTTTCGCGACGGTGTGCTGACGGCGATCAGCGATGCGTATGACAACCGGCTGCGGATTTCTCGTGATCGCTTGGGGCGGGTTGAGCGGCTGGATAACGGTGCGGGTCGGTCGCTATTTCTACGCTACGAACTCGGTCGCATTGTTGCCGTTGACTATCAGGTTCATCGTGCCAAAGGGCGTGAACCGTATGTTTGGGTGACAGAGCAGAACGTCGTTTCCTACAGCTATGACGAAGCTGGACGACTGGTTTCAGCGACTAACGCTGTAGGCGAAAGTGAGGTTTATCGGTACGACGATCAGCACGTCATTCTTGAGCGGCAGTTGGCCGGTGGGGCGAGTTTCTTTTGGGAGTGGGAACGGGCTGGTAAAGCGGCGCGGTGTGTCCGGCATTGGGCCAGCTTTTCACAGATGGACACGCGGTATGCGTGGGAGGACGGCGGCAGGGTTACGGTTCACAACGCCGATGGTAGCCAGGAAGTTTATGTCCATGACCAGCGGGCGCGGCTGGTGCAGCGCATTGATCCGGACGGCGCTGAGCATTTCAAATCCTATGACGCCAAGGGCCGGCTGACGGTTGAGCAGGACCCGCTCGGGGCGGTGACGGCGTATCAATACGACGAAGCCGGGCGTTTGGTGGCGCTGTTTCCTGGGGAGGATGAGCCGACTTCCTACGAGTATGACAACGGGTTCGTACGGGTCGTACGGCGTGGTGAAGCGGTTTGGAAATATGAGCGTAATGACCAGGGCGACGTACGCGAAGACGGATCCTGATGGCCACGTTACGGACTAACTACAACAAACACGGGCAACTGATTGGGGTTTGGTACCCGGATAACGGGTGCCATCGGCTGGTCTGGAATGAGCGTGGGCAGCTCGTTGAAGAGCAACTGCCGAATAGCGGGGTTAAGCGTATCGCTATGACGACCTTGGGCGACAGTGCCGAGGAGACATGGCGCCTGACCCAGTATCAATGGGATGCCGCCGCGCGCTTGCAAATCCAGCCCGATGGTGCCACGCGGGAATACAGCTACAACCCCTACGGAAAAATTACCGCCGAACGCGATGAATTGGGCCACGTCACCCGCTACGAATACGCCGATGGCCTGCACCTGATCAGCCGGCGCATTAATTCTGACGGCACCCAGGTCAAATACCGCTACGACAACGCCCGGTTACTGCTGACCGAGATCGAAAACGAAGTCGGCGAAACCTACCAACTTGATTACCATCCCAACGGGCTGATCCAGCAGGAAATTGGCTTTGACGGTCAGCGCACGGCCTACGTCTACGACCTCAACGGCAACCTGCTGGAAAAGACCGAACACGGCGACGATGGCAGTCAGCTTCTTACCCGTTACGAGCGAGACCCTGCCGGCCGCCTCGTACGAAAAACCCTACCCGACGGCTGTGTTGTTGACTATGCCTACGACCGCCAGGGCAACCTCCTCAGCGTCGACGACGGCCACTGGGCGCTAGCCTACGAATACGACGCCCAAAGCCGCCTCACCGCCGAACACCAAGGCTGGGGCACCTTGCGCTACGGCTACGACGCCTGCAGCCAGCTGAAAAGCCTGCGCCTCCGACAACAACGCTCACCTTCAACCACGACAAAGGCGGCCACCTCGCCACCGTCGACTGAATGGCAAAACCCTCACTCCACCTGTTCAAAACCGGCCGGACCACGCCAACAAGGCCAGCTCCTCAGCCACTACCACTACGACGAGCAAAACCGCCTGCACGCCCACGCGGTGACTCAAGAAAACCATGACCTCTACCGCCGCCACTACGACTACGACAAAACCGGCAACCTGACCCGCCTGCTAGATACCCGCAAAGGTGAACACCACTATCACTACGATCCTCTCGCCCGCCTGACCCGCGCGGATCACTCGCAAGACGTGCAGGAACGCTTCGGCCATGACCCAGCCGGCAACCTGCTGATGCAAGACCGCCCGGGCCCGGACATCGTTGCGGGTAACCGATTAGTGATCCAAGGCGATCATCATTATGACTATGACGCCTTTGGCAACCTCATCCGCCAAAGGCGCGGTAAGGGCCATCAGCTCGTCACCGAGTACCGCTACGACTGTCAGCATCGGTTGATTGGCATCACTCAGCCCAACGGGCAAACGGCCAGCTACCGCTATGACCCGTTTGGGCGGCGGATCAGCAAAACCGTCGACGGCATAACCACAGAGTTTTTCTGGCAAGGCGACAAGCTGGTTGCGGAACATCACGCAGATCGCCATCGCAGTTACATCTACGAACCGGAGAGCTTCCGTCCGCTGGCACTGCTGGAAGGCTTTGGTCCAAAAGACACCCAGCCCTTCCACTACCAACTCGACCACCTTGGCACCCCGCAAGAACTCACGGCACCTGACGGCGAAATCGTCTGGTCCGCGCACTACCGCGCCTACGGTGAAATTGCTCGCCTAGACATCAATAAAATCGACAACCCGCTGCGCTTCCAAGGCCAATACTTCGACCAAGAAAGCGGGCTGCACTACAACCGCCATCGCTACTACAATCCAGATATTGGTCGTTACCTGACTCCCGACCCGGTGAAGCTGGCGGGTGGGATCAACGCGTACCAGTACGCGCCCAATCCTACGGGATGGGTGGATCCGCTGGGATTAAGTTGCAAGGTTGGAGGGTGCCCTGGCTCAAACGTCGACCCCCTTCAATCAAGCAAGGCCCCTGTACTAGACTCGCATGAAAAGTCAGGGGGGCACCTAATTAGGAAGCACATAGATCAAACGGACGCTCAGCTAACCGCAAGGCTTGAGTCAGAGCCAAATATTCCAGCGGCATCTACATTCAGCAATGAAATTTTAATTTTAAGTTTCGATGCATCCGTAGAGGCGGACACTCGCGAGACGAGCAAAATACAGCCAAAAAACAAGATACAAACAAAAAATCAAACAACAAACCCAGAACCACTCATACCAAATCATAAATATGAAAAGACAGCCGAGCATGGAAATAATCCGTGGATTACTGTTCACTTACGACATTGAAAACACAGACAACTTAGAAAGAGAAAAACTTATCTCGTCAAAAGACCCAAATAACGAAAAAGAGCTTATAGAGATCTTTGACGCACTGACAAAACCAGAATTTCTAGCTTATACAGCCCTTGAACAAAAATGGTTTATCTCCTCTATCAAGCACTACCTATCAAAGAATGATAACTTCGACGCCATCTTCAAAACTATGGCAACCTATTTTAGCCCCCCATAACGCACCAACAAAGCTTTATGCAATTTCTCTTATGAAGAAAGTAATCTCACCAACGACATACAGGAGCAACACGACTTCTGCCAGCGCTGGGCAGAATCGGTGTAGATGTAGCCCCGAGACGAGCAGTTCCGCTCGCCACAGGACTACAACCCGATATCAAATCCCCGCCAACGCCAAATCCATCGCAAAGTACGTGAAAATCAAATCCGCCCCCGCGCGTTTGATCGACCCCAACGTCTCCCGCACCACGCGCGCCTCATCAATCGCGCCCGCCTGGGCACCGAATTTGATCATCGCGTATTCACCACTGACCTGATACGCCGCCACCGGCAAGCGCGAGGCTTCGCGGATGTCGCGGATGATGTCGAGGTAGGCACCGGCTGGCTTGACCATCAGCGCATCCGCGCCTTCCTGCTCATCGAGCAGCGATTCGCGCACGGCTTCGCGGCGGTTCATGGGGTTCATCTGGTAGCTTTTACGGTCGCCTTTGAGCGCGCTGCCGCCTGCTTCGCGGAACGGGCCGTAGAGGGCTGAGGCGAATTTGGTGGAGTAGGCCATGATCGGAATATGCGTGAAGCCGGCATCGTCCAGGGCGCGACGGATCGCTTGGACTTGGCCGTCCATGGCGGCGGAAGGCGCGATGACGTCAGCACCGGCGCGGGCGGCGGCCACGGCTTGTTTGCCGAGGTTGACCAGGGTCGCGTCATTGTCGACATGGGCGCCGTGCATCACGCCGCAGTGGCCGTGGTCGGTGTATTCGCAGAAGCAGGTGTCAGACATCACGATCATTTCCGGCACGGCGTCCTTGATGATTGAGGACATGCGCGAGACCAGGCCGCGTTCTTTCCAGGTGTCGCTGCCGTTGGCGTCCAGGTGGTGGGACACGCCGAAGGTCATGACTGACTTGATCCCGGCGCGGGCATAACGCTCGATCTCACCGGCTAGTTTCTTTTCAGGAATACGCTGCACACCCGGCATGCTGGTGATGGGGACGAAGTCGTCGATTTCTTCTTCGACGAAGATCGGCAGCACCAGGTCGTTGAGGGTGAATTCGGTTTCCTGGAACAGACCACGCAACTCCGGGGAGCGGCGCAGGCGGCGTGGACGGGCTTGGGGGAACTGGCTGGTCATGGCTGTCCTAGGTTGCGGCAGAAATAGTTGGGGCGAAAGCTTATGCCCCTTGGCCCCGGCAGCACAAACGCCGAGGGGCCAATAGTGTATTGCGCAGCCCGTAACAATTCATTGATCTAGAGCTGTACGCGCCCTTCGATGCACACCGAAACGGCGCCGCCGATCCAGATTTCATCACCTTGGCGATCGACGCGAATACGCCCGGCGCGCCCAATGGCCGTACCTTGGCTGACTACGTAGCGGCTCGGCGCAAGGCCTTCACCCAGTAACCATTGGGCAATGCCCGCATTCAGGCTGCCGGTGGCCGGGTCTTCCTGGGCGCTGTCGCCCGCGATAAATGCGCGGACTTCGAAGTGCGTGCCCACAGCGTCCCGCGCCGGGTCACAGGGCGCGATGACGCCAATGGCCAACCCATGCAGTTGCGAGTAATCCGGCTGCAGCGCCAGTACTTGTTCGCGATCGGCGAGCATTACTGCCAGCCAGTCCGCGCCATTGTCGACCCATTGGCTACGCACAATGGCGTCGGGTGCCAGGCCGAGCCCCAAGCGCACGCGTTCCAGCAAGGGCGCTTCAACGGCACCGCTACGCAACAACGGCGGAGCTATAAAGGCCAGCTCATCGCCTTCGCGACGGATACGCACCAGGCCGATTTCGCACTCTTGGATAATCTCCTCACCTTTGGGAACGCCCCCCGCTTGCAGCCAGGCATGGCAACTGCCCAGCGTCGGGTGGCCGGCGAATGGCAGCTCTTTGAGCGTGGTGAAAATTCTCACCCGGTAGTCAGCTCGTGGGTCGCGCGGTGTCAGCAAAAACGTGGTTTCGCTGAGGTTGGTCCAGTTGGCGAAACCGGCCATTTGCTGGTCGGTGAGGCTGTCAGCCCCCAACACCACCGCCAGTGGGTTGCCCTTGAGCGAAACGCTGCTGAATACATCCAGTTGCTTAAAATCGAAAGTCGGCATATTTCAACGCTCTTGGGGTCAGGCAGGTATGTTCAGGCCACGGATCACCGCCGGACGTGCGACAAAGCCGTCCAACGCGCGCAGTACGTTCGGGAAATCGGCAATGCCTACCAGGTCGCCGGATTCGTAGAAGCCGATCAGGTTGCGAATCCATGGAAAGGTAGCGATGTCGGCGATGCTGTACTCGTCGCCCATGATCCAGGTGCGGCCCAGCAGGCGTTTTTCCAACACATCCAGCAAGCGCCGGGACTCGGCCACGTAGCGATCACGCGGGCGTTTATCTTCGTAGGCCTTGCCGGCAAATTTGTTGAAGAACCCCACTTGGCCGAACATCGGCCCGATACCGGCCATCTGGAACATCAGCCATTGGAGGGTTTCGTAACGGGTGGCCGGGTCTTCGGAGAGCAATTGGCTGGTTTTCTCCGCCAGGTAGATCAGGATCGCGCCTGACTCGAACAGCGCCAATGGCTGACCGCTCGGGCCATTGGGGTCGATGATCGCGGGGATTTTGTTGTTGGGGTTCAGCGACAAGAACTCAGGCGAAAACTGGTCCTGAGTCTCGAAACTGACCTTGTGCGCTTCATAAGGCAAGCCCAGTTCTTCAAGCATGATGGATACTTTGACGCCGTTGGGCGTAGCCAACGAATACAACTGCAAACGTTCCGGATGCTGGGCAGGCCATTTGCTATTAATCGGAAAAGCGGCGAGTGCGTTCATCAGAAAATCCCCAGGCGCAAAGCTCACATAATAACCACCTACCCAACGTCGTGCATGGGTCATCATTGCGCAACATTGCCACGCTAATCTGGCGCGCAGGCGAACCAAAGTGGCTATATGCACTCTTAACTGCGCCATCACGGTGAAAGGAGACACCCTGTTACAACGACATGGAAAAACCGCAGGGCGCCGCATGCGTCGCTGGGGCCGGGCTTGTCCGCCTTAACCCGATGCACTGAAGACTCGAACCTACAATGAGAATCAAGCCTTTGTGCCTTGCTCGTCGCCTTAAACGTTACTCATACATCATGTTGCCGCTGCTCGTGGTCGGCGGCGCGATCGGTCTGACCCTGGAATCACGAATCAGCAGCGCCGGGCCGGTAGACGGCGTACAAACCCTGGTATTCCTGCGCCACGGCGAAAAACCCGCCGGCGGCCTCGGCCAGCTGAACTGCCAAGGCCTGAACCGCGCCATGAACCTGGCCACCGTGCTACCGCAAAAATTCGGTAATGCCAACTATGTGTTTGCCCCCAACCCGACGCGCAATGTCGAAGAAGGCGAAAAGGACAATTCGTACAGCTACATTCGCCCGTTGATGACCATCAGCCCTAGCGCCATCAAGCTCGGCCTGCCGGTTAACATCAAATTCTCGGCCAACGACACCAGCGACCTCGCTGACGAGCTGGTGGAAGACAAGTACCACAACTCGATCATCTACACCGCCTGGTCCCACGGCTACCTGCCGGAGCTGATCAACAAGGTGGCCAGTGAAGCCTCGGGTGAAAAACACACCATCACCGACGATTGGTCAGGCAGTGACTTCGACACCTTGTATGTACTGACCTTGACCTGGCATAACGGCAAGGCCTCCCTGCTCAGCCGCAACTACAAGCAAGGCCTGGATAACGGCCAGCAGACGTGCCCGGATGCAACGCAGACCGCTGCGGATATCTGACACAGGCGTATGATGCCCCGCTATTGAACCCTCTGCGGACCTGCACCATGCCCAACCTCATCTCTACCCAGCCCAACCGGGGCTGGTCGTTCTGGTGGAAACCAGCGCTGTTCCTGCTGGTGGCCTGCATCGGCCTCTACTACGTGAAGTGGTCGCCCTATTACCTCAAGGCGTTCGTGGCAGCGGATAACCACAGCATCGGCGCCTCGATTCTCAATGATCAGCAAACCGCCCCCCTGACGGCCGCGCTGGCCTATGCCCAAGTGTATTTCCTAGCCATCTGGAAGGCCGCCGTGCTGGCGGTGATTCTGGGTTCGCTGCTGCAAGTGTTGATCCCCCGCGACTGGCTGCTGCGCCTGTTTGGCCGCGCCGGCCTGGGTTCGACCCTGCGCGGCGGGCTGTTCGCCTTGCCGGGCATGATGTGCAGTTGCTGCGCAGCACCGGTGGCGGCGGGCATGCGCCGTCAGCACGTATCGGTAGGCGCCGCACTGGCGTTCTGGATCGCCAACCCGGTCTTGAACCCGGCGACGCTGGTGTTCATGGGCTTTGTGTTGGGCTGGGGCTTTACCGCGTTGCGGTTGGTTGCGGGGATTGTACTGGTGGTCGGCGTGTCCCTGGTGGCACAGCGGATTGCCCGACCCGATCAGGTGCCCGAAGCCGCTTTAGACGCGGTAGCCGACGCTAGCCTGAGCGAATCGCAACCGTTCCTGAGCCGTTGGTTGCGTACCCTGTGGCAGTTGTTCTGGAGCACGATCCCGGTCTATATCCTCGCCGTGCTGGTGTTGGGTGCCGCGCGGGTCTGGCTGTTCCCCCATGTCGACGGGGCCATGGCCAACAGCCTGATGTGGTTGGTACCGCTGGCCATCGTCGGCACACTGTTCGTGATTCCTACAGCAGCTGAGATCCCTATCGTACAAACCATGATGACTCTGGGCATGGGCACCGGCCCGGCCGTGGCCTTGCTGATGACCCTGCCCAGCGTGAGCCTGCCGTCACTGTTGATGCTGCGCAAGGATTTCGATGCGCGGGTGCTGGTGACGGTGGCCGGGCTGACCATGCTGGTGGGTGTGGTGTGTGGGTTGATTGGGGCGGTGATTCTTTAGTTTTCAGGTGAGGCTGAGGGCCTTATCGCAGGCAAGCCAGCGCCCACTTTTTGACCGCGTTTCTACAGAATGAACGCGGTCAAAAATGTGAGAGCAGGCTTGCTCGCGAAAAGGCCCTTAAACCCACTCCATTATGCTGACCTGGCAATGCGCTCGCGCAGGTACTCCACCACCGCGCTCTGCTCGCCCGCAAACTCGATCCGCGCGCCTTTGCTTTCACGCTGGAAGGCGTACATCGGGTCGTAGTACTCGCGCAACAAGCCCTCGATCCACACCCGATGCAGTTCCACCGCACCGCTGCGGGCCTGCTCGGCCAAAGCGTCCTGCAGGATTGCCTGCAACCGCTGGAAGCGCTCGCCGCCCAGGCGTTTGTGGATATTGGCCAAGCTCTGGGTCAGGCGTTCGGCAAACAGCGCCTGGCCATTGTCGCCAAATACCTGGATGAACTCGGCGCAGAGGTCGACCACGTAATCGCGCAGGATTCTTTCGACGCGGCCTTCAATACTGTCTTCCAACCACACCATTGGAAATGTCTGCATGCCCTTGTGCAACGGCAAGGGCAGCGCGCAACTGCCGATCGTGCGACTTTCGTCCTCGACGACAAACTGCTCGACGCCGGCCGCGCGTCTTTTGAGCAGGTCCACGGCCAAGCGGTTTTCGAAGTCGATGTTTGAGGGTTGTGATGTCGCGCGTTTGCCGAAGCTGGAGCCACGATGGTTGGCGTGGCCTTCCAAGTCCAGGGCGTTGCGCAGTTGGCCGAGCACTTCGGTCTTGCCGGTGCCGGTCATGCCGCCCAACAACACGAAATCACACTCTGCCGTGGCGTGCTCCAGCGTCTCCAGCAGAAAGGTACGCATGGCCTTGTAGCCACCGCCCACCCGCGGGTACTCGATACCGGCTTCGGTCTTCAGCCATTGCTGCACGATCTGCGAACGCAGACCGCCGCGAAAACAATACAAATAACCCTCAGGGTTGGCCTTGGCAAACTGCGCCCACTGCTCGATGCGCTCGGCCTTGGTCGCCCCGGACACCAGTTCATGCCCCAAAACGATTGCCGCCTGCTGGCCCTGCTGCTTGTAGCAAGTGCCGACCCGCTGGCGCTCGTCGTCGGTCATCAGCGGCAGGTTGATCACCCCGGGAAATGCGCCCTTGGTGAACTCGATTGGCGCGCGGGTATCCATCATCGGCCGGTCGTTGAGGAAGATGTCGCGGTAGTCGGTGATGTCAGTTGCCATCAAAACACCTCTACCGCGTGGGTCTGTCGCTCAACCAGTTCGCCGATTGGCTCAAGGCTCAGGCCCAGCTCGGCGGCCACCGTGTGGAATTCGGCGTCGCCCTCCGGGGTCACGGCAATCAGCAAGCCGCCGCTGGTTTGTGGGTCGCACAGCACGCGCTTGTGCAGTTCTTGCAGGCGCCCGAGCTTGCTCGAATAGCTGTCGAAGTTGCGCAACGTGCCACCGGGCATGCAACCCTGATCCAGGTAGTCTTCAACCCCCGGCAGGCGTGGGACTTTTTCATACTCGATGCGCGCTGTCAGGCCGCTGCCGTCAGCCATCTCCACGAGATGGCCCAGCAGGCCGAAACCGGTGACATCGGTCATGGCAGTAACGCCCGCCAACTTGCCGAAACGGCTGCCAGGCTTGTTGAGGGTGCACATCCAGTCGCGGGCCAGGCCGATGTCCGCCTCGCGCAACTTGCCCTTCTTCTCGGCGGTGGTGAGGATGCCGATGCCCAGCGGTTTGGTCAGGTACAGCTTGCACCCGGCGGTGGCGGTGTCGTTACGCTTCATATGGCGCTTTTGCACGATGCCGGTGACGGCCAGGCCGAAGATCGGCTCCGGCGCGTCGATGGAGTGCCCACCGGCCAACGGAATGCCGGCGGCGTCGCACACCGAACGGCCGCCACGGATCACTTCGCGGGCGATTTCCGGCGCCAGCACATTCACCGGCCAGCCCAGAATGGCGATGGCCATCAACGGATCGCCGCCCATGGCGTAGATATCGCTGATCGCGTTGGTGGCGGCGATGCGGCCGAAGTCGAAGGGGTCATCGACAATCGGCATGAAAAAGTCGGTGGTGGAGACCACGCCACGCTCGTCGTCGATGGCGTACACCGCCGCGTCGTCGCGTGAGGCGTTGCCTACCCACAGGTTGGGATCCAGGTTCTGTGCGCCGCTGCCGGCGAGGATCACTTCCAGCACCTGGGGTGAAATCTTGCAGCCGCAACCCGCGCCGTGGCTGTACTGGGTGAGGCGAATCGGCTCGTTCATGGTGGACCTCAAGGTAACAAGTGCGCAGATTCTATCAGACAGCAAAAAGCCGGCTGGGCGCTTGTTAGCTCAGCCGGCTTTTTGCGTTTCTAGCGTTACTGCCTGGCGGCGAGCAAACGCTGATGGCGATTGCGTCTTGCGATGTTCAAGCACTCAATCGCTGCCGAGAACGCCATGGCCGCATACACGTAGCCTTTTGGCACATGGGCGCCGAAGCCTTCGGCGATCAGCGTCATGCCGATCATGATCAGGAAGCCCAGGGCCAGCATCACCACGGTCGGGTTGTCGTTGATGAACTTGGCCAGCGGTTCAGCCGCCACCAGCATCACGATCACCGAGACCACCACAGCAATGATCATGATCGGCAAGTGCTCGGTCATGCCCACGGCGGTGATGATGCTGTCGATGGAGAACACCAGGTCGAGCAACAGGATCTGGCCGATGGCCGCAGCAAAGCCAATGGTCACGACGTTACTGACGGACTCCTTCTGCTCCGGCTCCGGGTCCATGCTGTGGTGGATCTCGGTGGTCGCCTTCCACACCAGGAACAGGCCACCGGCGATCAGGATCATGTCCTTCCACGAAAATGCCTGGCCGAAGATTTCGAACACCGGCGCCGTCAACTGCACGATAAACGCAATGGTGCTCAACAGGCCCAGACGTAACACCAGCGCCATGCTGATGCCGATGCGCCGCGCCTTGGCTCGGTGCTTCTCGGGCAATTTGTTGGTGAGGATCGAGATAAAGATCAGGTTATCGATGCCCAGCACGATTTCCATGACGATCAAGGTGGCCAGTGCGACCCAGGCGGTGGGGCTGGCAGCCAGTTGTAAAAGGTAATCCATAGGTCAGTCCTGACGTTGTGCTGGGGAGTTAAGCTTCTTTGCTGCTTGATTCAGATTCTTTTTGTTTCTGATCATCGTTTTTTTCCGGACTGATCAGGCCCTGTGTCGCTTCACTCAATGCCTGTTCGGCAGCTTTATGGGTTTCATCGATAGCCTGCTTGGCGGATTCGGTGGCCTTGCCCAGCACTTGCTGGGCGCTCTTTTCCACCTGATCACAGCCGCTGACCATTACCAATGAAAGCGCAAGCAACGACGCGGCGCCCAGAGAATTGAGTTTCATGATGTATTCCTCGTTAGAACCATTGGGTCCAAATAGTGGCCCCTCGATAGCGAGGCATTCTATGCACGCGAACACTTCAGGAAAATTCGTATTTTTTTCACGTATACTTCGTTTTTTACGAAGTGTAGCCCGCCATGCTCAATTACCGACAGCTGCATTACTTCTGGGTTGTGGCCAAGACCGGCAGCATCGTACGCGCCTGTGAGCAACTTAACCTCACGCCCCAGACCATCAGCGGGCAGATCAGCCTGCTGGAGCAAACCTTTGGTATCGCGTTGTTTCAGCGCGTCGGGCGCCAGTTGGAACTCACCGAAGCCGGGCGCCGCGTCCTGCCCTACGCCGAGCAGATGTTCCAGACCGGCAATGAGTTGGAGGCGTTGTTGCGCGCAGAGCCCAATGAACAGCAGATCCTGTTCCGGGTCGGGGTCGCGGATGTGGTGCCCAAGTCCATCGTGTACCGGCTGATTGCACCGACCATGGAACTGAGCGAGCCGATCCGCATCACCTGCCGCGAGGACAAACTCGAACGTTTATTGGCCGACTTGGCGATCCAGCGCCTGGACCTGGTAATTTCCGACAGCCCCATGCCCACGCACCTGGACATCAAGGGCTACAGCCAGAAACTGGGCGAATGCGGCATCAGTTTTTTCGCCACCCAGGCATTGGCTGACCAATACGGCGGCGATTTCCCACAGTGCTTGCAGGGCGCACCCTTGTTGATTCCGGGTGCAGAAACGGTGGTGCGCAGCCGCTTGCAGCGTTGGTTTGCCGAGCAGCAGATTCAACCGAAGATCATCGGCGAGTTCGACGACAGTGCCTTGATGCAGGCATTTGGCCAATCCGGCAGCGGGATCTTTATCGCGCCCAGCGTGATTGCCGATGAGGTGGTGCGCCAGTACGGCGTGGCGCTGATCGGCCAGACCGATGCGGTCACCGAGTCGTTCTACGCGATCTCGGTGGAGCGCAAGGTCAAGCACCCCGGCATCGTGGCGATTACCGAAGGGGCGCGACGCGAGCTGTTTACCGCCCTGCCCTGATGATCAGGCGCGGGCGGCGGGCGGTTTGGCAATCATCAGCCACAGCGCCAGCAGGATCGACACCAGGATAAACCCGGAGGCGGCAAAGCCCAGACTGCCAAGGCCGAGGGTGTCGATCACATGCCCGCCGACCATCGCCCCCAGGCCAATCCCCAGGTTGGCCCCGGCAATGTTCAACGAGGCGGCAAACGCCGGCGCATGGGGTGCGGCCTTCATCAAGCGCACGTGGCTGACCAGGAACATCGCCGCCTGGGTCACGCCCCACACCGCCATGGCCGCCGCCAGGCCGACCGGTGAGTGAATCGCCGGGACCAAGGCCACCATGCCCGCGATCATGAAGCCGCAGAACACCATGGACGCGATCAACGGGTGGCGATCCACTGCGCGCCCACCCAGGGAGTTGCCGATCAAGCCCACTGCGCCAAAGCCCATCAAGCACCAGCCCACCAGTGTGCCGTCGAAGCCGGCCAGGCGCTCGAGGATGTCCGCCAGGTAGGTGTAGGCGGTGAACATGCCGCTGAACACCAGGATCGACAGCAAAATATGGCCCTGCATCACCGGGTTACGCAGGATCTTGAACTGCGAGCGCAGCGTCACCTGATCGTTCTTCGGTTTTGTCACCGGCAGGTAGATGAACAGCAGCAACGCTTTGGCCAACGCCACGACGGCGAGGATGGCAAACGCGGTGCGCCAGCCGAACATGTCGGAAATCAAGGTGCCCACGGGGATGCCGAACACCGTGGCGCAGACGATGCCGAAACCAATCTTTTCGATGGCGCGCCCGGCGTATTCCGGGCCGACGATGTCCACCGCGGTTTCACTGGCCAAGGCCCAGAACACCGGCAACCCTAGCGCCGGAATCAACCGTGCAAAGGCCATCACCCAAATATTCGGCGCCAATGCCGCCACGGTATTGGCCACCCCGAACATGATCAGGATGCTGATAAACAGCCGTTTGCGTGGGAAGCGTGCGAAGTACGCCGTGAGAAACGGGCCGAACGCCGCCACGGTAAAGGCGAACAGGGTCACCAGCAGCCCGGCCTGGGACACGCTGACATGCAAGTCCCGGGCAATGGCCGGCAACAGGCCGACGATGATGAATTCTGTGGTCAGCACAGTAAAGCCGGCAGCCGACAGCAGCAGGATGGGAAACAGCATGAAAACTCCAGAAACGACGACATCAACGACAGCCCGAAGGGCTCGCTGACGGATAGGAAAGTTGAGAGGCGAGAATGTTAACAGAGTATGTCGGGATATGGCCAAAGCCTACGGCCGCGGTGACGGAATGTCGCACTGAACGGGACGCTTCCTACAGCATGTTAGACTTTGCGCCTGCTTTCATCTGCGCTTCCTGCCTGCAATGCTGCTTCCCATTAAAAGAACTAGAGACAACTGTTTATGACTGCCGCCCCTTCCCTCTTCCAGCGCCTGACCCGCGTCAGCCTGGTCACGCAAATCCTCATCGGCCTGGTCGCCGGCATACTGTTGGCCCTGCTGTTGCCCGAGGCAGCCAAGGCCAGCGGTTTTATCGGCAAGGTGTTTGTCGCCGCGCTCAAGGCCGTGGCGCCGATCCTGGTGTTTGTGCTGGTGATGGCTTCGATTGCCGGCCATAAACATGGCCAGGAAACCCATATCAAGCCGATCCTGTTCCTGTACTTGCTGGGCACCTTTGCGGCTGCCGTCGTCGCGGTGGTGGGCAGCACGCTGTTCCCCTCGACGCTGGTACTGGCCTCCCATGACCTCACCGTCAGCGCCCCCGGCGGTATCGGCGAGGTCCTGCAAAGCTTGCTGCTCAGCGTGGTGGATAACCCAGTCAGTGCGCTGATGAATGCCAATTTCATCGGCATCCTGGCCTGGGCCATCGGCATGGGCATAGCGATTCGCCATGCTGGCGAGACGACCCGCACGGTGCTGGATGACCTGTCCAACGGGGTAACGCTGATTGTGCGCGTGGTGATTCGCTTCGCACCGTTGGGTATCTTCGGCCTGGTGGCCTCGACCCTGGCCACTTCCGGTTTCGGCGCCCTGCTCGGCTACGCGCACCTGCTGGCGGTGCTGATCGGCTGCATGCTGTTCGTGGCGTTGGTGGTCAACCCGGCTATCGTGTTCTGGAAACTGCGCCGTAACCCGTACCCGCTGGTGCTGTTGTGCCTGCGCGAAAGCGGCATCACCGCGTTCTTTACTCGCAGCTCCGCGGCGAATATCCCGGTGAACCTGGCGTTGAGCAAACGCCTGGGCCTGCATGAAGACACCTACTCGGTGTCGATCCCGCTGGGTGCCACCATCAACATGGCCGGTGCCGCGACGACCATCACCGTGTTGACCCTGGCGGCCGTGCACACCCTCGGGATTGCCGTCGACCTGCCGACCGCCGTGCTGCTCAGCGTGGTCGCGGCGGTGTGTGCCTGTGGCGCATCGGGTGTGGCCGGCGGTTCGCTGTTGCTGATTCCCTTGGCATGCAGCCTGTTTGGTATTCCCAGCGAGATCGCCATGCAGGTGGTGGCCGTCGGTTTTATTATCGGCGTGCTGCAGGATTCGGCGGAAACCGCACTCAACTCGTCCACCGATGTGCTGTTTACTGCGGCGGCGTGCCTGGGCAAGGAAGAGCAACCGGCTTAACGCTCAGGCACAAAAAAGCCCGGGGAGGTTCATTGAAGAACCACCCCGGGCTTTTTTTGGCTTGGAAAGCGGCTATTTAGAAAGAGCCCATGTAATCGCGCTTGCCCACTTCCACACCGTTGTGACGCAACAAGGCGTAAGCGGTGGTGACGTGGAAGAAGAACTGCGGCAGGCCGTAGGTCAGCAGGTAGGACTGGCCGCTGAAGCGCTTCTCTTTCGGCGTGCCTGGGCGGGTGATGATCTCGATGCCTTCCTTGCCGTCGACTTGCTCAGGCTTGATGGTGTCGACAAATGCCAGCACCTTGGCGATCAGTGCCTGCAGGTCGGCAAAGGTCACTTCGCTGTCTTCGTACTTCGGCACTTCGATCTCGGCCAGGCGTGCGGAAACACCCTTGGCGAAGTCGACGGCGATCTGCACCTGGCGTACCAGTTGGAACATGTCCGGGAACAGACGCGCTTGCAGCAGTGCGTTCGGCTCGATGTTCTTGGCGGTGGCGTGGGCTTCGGCTTTGTTCAGCACATCGCTCAGGGCGTTGAGCATTTGCTTGAAGACCGGGATGGAGGCGGCGTACAGGGAAATAGTCATGACAGTCTCGCGGTTATGGCAGGGTTTGGAACCAGCGGCGATTATAGACATGCCAGCTGCTTGTCTTTTATTTTTTCCAGCTTAGGCTAGTGCATTCACTGCATAGGGAAAGCGCGATGACCGCCGAGCACGACACCGAGACCCCTGAGCCGCGCCTGAACAGCACGGAAATCCGCATCCTGGGCTGCCTGATCGAAAAACAGGCGACCAACCCGGAAACCTACCCCCTGACCCTCAACGCCCTGGTGCTGGCCTGTAACCAGAAGACCAGCCGCGAGCCGGTGACCAACCTCAGCCAAGGCCAGGTCGGCCAAAGCCTGCGCGCGCTGGAAGGCCAGGGCTTTACCCGCCTGGTGATGGGCAGCCGCGCCGACCGTTGGGAGCATCGCGTGGACAAGGCGCTGGAGCTGGTACCGGCACAGGTGATCCTGATCGGGCTGCTGTTCCTGCGCGGGCCGCAAACCGTCAATGAGCTGCTGACCCGCAGCGGGCGCATGCATGACTTTGAAGATGCCGAGCAGGTCGTGCACCAGCTGGAGCGCCTGATTGCGCGCGGGCTGGCGGTGCTGGTGCCGAAACAGGCGGGGCAGCGGGAAGACCGGTATACCCACGCGCTGGGGGATCCGGCGGATATCGAGGTGATTCTGGCGGCGCGCGGGAGTCCGGTGGAGCGGTCGGCTGGTGCAGTCTCTCTGGATCGTATCGAAGAGCTTGAAGCCAGGATTGCTGCGTTGGAAGAGCGCCTGGCCCAGCTGGAACAGGCTTAACTCGGTCAAACATGTGGGAGCGGTCTTGCTCGCGAAAGCGGCTAATCAGTCGGTTCATCTATTGACTGACACACCGCCTTCGCGAGCAAGCCCGCTCCCACATTGACTATGTACAAGGCTTAGCCTCGGGCGAAGGCCACTGCCGCCTTAAACTGCTCATCAGTCGGCCGCACGCCGGTGTACAGCACAAACTGCTCCAACGCCTGGATCGCGATCACTTCCAGCCCGGTAATCACGCGTTTGCCTTTGGCACGCCCGCGCACGATCAGCGGCGTTTCGGCGGGGATCGCCACCACATCAAATAGCGTATCGGCCGCATCCACAGCCTCAGCGTCAAACGCCAATTGATTCGCCTGCGCCCCACCGCTCATGCCGATCGGCGTCACGTTGACCAACATCTGCGGGCGCAGGTCACCCAATTCCGGCAGCCATTCATACCCCAAGTTCTGGGCCAACGCCCGGCCCGCTGCCTCGTTACGCGCCACAATCACGCCGTTGGCGTAACCGCCGTCGCGCAAAGCGCTGGCCACGGCCTTGCCCATGCCGCCGCTGCCACGCAGGGCAAAGGTCGAATCCTTCGGTACCGCGTGCTTTTTCAGCAGTTGTTCGACAGCGATGTAGTCCGTGTTGTAGGCCTTGAGGTGGCCATTGGTGTTGACGATGGTATTGAGGGAGGTGATGGCCTTGACCGAGTCGTCCAGCTCATCGACCAGGGCAATGCTGGCCTCCTTGAACGGCATGGAAACACCGCAGCCGCGCACGCCCAACGCGCGTATACCGCCGATCGCGCCGGGTAAATCCTGGCTGCTGAAGGCCTTATAGTAGAAGTTCAGACCCAGCTGTTCATACAGATGGTTATGGAAACGCAAGCCAAAATTTCCAGGGCGCGCCGACAATGACATGCACAGTTGGGTGTCCTTGTTGGGGTGCATCTGCATGGGTAACTCCTTTGAGTAAGCAATTGGGTACAGACCTTACACAACCTTTACCTATCGGCTGTGCTGTTTTTCAGAAACACGCTGTCTTAAAAGTATCCCCGCGACAATCCTTGAGTCTATTGATTGCAGACCACAAGCGCAGGGGCTAACCGAGGAATGACCATGATTCGTAAAATCCCCAAGATCGCCTTGCTTATCGGTGCACTCGCTATGGCAGGCCAAGCCTCCGCCCACGGTGGTGGATGGGGTGGCCCGGCCGTCTTGGGTGCGTTAGTGGGCGCAGCTGTCGTGGGCTCCGTGGTTGCCAGCCAACCGCGTGAGGTTTACGTGCAGCAGCCGGTGTACGTCCAGCCGCAGCCGGTGTATGCCGCTCCGCCGCCGGTCTACTACGCACCGCCACCGCCGGTGTATGTGCAACAGCAGGTTTATTACCGCCCGGCGCCGGTCTATTACGGCCCACCGCGTGGCTACTACGGCCCTCCCCACGGCTATTACCGTCGCGGCTGGTAACACTTAACTGACATGACAGGCACAGGCCTCGCCTACACGCGGGGCCTTTTTTTTGCCCGCAAAGTCCGGATTTAGAGTGCCAAGGTCGCTATGAGGACAATGGCATGGCCGTAATCGCACATCATTAAGGCCAATGTCTACTTGCCGGGCCGATACTCGCGCTGTCATGTTTACGTCACGAAACAGTCTCACAATTGACCCTGTCCACCCAATAACAACAAGGACGACTGACCATGCCCACGCAGAACCCACACCGCACCGCCGGCCTGTGTACCTCCAGTAAGGTCTACAGCGCACTCACCGAACTCAAGCACCTGGAAGGCCACCGCAGCGCGAAGTTCCTGGCTTTGCTGGCAGAAAACCTGGTGCGCAAGGGCCTGCTCAGTGAGCAGGAAGTGGTGAACATGCTGGATCAGGTCGTGGATTGACGCTTAGCGTTGATGTCGACTATCGAGCCAGGTGATTTTTCCTGCGTGCATTCACCGCTTAAGGTGGCCTCCATAGCAATCGGAGGTATCTATCATGCCCACTGTCCAGATCATGTCCGTCATCGGCAGCGCCGTCCCCGCCTCTCTTCGCGAGCATGGATTACTGGCCTGCTGGTACCTGGTACGCGATGGCGAGCCCATCAGCGGCCCGCTCACCTCGTTATCCGCCGCACAAAAACAGCTGCAACAAGCGTCCACGTTCAGGCTGCACGCGTGATGCTCAAGGCAGCGGCAGCTTGACCCGCGGCTTGCTCTCCACAAACAGCGCCCAGCTGGACATGAACAACGCCGCCACCAGCGGCCCGATCACAAACCCGTTCAGGCCAAACACCGACAGGCCGCCCAGGGTCGAGATCAGGATCAAATAGTCGGGCATTTTAGTGTCCTTGCCCACCAGGATCGGACGCAGCACGTTGTCCACCAACCCGATCACAAATACGCCGAACAACGCCAGCACCACGCCCTGCCAGATCGAACCGCTCAACAGGAAGTAGGCGGCCACCGGCCCCCACACAATCCCCGCGCCCACCGCCGGCAGCAGTGACAGAAACGCCATCAACACCGCCCAGAGCAAGGCACTGGGAATGTCCAGAAACCAGAAGATCAAACCGCCCAGCGCGCCTTGGGTCACGGCCACCAATACGTTGCCTTTGACTGTGGCCCGCACCACCCGGTTGAACTTGAGCTGCAAGCGACGCTTTTGCGGCTCGGCCAGCGGCACCGCCGTGCGCACCTTGCGTACCAGCTCGGGGCCATCACGCAGCAGGAAAAACAACAGATACAGCATGATGAAAAAGCTCACCAGGAAATCAAACGTGCCCTGGCCGAAGCTGAATGCCTGGGTCGCAAAGAACTGGCTGCCTTGCATCGCGCTCTTGACGATTTTCTCCCGCAGGCCTTCCAGGTTGCCCATGCCGAAACGGTCCAGCAGGTGCTGAAAGTACGGCGGCAGCACGTTCTTGAACTGCTCGATGTACCCGGCCACATCCAATTTGCCGCTTTCGATGTTTTTGTAGAGGGTCGCGCCCTCTTGCACCAGCAATATGCTGGTGATGATCACCGGCAGAATCGCAATGATCAGGCACACCGTCAGGGTCGCCAGCGACGTCAGGTTGCGGTTCCAACTGAACCGCTGTTGCAGGCGCCGCTGCATCGGGGCAAAGATAATGCCGAGGATCACCGCCCAGAACACCGCGCCGTAGAACGGCAGCAATATCCAGATGAAGGCGATGGTCACCAAGGCCAGCAGCAACAGCAGGGTTTTGAATTGCAGGTTGGTTTGATTCATGTCCGGTCCATGTCAGAAAAGCAAAGGCCCTGTGTAGGCCCTGTTGCTTAGTCCGCAGCCAATCCTGGGAGTGCCCTTGATTCTCCAACCAGCATAGACGGCCTGATTCAAGGGCTTGAAGCCTGAGTCTTCGCACTCGCCCTGCGCATCAATCAAGTCATGATAAAAAATCAGCAAAGGCCGACCTGGATCAATTCCAACCAGCATAGACGGCCTGATTCAAGGGCTTGAAGCCTGAGTCTTCGCACTCGCCCTGCGCATCAATCAAGTCATGATAAAAAATCAGCAAAGGCCGACCTGGATCAATAAATCCCACCTCAAGCTCCACTACCCTCGCGACCTTTTGCGACGTGAGCCCATGCCCCCTGTGATCGCCCCCGAACTGCTCGCCCCCGCCGGCACCCTGAAAAACATGCGCTACGCCTTCGCCTACGGCGCCGACGCGGTCTACGCCGGCCAGCCGCGCTACAGCCTGCGCGTACGCAACAACGAATTCGACCACGCCCACCTGGCCCTCGGCATCCAGGAAGCCCACGCGATGGGCAAGCGCTTCTACGTGGTGGTGAACATCGCGCCGCACAACGCCAAGCTCAAGACCTTCCTCAAGGACCTGGCGCCGGTGATCGCCATGGGCCCGGATGCGCTGATCATGTCCGACCCAGGCCTGATCATGCTGGTGCGCCGCCACTTCCCGCTGATGCCGATTCACTTGTCGGTGCAGGCCAATACCGTGAATTGGGCCAGCGTGGAGTTCTGGCAGCAGCAAGGCATCTGCCGGGTGATTCTGTCACGCGAGCTGTCGTTGGAAGAGATCGACGAGATCCGCCAGCAGGTGCCGACCATGGAGCTGGAAGTGTTCGTGCACGGCACCTTGTGCATGGCCTATTCCGGGCGCTGTTTGTTGTCCGGCTATATGAACAAACGCGATGCCAACCAAGGCACCTGCACCAACGCGTGCCGTTGGAAGTACCAGGCCACGCCGGCCGTGGAAAACGCCACGGGCGAGATCGTCCAGCAATTCCAGCCGACCTTGGGCATCGGCGCGCCGACCGATCAAGTATTCCTGTTGCAGGAAGCCAACCGCCCTGATGAGCACATGCCCGCGTTCGAGGATGAACACGGCACCTACATCATGAACGCCAAGGACCTGCGCGCCGTGCAGCACGTGGAGCGCCTGACGCACATGGGCGTGCATTCGCTGAAGATCGAAGGCCGCACCAAATCGCATTTCTACTGCGCACGCACCACCCAGGTGTATCGCCAGGCCATCGATGACGCGGTGGCCGGCCGCGCATTTGACCGCACCCTGATGACCGACCTGGAATCCCTGGCCCAGCGCGGCTACACCGAAGGTTTCCTGCGCCGCCACGTGCACGACGAATACCAGAACTACCAGAACGGCAGTTCAGTCTCGGAGCGCCAGCAGTTTGTCGGGGAATTGACCGGCGAACGCCGTGGCGAGCTGGCCGAGGTCAAGGTCAAGAATCGCTTCGCCGTGGGCAACCACCTCGAACTGATGACCCCCGCCGGCAACTTTCACTTTGACCTGGCCACGCTGCACAACGCCAAGGGCGAAGCCATCGAGGTGGCGCCGGGCGATGGGCACACAGTGTATGTGCCGCTCCCGGCCGAGATGGACCTGCGCTTCGGCCTGCTGATGCGCGACCTCTAACCCGGCGCCACGTAAATAACGGCCTCCCGGCTACTGAAGATCAGATCCTGAACTGCCCCACCAATTGCCCCAAGCGCTGGCCCAAATCCGCCAGGCTGCGTGAGGTCTGGGCGCCCAGTTGGGTTTCGTCGGCCACGCTGTCCACCGCCACGGCTATCTGATGCACGCTGCGGTTGATCTCTTCGGCCACGGCGGTCTGCTCTTCGGCGGCGCTGGCGATTTGCGCGTTCATTGAGTTGATGGTGCCGATCAGTTGGGCCATGGTGTCCAGCGACGCCCCGGCCTGGTTGGCCTGGGCCGAGGTGCCGTCGCCGGCATCGCTGGAGCGGCGCATCGCGTCCACGGCGGCTTCGGTGCCTTTTTGCAGGCGGTCGATCATGCCCTGGATTTCCTGGGTGCTGGTCTGGGTGCGGCTGGCCAGGGCGCGCACTTCGTCGGCGACCACGGCAAAACCGCGCCCGGCCTCACCGGCCCGCGCGGCTTCGATGGCGGCGTTGAGCGCCAGCAGGTTGGTCTGTTCAGCAATCGAGCGGATCACCCCGAGCACGCTGACAATCGACGACACATCCTGCTGCAGGCTGTCGAGGGACACGCCGCTGCTGCGAATGTCGTTCACCAGCGCATGGATCTGCGCGATGCTGCCGTCTACCACGCGCTTGGCCGCCTGGCCCTCGGCGTCGGTCTGTTGCGCAGCGACGGCGGCGCCCTGGGCACTGCGGGCGACTTCGTGGGCCGCGGAGGACATCTGGTTAATGGCCGTGGCCACTTGGTCCGTTTCGTGACGCTGGCGCTCCATCGCGGTTTCCGAGCGTTGGGCTTGCTCAGACACCTGCCCGACCAGCCCGGTGAGCTGCGAGGTCATCTCGGTGATCTGGCGCACCAGCCCGTGGATCTTGTCGACAAACCGGTTGAACGCACCGGCCAGGTCGCCCAGTTCATCTTGGCTGGTGATCGCCAGACGGCGGGTCAAGTCACCCTCGCCCGCCGCGATATCGTCGAGGTTGGCTTTCATCAAGCTCAACGGACGCAGGATGGTATTGGCCGTCACCATGCCCACGGCGGCAATCACCAGCAACACCACCACAGCGACACCAAGAATGCTCAGCAGCACGCCTTCCATGCGTTTCTCAACCTTGGCTTCGACCACCGCCACCTGGGCTTCGATACCATCGAGGTTCACCGAGGTACCAATCACCATGTCCCACTTGGGCAGGTATTCGGTGTAGCCGAGCTTGGGCACCAGTTCACTCTGGCCGGGCTGGGTCGAGCTGTATTGCAGGTAGTGAGTGCCATCCTTGCCGACCTTGACCAGGTCGCGGTTGACGTAGACGCCGTTAGGGTCGCGGTTGTCCTTGAAGCTCTTGCCCACGCCGTCCGGGCTGTTGCCCTTGAACAGGCGAATGGTCTCGGAGTCGTAGCCGAAAAAGTAACCGTCCTTGCCGTAGGTGGTGTTGGAGAGCAACTTGACCACCTCAGCCCGCGCGGCGGTATCACCAGGGGCGGCAGCGTCGTAGAGCGGTTTGACGGTGGTCATGGCCACTTCTACATAGCTTTGCAGGGTGGCCTTGGCGTTGTTGAGCAGGCGCTGGCGGGTTTCATCCACCTCGTTGCGCGCCTGGCCCTGGAGGATCCACACGGTGGTCAGGCTGATGACCACAGCAAACAACAACACCGGCACGACGGCGAGGGACAGGACTTTGGCCTTCAAGCTCAGACGCATGGCATTTCTCTCTTATTAGGGGCGACTTGAGAGGTTAACGGCCAACTGCCTGGATTCTAAAGGACTCAAACGACGTGTCGCCGAGCTCACCCTTCAGCTATATCGCTGCCAGCCACCCAAACGCCAACAACGGAATGTTGTAGTGCAAGAAGGTCGGCACCACTGTGTCCCAGATGTGATGGTGCTGACCATCAATATTGAGCCCAGAGGTCGGCCCGAGGGTGGAATCCGACGCAGGCGAGCCAGCATCGCCAAGCGCACCTGCGGTGCCGACGATGCACACAATGGCCAGCGGGCTGAACCCCAGTTGCACACACAACGGCACAAAAATCGCCGCAAGAATCGGCACCGTGGAAAACGACGAACCAATGCCCATCGTCACCAGCAGCCCCACCAGCAACATCAGCAACGCGCCCACGCCACGGCTGTGGCCGATAAACGCCGCCGAGGCTTCCACCAGCGAGCGCACGTCACCGGTGGCCTTGAGCACTTCGGCAAAGCCCGAGGAGGCGATCATGATGAAGCCGATCATCGCCATCATCTTCATGCCTTCGGTGAACAAATCGTCGGTTTCGCGCCAGCGCACAATGCCCGACACCGAAAAGATCAGGAACCCAGCCAGGGCGCCGATGATCATCGAGTCCAGCCACAGCTGAATGATGAACGCCGAAGCAATCGCCAGCCCGGCCACCAGCAGGGTCAGCGGGTTGTACTGCACTGCCACCTGCTCGACCCGCTCGATTTTCTCCAGGTCGTACACGCGTTTTTTGCGGTAACTGACAAACACCGCCACCAGCAAGCCAACCACCATGCCCAGCGCCGGTAGGCCCATGGCGTGGGTGACGTTGACCTGGCTGATGTCCACGCCGCTCTTGGCCACGTTGGCCAGCAGGATCTGGTTGAGAAAGATATTGCCGAAGCCCACCGGCAGGAACATATACGGGGTGATCAGGCCGAAGGTCATTACACAGGCGATCAGCCGGCGGTCCAGTTGCAGCTTGGTCAGCACGTATAACAGTGGCGGCACCAGCAGCGGGATAAATGCGATGTGGATCGGCAGGATGTTCTGCGAGGCAATCGCCACCACCCACAACAGGCCGATCAGCAGCCATTTGACGTGGCTGCCGCCGGTGGCTTCCTGGCGGTCCACCAGCGTCAACGCCTTGTCCGCCAGGGCATGGGCCAGGCCGGACTTGGCAATCGCCACCGCGAAAGCGCCGAGCAAGGCGTAGGACAACGCCACGGTCGCGCCGCCACCCAAACCGCCGTTGAAGGCCTTGAGCGTGGCCTCAATGCCCAGGCCACCGGTCAAGCCACCCACCAGGGCGCCAACAATGATGGCGATGACCACATGCACGCGGGACAAACTGAGCACCAGCATGGTGCCGACCGCGGCGATGACTGCGTTAATCATGGTTACCTCAAGACAGAAACATAAAAACAGGCATGCCCGCTTCCGAGCGGCCATGGGGTTGGCTGCCGGCGTGCAGGCTTTAGGAGGTCTTATTAGAGGGCGCGCACTTTGCAGCAGGCGGGCGCGCATGTCAAAAAGCGGCGTCGCTTTCAGCATTAAATTGAACGTTTAAATAATAAAGAAGCAACAATAACGGCCGATACAGAGGCTCTCTGCGTTTTCAGGTTAAGGATGCTCCTCGATGCCCCTCAGACAGCTCTCCATTCAATGGAAAATCACCCTGCTCGCCGGCCTGTGCCTGCTGGGGATCGTGACCCTGCTGGTGGGTCTGTCGCTGTATCGCATGGAGCACAGCTCGCAGCAGGTCAAAGCCTCGAGTATGCAAATGCTCGACGAGTCTGCCCAGGCGCGCATCGAGGCCCAAGGTGAAGTGCAGGCGTTGGGGATTCGCCAGCAATTCATGGACGCCTACCAGTACGGTCATGGTTTTTCCCGCCAAGTGCTGTTTTTGCGCGAACAGGCCGAAAAGCGCTTCCTCGACGCCTTCGACACCCGCGAAGACCTGACCCGCCAGGTCAAGGCCGCGCTACAGGCCAACCCAGACCTGCTCGGTTTGTCGCTCGTGTTCGAAGCCAACGCGCTGGATGGCAAAGACGAGTTGTTCGCCAACCAGGCGGAGCTGGGCAGCAATGACAAAGGCCGCTTTGCCCTGTACTGGTCGCAGCCGACGCCGGGCAAGCTGACTTCCATGTCGCTGCCGGAAAGTGACATGGCCGACACCAGCGTCGGGCCGAGCGGAGAAAAAGCCAACGCCTGGTTCACGTGCCCGCGCACCTCCCTGAAACCCTGCGTGATCGAACCGTACTTTTATGTAATCGACGGGCAAAACGTGCTGATGACCAGCATCGTGTTCCCGTTGATGGTCAACGGCAAAGTCATCGCCTCGCTGTCGGTGGACATCAACCTCAACAGCCTGCAGGCCGTGAGCCAACAGGCGAGCCAGAAGCTGTATGACGGCCAGACCCAAGTCAGCATCCTCAGCCCCAGCGGTTTGCTCGCCGGCTACAGCCCGGACGCCAGCAAACTCAGCCAGCGCCTGGATAAAGTCGACACGGCCAGCGGCGCGCAATTGATCAGCGCACTGGCGACCAGCACGCAGATCCATAGCTTGCGCACCGACCATCAACTCAAGGTATTGGCGCCCTTCGCACCCATTCCCGGCGGCAAGCCGTGGGGCGTGTTGCTGGATGTGCCGGAAACAGTCCTGGTCGGCCCCGCCGAAGTACTGAAGGCGCAACTGGATGCCGATAACACCCGCGGCACCTTGCTGGAACTGAGCCTGGGCTTGTTGGCGGCGGTGGTCGGCTTGGTCCTGGTATGGCTGATGGCGCGCAGCGTGACCCGGCCGATCCTCGGCGTGGCGCGCATGCTGGAAGACATTGCCAGTGGCGAAGGCGACCTGACCCGCCGCCTGGCCTACGACAAACACGATGAGCTGGGGCAACTGGCCGGTTGGTTCAACCGCTTCCTCGACAAGCTGCAACCGATTATTGCCGAGGTCAAACGCTCGGTTCAGGACGCCCGTGGCACCGCCGACCAGTCCGCCGCGATTGCCACACAAACCAGCGCCGGCATGGAGCAGCAATACCGCCAAGTTGACCAAGTGGCCACCGCCTCCCACGAAATGAGCGCCACCGCCCAGGACGTGGCCCGCAGCGCCGCCCAAGCGGCACACGCTGCGCGCGATGCCGACCAAGCCACCCGCGAAGGTTTGACCGTGATCGACCGCACCACCACCAACATCGGGCACCTGGCGGCGGACATGAGCACCGCCATGGTTCAGGTCGAAGGCTTGGCGGCCAATAGCGAGAAAATCGGTTCGGTACTGGAAGTGATTCGGGGCATTGCCGAGCAAACCAACCTGCTGGCACTCAACGCCGCCATCGAAGCCGCGCGTGCCGGTGAGGCCGGCCGTGGGTTTGCCGTGGTCGCCGACGAAGTGCGCAACCTGGCGCGGCGCACCCAGGAATCGGTTGAGGAAACCCGCGTGGTGATCGAGCAACTGCAAAACGGCACCACCGAAGTGGTCGGCTCCATGGGCAACAGCTATCGCCAGGCCCAGGGCAGTGTCGAGCAAGTCGGCCAAGCGGTCACCGCCCTGCGCCAGATTGGCGAGGCGGTCACGGTGATCAGCGACATGAACCTGCAAATCGCCAGCGCCGCCGAAGAGCAAAGCGCGGTGGCCGAAGAGATCAACAGCAACGTGGCGACGATCCGGGATGTGACAGAGTCGCTGTCAGAGCAAGCAAATGAATCGGCGCGGGTGAGCCAGGCGTTGAACAGCCTGGCTAATCAGCAGCAGGGGTTGATGGATCAGTTCAGGGTCTAAATCTTCAAAATGTCGAATGATTAATGTAAAAAGATGTGTAGATACCTACGCCGCGATGACGGTGGGTCAGGCCTGGCGCTTGGGCAATTCGATCAGCACCTTTAGCCCGCCCAACTCACTCTCCTGCAACTGCAACACCCCACCCCACACCTCGACGATATCCCGCACGATCCCCAGCCCCAGGCCATGGCCATCAATTTGCTCGTCCAGGCGCGTGCCACGGCTGAACACCTGGTCGCGCTGACTCTGCGGAATGCCGGGACCATCGTCCTCCACAGCCAGCAGATAGCTGCGCGGCGTTTCGCTGATGACCAAGCGTATTTCCGCATCCGCCCATTTGCAGGCGTTGTCCAGCAAGTTGCCGAGCAGTTCCAGCAGGTCTTCGCGGTCCCACGGCAATTGCAGGCCCGGCGTGACGTGGTAACTCAAGTCCAGGTGTTCACCGTGGATCATGTTTAGCGTTGCCAACAGACCCGGCAGCTCTTTTTCGCAATCAAACAAGGCGCCCGGCAGGGTTTCACCGGCAAGGCGCGCGCGGTTGAGTTCGCGATTCAGGCGTTGCTGCACGTGCTCCAGCTGTTCACGCAAGAGCTTGCTCAGTTCGGGATGGGCCTTGAGCTGTTCGCTGGATGCCACGCTCAACAGCACGGCCAAGGGTGTTTTCAGCGCATGCCCCAAATTGCCCAACGCATTGCGCGAACGCTTGAGGCTGTCTTCGGTGTGGGCCAGCAGGTGGTTGATCTGCGCCACCAGCGGTTCCAGCTCCAGCGGTACCTGGGTATCGAGTTGCGAGCGCTGGCCCTGTTGCAATTGGGCGATCTGCTCGCGAGAGGTTTCCAGCGGGCGCAAGGCTCGGCGCACGGTCACCCGTTGCAGGATCAGTACCAGCAGCAATGCCGCGAGGCCCATCACCAGGCCGATCTGACGCATCAAACGGAAACTTTCCCGCACCGGCGTGTAGTCCTGGGCCACGCTGATGGAAATCGACTGGCCAAAACGCTTGTAGTCCGCGCGCAACACCAGCAGTTGCTGGCCTTCCGGGCCTAGCTGCAAGTTGCCCTTGAGCCCGGCTTCGGGCAGTCGCGGTAATTCCTGGTCCCACAGCGAGCGGGAACGCCAATGAATGTCGGCAAAATCGATACGAAAATAATGCCCGGAAAACGGCCGCTGATAGGCCGGTGACAGGCGTTGTTCATCCAATTGCACGCCGTTCGGCCCACGCACCAGCGCCACCAGCAGGTTCTCGGCGTCATTGCGCAAGCCGGCTTCCAGGTAGCGCTGCAAACCGGCCTCGAACAACCACAAACTGGTTTGCGCCAGCACCACGCCGACGACCACCATCACGCTGATCAGCCCCAGGCTCAGGCGCCGTTGAATGGACTTCATGCAGGGCCGGCGCCAAACCGGTAACCCTGGCCACGCCGGGTTTCAATCACGCTGCGGCCCAACTTGCGGCGCAGGTGGTTGACGTGCACTTCCAATACGTTGGAATCACGCTCGGTCTCGCCATCATACAAGTGCTCGGCCAAGTGGCTTTTCGACAGGATCTGTTCCGGGTGCAACATGAAGTAGCGCAACAGACGAAATTCGGCGGCAGTCAGTTGAATCTCGTCGCCATCGCGCAGCACGCACTGACGGCCTTCATCCAGGTGCAGCCCGGCGGCTTGCAAGGTCGGCTGGTTGGCATGGCCGTGGGAACGGCGCAGCAAGGCCTGGATGCGCAGGTGCAGTTCTTCGGGGTGAAAGGGTTTGCTCAAGTAATCGTCGGCGCCGGCCTTGAGCCCTTCGATACGCTCGGCCCAGGAGTCGCGGGCAGTGAGGACCAGCACCGGTGTGGCCAGGGCGGCAGCGCGCCATTGCGCCAACACCTCCAGCCCAGGCAGGCCGGGCAAGCCAAGGTCGAGGATGATCAGGTCATAGGGCTCGCTGCGCCCCTGATACGCGGCATCGCGCCCGTCGGCCAGCCAGTCGACGGCGTAGCCTTGGCGTTGCAGGCCAGCCAGCAGCTCATCGGCCAGCGGTACGTTGTCTTCCACCAGGAGCAGGCGCATCAGTCGTCTTCCTTATCTTTGAGCAGTACACCGGTCGTTGCGTCCAGCTTGATTTCGCGCACCACGCCCTCGGTGGTCACCAGCTCCACTTCATAGGCATATTGGCCGTGCTTCTTCTCAAGCTCGGCCTCCAGCAGCCGGGAGCCCGGGTAGCGCGCCATGGCCTGTTGCAGCAGTTGCTCCAGCGGCAGGATCACCCCCTGCTGGCGCAAGGCCAAGGCTTCATCCTGGTTGAGGTCGCGGGCCGCCAGGCTTGAGCAAAAAGCCATGAGCGCCAGCACCATCCAACCGCTGGCGCGTCGATTTTACCCAGGCAATTTCAGTGGCTTGTCGGGGTCCACTGCTTGGGCCTGTGCCGCCGAGAAGGCGATGATACCGGCGGCGACCAGCGCTGTGAGGCGCTTCATGATAAGTCTCCGTTTCAGGATGTTTTTCCTACGCAGGCCACCGTACCCGCTGCAACTTAACTGAAACTGAATTGCCACCATGGCAATTTCCTCGCGCTCTTCTTCACCTATCACGCTGCGAGTTTTTCTATACTGCCCCGCTCGCTTCAAAAGAGACCGGTATGACAGCCATCCACATCAAATTCCCCGCCTTGACGCTCAAGGCCGGCAAACGCGCCTTCACGCGCATTCGCGAACAAGGCCTGGCGCCTGCGGATGTCGGCATTCTTCCCGGCGCCGCCGGTGGCCCCAAGGCGCTGGGCATCCAGGGCCTTGACCTGGCGCTGTTCGGCGATTGGTTGCCGCGTGCGCCACGCGAACGTGCGCTGATCGGCGCCTCCATCGGCTCCTGGCGGTTTGCCAGCGCCTGCCTGCCCGACCCAGTGCAAGGCCTGCTCGACCTTGGCCGCTTGTACAACGAACAGCGTTTTGCCAAAGGCGTGAGCATGGCCGAGGTCAGTCATAGCTGCCAGCGCATGCTCGATGACCTGTTCGCCGGCCGCGATGCGCGGGTGCTGGACAACCCCGACTATCGCCTGAACATCATGGTGGTCAAAAGCCACGGCCTGCTCGCCGATGACCACCGTGGGCGGCTCGGCCTGGGCCTGTCGTCGGTGATTGCCGACAACCTGCGCGGTCGCGCGCGGCTGTCGCGGCATTTCGAGCGGCTGATCATCCACGACCCACGCCAGGCGCCACCGGTGCATCCGCTCAAGGATTTCCCTTCGCGTTTCCTCGCGCTGGAGCTGGGCAACCTGCGCCAGGCACTGCTGGCATCCGGCTCGATCCCGATGGTTATGCAAGGCGTGCGTGACCTGCCCGGCGCAGGCGCCGGCACCTACCGCGACGGTGGCCTGCTGGACTATCACCTCGACCTGCCCTACCACGGCGACGACATCGTGCTGTACCCGCACTTCACCGACCGGGTTATCCCCGGCTGGTTCGACAAAGGCCTGCCGTGGCGGCGCAGCAATCAACAGGGTCTGCAGGATGTGTTGCTGCTCGCGCCATCCAAGGACTACCTGGCGCGCCTGCCCTACGGCAAGTTGCCGGACCGCAGCGACTTCAAGCGTTTCATGGGCGATGACCCGAGCCGCAACAAGTACTGGCAGGCCGCGATGAGCGAGAGCCAACGCTTGGGCGATGAGTTCCTGCAATTGGCCGATAACGGCGGCCTGGGTGAGCGTTTGCAGCCACTTTGACGCGACACAGGCCTCTTGCAGAGGGGCGGTATGCCCGGCGAGGGATCAAACTGCTAAACTCGCCGCCTGCCAGATACCTGACCGAGCTGAAAATACTGTGGAAATCTTCAAAGATTCCACGGTAGCCTCCCGCCGAAAACCCTCCCGTCTCAGAACCCTCCAAAAACCCCATAAAACCTAAACACTTGAGTATCACCGCGTACGGACGTCGGTCCGCATAACCCACCCCACCTTCTGCCGCCCAGCGCGGCTCATTGACTCACGCCGCCCGCGGCACGGAGTATCAACATGGCAGCAGCAGAGAAAATTGATCGTTTCCTGCGCCTCGACGAGGTGCTTTACACCACAGGCCTGGGCCGCAATACGGTTTATCGGCGGATCAGGGAGGGCACATTCCCAAAACAGGTTAGAATAGGCCCCAATTCGGTCGCTTGGCGCCAGTCGGCAATCGCTGAATGGATGACCTCAACAGCGCCCAGCAACGACCAATCAGTACATTGATCAGTACACCATCAACTGACAATACTCCCAAAGCCACGCAACACAAGCCCTACAGGTCACACCGTGGAAATCTTCAAAGAGTTTACCTTCGAGTCCGCCCACCGCCTGCCCCACGTACCGGAAGGCCACAAATGCGGGCGCCTGCATGGGCATTCGTTCAAGGTGGCAATCCACCTGAGCGGCGACCTGGATCCCCATACCGGCTGGATTCGCGACTTCTCGGAGATCAAGGCGATTTTCAAGCCGCTCTATGAACGCCTCGACCACAACTACCTCAACGACATCCCAGGCCTGGAAAACCCGACCAGCGAAGTGCTGGCCAAGTGGATCTGGACTGAGCTGAAACCTCTGCTGCCGGAACTCAGCGCGATTCGCATCCATGAGACCTGCACCAGCGGTTGCATTTATCGCGGCGAGTAAGCCGCTGCGGTAAAAAAACCACCCTTGCGGTGGTTTTTTTATGGCCGCCTACCTTACAGTCGTGGCTCCCCACCAAAACAAGCACGCGTGGATGCGCCCTTCAATACGCCCCGCCACTGCCGGGCCGTCGCCCCTGATTTCGGGCGGCTGTTGATGGGCTTTGCGCAGCAACTTGCGGTGGTTTTTTTATGGCCGCCTACCTTACAGTCGTGGCTCCCCACCAAAACAAGCACGCGTGGATGCGCCCTTCAATACGCCCCGCCACTGCCGGGCCGTCGCCCCTGATTTCGGGCGGCTGTTGATGGGCTTTGCGCAGCAACAGGCGATCGACGCGGGCTACGAAGCGATCCGCCTGTACACCCATGAAACCATGACCGAAAACATCACGCTGTACACCCGCCGCGGCTATGTCGAAACCCATCGCGCGCAAGAGCATGGCCTGCGCCGCGCGTACATGACCAAACGCCTCTAGGAGAAGCCCATGGAAACTATCTGGCTGGCCCAGGCCAAGCGCCTGCAGGCATTGGCGTCCACGGGGCTGCATTTTTGCACCGACGCCTTTGAGCGCGAACGCCTTGAGGAAATCGCCGAGATTGCCCATAGCATGCTGGCGCAACTGGCGGATGTGCCGCTGGAACGTATCACCGGGCTGGTGCCGGATTTCGCCAAGCGCTATTCGACGCCCATGATCGATGTGCGCGGCGCGGTGATCGAGGGCGAGCGCATTCTGCTGGTGCGTGAGCTGACCGATGGCTGTTGGGCGCTGCCGGGTGGCTACGCCGATATTGGTTTGTCGGCGGCGCAAAACATCGTCAAGGAGATTCGCGAGGAAGCCGGGCTGAACGTTACTGCGCGGGCGCTGTACAGCGTCACGCACAAGGCCAAGGGTTTGTACCGCCCGGATGTGCGGGACTTCTACAAGTTGTACTTCCTGTGTGAACGCGTGGATCAGCTGGCACCGATGGCCGGATTCGAAACCACAGACGTGGGCTTTTTTGCTTTGGATGAGCTGCCGCCCCTGTCCCGTGGGCGCACCATCGAAAGTGATCTGCAGGCTGCGTTTGCGTTTCATCGCGGCGAGACCACCCAGACGCTGTTCGACTGATCCAATTTGTATCACTGGCGCACCGCTTTCGTGCCCGACTGGGCACAAAGACCACCCCTTCCGGCCATTCACCCCGCGCCACTGCTGCTGATTTGGCACGCGCGGTGCAATAAGCCTGCGTCACTCATTCAGGGAGCAAGGCACATGACGCAGCAAGAACCTGGCAACGATTACCCCCTCAGCGAAGTGCCGATGCATGCGCGCAAAGGCTTGGCGTCCACCGCCATGGTGCTGCTGGGGTTTACGTTTTTTACCGCGACCATGTTTGCCGGCGGCAAGCTGGGCGTAGCGTTCAGTTTCACCGACATGCTCGGCGTCGTGGCCTTGGGTAACCTACTGCTGGGCATCTACGCCGCTGGCCTGGGTTACATCGCCTTCAAGAGTGGCTTGAATTCGGTGTTGATGGGCCGCTTCTGCTTTGGCGAAGTGGGCAGCAAGCTCAGTGACTTGATCCTCGGCTTCACCCAGATCGGCTGGTACGCCTGGGGCACCGCCACCGCCGCGGTGGTGCTGGGCAAGTACTTCGAGCTGAGCCAAGGCAGCGTGCTGGGGTTGATGGTGCTGTTCGGCATGGTGTTCTGCGCCACCGCGTATGTGGGGTATCGCGGGCTGGAGATCCTGTCCTACATCGCAGTGCCGGCCATGGGCATTTTGCTGTTTGTGTCGATGTGGGTCGCCACCGTTAAAGTCGGCGGCCTGGATGGCCTGCTGGCGGTGGTGCCCACGGCTGAACTGGACTTGTCCACCGCGATCACCCTGGTGTTCGGCACCTTTGTCAGCGGCGCGACCCAGGCCACCAACTGGACGCGATTCTCCCGCTCGGCCAAGGTCGCGGTGCTGGCCAGCCTGATTGGATTTTTTGTCGGCAATGGCTTGATGGTGCTGATCGGGGCGTATGGCGCCATCGTCTATCAACAACCGGACGTGGTCGAAGTGTTGCTGGTGCAAGGCTTCGCCATGGCGGCAATGGCCATGTTGCTGCTCAATATCTGGAGCACCCAGGACAACACCATCTATAACTTCGCCGTCGCCGGCTGCAACCTGCTACGCACTAAACGCCGCAAGACCGTGACGCTCGCCGGTGCAGTGATCGGCACCCTGCTGGCGCTGCTCGGCATGTACGACATGCTGGTGCCCTACCTGATTCTGCTGGGCACGGTGATCCCGCCAATCGGCGGGGTGATCATGGCCGACTTCTTCTACCGCTATCGCGGCCAGTACCCGCGCCTGGCCGAGACACGCCTGCCCGCCTTCAATTGGCCTGGGCTGGTGGCCTATGCGGTGGGCACCGTGCTGGCGTTCCACTCGCCGTGGGTAGCGCCGTTGGTGGGGATTGTGGCTGCGTCGCTGACCTACATAGTGCTGACATTAGTACTGCGCGTACGTGCGCCGCTGGCTGACGCCCCGGTATGAGCCTGCGGCTGGCTGACGCTGGACAACTCATATGACCGCCTGGACATCGGCATCGCCCTGATGATCTGGCGGCTATCTGCCTGACTGTCTTTAGCCAAGAGGAACTTGCCCATGCATATCATCAACGCCCGCCTGCGCAACCGTGAAGGCCTGCATGATCTGCACCTGGAACACGGCCGGATCGCCAGCATCACCCCACAAACGCGGGTGCCTGCTTTAACGGCCGGCGACTTGGACGCCGCCGGCAACCTGGTCATACCGCCTTTTGTTGAGCCGCATATTCACCTCGACGCCACCCTGACCGCCGGCGAGCCGCGCTGGAACATGAGCGGCACGCTGTTCGAGGGCATCGAGTGCTGGGGCGAGCGTAAAGCCACCATCACTCAAGAGGACACCAAGACCCGCGCCAAGAAAACCATCCAGGCCCTGGCCGCCCACGGCATCCAACATGTGCGCACCCACGTCGACGTCACCGACCCCGACCTCACAGCGCTCAAAGCCATGCTCGATGTGCGCGAAGAAAGCTCGCACCTGATCGACCTGCAAATCGTCGCGTTTCCCCAGGAAGGCATCGAGTCCTACCGCAATGGCCGCGAACTGATGGAAGAAGCCATCCGCCTGGGTGCCGACGTGGTAGGTGGCATTCCCCACTTTGAATACACCCGCGACCAAGGCGTGAGTTCCGTGAAGTTCCTCATGGACCTGGCCGAACGCACCGGCTGCCTGGTGGACGTGCACTGCGACGAAACCGATGACCCGCACTCGCGGTTTCTCGAAGTGCTCGCCGAAGAGGCCCGCAGCCGTGACATGGGCGCGCGCGTGACCGCCAGCCACACCACGGCCATGGGCTCTTACGACAATGCCTACTGCGCCAAACTGTTCCGCCTGTTGGGGCACTCGGGCATCAGCTTCGTCTCCTGCCCCACCGAAAGCATCCACCTGCAAGGGCGTTTCGACAGTTTCCCGAAACGCCGCGGCGTGACCCGCGTCAACGAACTGCTCGAAGCCGGCATGAACGTGTGCTTCGGCCAGGACTCCATTGTCGATCCCTGGTACCCCCTCGGTAACGGCAACATTCTGCGTGTGCTGGAGGCCGGTTTGCACATCTGCCACATGCTCGGCTACCGCAACCTGCAAAGCGCCCTGGACCTGGTCACCGACAACAGCGCCAAAGCCATGGCCCTGGGTGAGCGTTATGGCCTGGAACCTGGGCGCCCGGCCAACCTGTTGATCTTGTCGGCCGACAGCGACTACGAGGTGATCCGCAGCCAAGGCCTGCCGCTGTACTCGATCCGCAATGGCAAGGTGCTGATGAAACGGCAACCGGCGCAGGTGGCGTTTTTATAGGCGCCGTTTCAGACAATCGAATCGAGGTCCAACGGTTGCGCACGCCCTGGGCCGTTATGAGTCGGTGAAGGAATACTGGCAACTTGCGCCAGCACACGGTTTTCGTGGTGGCTGAACCAGCGCTTCAGGCTGGGTTGCAAATAGCTGGAGGACGCGTGACTGCCGTATACGTCGCGCGCTTCCAGACGTCGCCAGCGTAGGGTTTCCAGGCGCTGGCGACTGGTGCGCAACCGATCGATTTCAGCATTCAACGCCTGGTTATGTTCGTGCCCATATCCGCGCTGGTTTGAAGGGCGGCGGCGATCAAGCTCGCGGTTTTTGTCGCGCAGTTGTTGAGTCATGGTTTCGAGCGCATGGTCCAGTAACTCGAACTCTCTTGGCGTGACCAAAGGCCCTTGCCTATCCACGGTTTGTTGCCAGCGACGAAATGTGGCCCAGGCTGCTGGAATATAGCTGGCGGTCATGGAGTGTTGGCTGGCCTGAAACAGTTGTTTCAGCAGGTTGGCGCGGTCGGGCATGTCGCCCTGCAGTTGCAGCGCCCGATTACAGCCGGCCTCCAGGATGGACTCACACGCGGGCCGCCATAACACCGAGGAGTGCGTGCCATCCGGAAGCGTGATCGGCATGAAGTGCTGTTGTTCACCATGATGCTGGTAAGGATTGCCAACGACGCGCACCAGCCCGGCGGCGAATAACAAGCCGCCCGACGCTGGGGCACTGAACAATATCACGGCCCCAGGAACCCAGAGTTTGGCGGTGGTGTTCATCCATGTGGCGGGAACACTGGGGACCGGGTCGTTGTGGTTGACGATGCGGTGGTGGACCAGGGATGAGGCGCCTTCGGTGAACTCGGTGTCGGCGCCGCGAGGCGCACCGTAGGTGTAGAGAAGAATGTTGTAGTGGGCGCTGGAGACTCGACGCAGCCCTTCTGCCAGTAGCAAGGCGATGGCGCCACCAAGGCTGTGCCCACAAATGATAATGCGTTGGCGGTCGTGAAATTTATCGAGGTATTGCAAGACAAATTCGCGCATCGCTCGATAGGCCAGATAGAAGCCTTCATGGGCTTTACCTACGCCATCGGCAAACGGCACTTGGTGAGCGTTTGCGTCTCGCAGTGCGTCAGCGCCACTGGCGGTGCCTCGCACAGCAATCAGGATGACTTCATCGTGGTGAGTAATAAATGCCTGCGTATCAGTGCCGAAATTTTTATCGTCGAAAAAGTGCACGAGAGCAGGATGCTCCTGTTTCGCTCCAAGCTGCGTACGGTTCTGCGAATACAACTCCGGATCGAAGGGCACAATTTCAAAGCGCTGTGAGTAGGCGACTTCCTCATAGAGCGGATAAAAGCGTTGAACCTGTTTACCGTCGACCTTCCAGGCTTCCTGATACCCCGAGAGTTTTTCCGCAAACAAATTCCCTATCGCGTGCCGCAGGTGCGAAGATCCGGGGCGCCAAGGGCGGCAAGTGGGCAACATGTCGGACCAAGTCGCGTACTTCAACCTGATAAAACCGATCCGCTTGCCGCTGTGCGGGGTTACCCTCAATGCGCTGACCATCAGCCGCAACAAAGCGGGTTTGTTCAGCGCGAATTTGGAGTTCGGTGATAGGTAATCTGTAAGTCTGGCGCGTACTCAATTCAAAATACGGCTCCTCTTTCCCAGAATACAGCCCTTCCAAAGCAAGCACGACGGGACCGCAGTAAAACCCTTGCAGCTTGGCAAATCCCTCCCCCGTCAGCCTTCCGTTGTACTGCTGGCCTGTACTGTCGCAGATGCTGTACGCGAGCCCGCCGTACGCCTTCCCACAGCCCGCTTCATCAACCAGACAAAAGCTTGCCCAGTGCCCTTTCAACGCGCAAGCAGGCATCTTGCTACTAAAAAAAGGTTGCTTCCATGCTTCCTGTTTCATGAACCAGTTCCCTTGTTATTTACACGTGGGATAGACATCACAAGAGCGTCCATCCGGCATTATTATGGGTTTAAAGTCTGTTGTATCGCTGTCGCAAATGCCCCGCGTATCCTCATAACTTTCCCCCCGGCAGCGTTTCCAGCCGCCTGGTACAGCTATCCACCGTCGGTCAAAAGCCGGCGCCTCCTCGTCTGTAAATGCCAGCACCAGCCTGAGTGTCTTTCCGGGTAGCAGCTCGCGCTGTACAAGCCCACCCGCCCGGACTTTTTGCCGCTGTCCCATTGCGTCCAATGCTTTGCATTCCAGCAGTTTCCTGATCGCATGCGACCGCCCCACCGTCCGAAAAAACCACATACATTGCCCAGGTAATTCCTGTACGCCCGAATCCGGCATCCCCGCCACATCCTCAGACTCTCGTAGGGCACCCCTCAATGGTTTGAGTCAACGGCAGGTCATAACTCATCCTTCCAGCCACGGGTTTGTATTCAGCAATAATGATCTTGCGTTCAGGCCTGTTGCCTCGACGCTGTGGCAACTTGCACATTTGGTACCTGGCGGGTTCATAGTAAGCCGCGCCTACAAATCTGAATTGCGCCGGCAAGTCCACCTCCAGCGTAAAGTGATTCACCGGCCCCGACGGCACCAGTGCACACCCCGAAAGCCATCCCGTTACAAGCGCAATCAAGGCGCCACGCAGTCGCTTACTCATGCTTACTCCTCAACGTGCGCCACTGCTGCGACACTCGCTCAAAATGATCGCCAGGCGCCTCCTCTTGCAGCGGCTGCCACTGGATCACACTGCTTCGCGTCGCCTCCTCCAACCTGCGAACCACCAGGAATTCAAGTTGCTGCGGCCCACGCCATTGCCAGCCGCGTGCTTGTTCCAGCACCTGGGCCAGCCAGATTCTGGGCTCCTGAAATTCGACCAAGGCGGCCAAGCCCTCGCCGTGCTCGGTCAGCAGGTAGCGCAGGATATTGGCGTGCAGGATGGCGTCGGCCTGGGGGTTGGGCGTGTTCAGCCAGGGCGCGGGCACAGGCGTCGGGTACTCACCGGGGGCAGGGTTTTCGCCCTCGCACCAGTGGCCCTCATGCCAGTAGTACACGTTGATCAGTGGCCCGAGAAACACCGGCCAACGTTCGATCGGCAGGTGGGCTAAAGCGCGGGCCACGGTACGGTTATCGTGAAAGCGATACAGCGCCTGGCTGCCTGCGGGCCCTACCAACATTCGCTCGCGCCAGTGTCGAGCCACTCCGGCCAGGTCATCATCGGGCAGGCTGCCCAGCCAGCCCCAATTCGCCTGCGGCTGTTGTAGCAATTGAACCAGCGCGGGTTCCCCTACCTGCTCCAGCAGCAGGATCACCGGGCCAAGAGTTGCCAGCTCGGCCACGGCCGTTTCACCGTAGAGAAAGCAGTACTGCGAAACATTACGAGCCGCCAACAACGGCTCGCGGGCGTCATTGTTTCCCTCAAGGATCAAACAAAGGCGGCGCCCCGCCTGTTGCTGTCGGGCCATCCACAGGCTGGGCATGCGCTCCATCATGCAGCCCTCCTTGGGATGTCACACCGACCTTCACGGCATTGCTCACACACTGGGCAGTAGTCGGCACCTAACTGCCGGGCCGTATCCATGATAGCGCCCTGCGCCGCTGTAAACTTCGGGCCACCCGCTGCAGAAAACGGGTTCGCCGACACGCTTGCAGGCGGGGCGCCGCCGACAGTGATGGGCCGACTGCTGAACACCCCACCCGCCTGGATCATCAGGTGCTCTCCCCCGGCCTGCAAACTCAATTGTGCGCCTGCATCGATGACCAGGCTGGCACCGGCCTTGAGATAAACCTGTTGCCCGGCTTCGATGACCAGCGTGCGCCCCACACGGGTCTCACTGTTACCTTGCACATCCAGGCGATCATTCGCTTGGAGCACCACGTTGCGATTACCCGTGGTGTGATGGTGCTCTTCGCTTTCCAGGCGAACCGTGCTTGCCCCACGAATGATTTCACGGCGCTCTCCGGCCACTTCCAGGCGGCTGTCATGCCCCACCTGCTGCTCCAGGTCCCGTTGGGCGCGCAGGTAGATAAGCTCCTCGCCGCGACGGTCTTCAAGGTGCAGCTCGTTGGCCCCGCCGCCGCCCAGGGCGCTGCAACTGCGCAACACGCTGCGCGTCTTGTGTTGTGGCAAAGGATAAGCTGGCATGTGCAACGCATTGGGCAGGCAGCCGTTGATCAAGGGCTGGTCGGGGTCGCCGTCCAGAAAGGTCACCAGCACCTCCATGCCCACCCGAGGGATCAGCATCGCGCCGAAGCCATCGCCTGCCCAGCCGGAAGCCACTCGGACCCAGCAACTGCTTTTATCGTCGGTTTTGTCCAGCCGGTCCCAGTGAAAACGGACCTTCACCCGACCGTAGGCATCGCAATGCACCTCCTCGCCTTCCGGCCCTGTCACCGTGGCCGTCTGGCTGCCGCTGATCGTCGGTTTGGGATGTTTGAGGGGCGGTCGATGCGCTGCACGCCATGGCGTAGCGGTGAATCGATTGCGATAGCCTTGGAATACGTCAGCCTCAAGCACGGCCTCCTCCAGCACTTGCGGTTGATACCCCTCATGACGCACCGACGTGATCAACCACAGGTCGTTGCAGGCAGGGTCCGGGTGATCACGCAGCTCTAGAAAGTAGCCGCTGCTTAACGCCGGTTGATCACTTTTACCCAATGCACGATGGCGATCGCTCAGATGGCGTTCCAACCCCCGACGTGCCAGTTGCTTGCCACGTGCGTGGCCGGTAAAATCGGCGGGGCAACGGTAATCTTCAAGGGTTTGCAACGCTGCAGCACTGGCCTTTTGTTGCAGGCGCAACGACGGATGTTCGAAGTCATGATCGCGGCGCACCGTTTGGCGGCTGCGGGTTTCCAGGCGCACGTCGAAACGCCGGATCGCTCTTGTTTCAGCCGCCAGGTCGCCCACCGCGCAGTATTGCTGCACAGGCAAGCGTCGAAACACCGTTTGATCATCACCAAACACCAGCAAATGATTATTCGGGCTGTGGCGAAAGTGGTAGTGAATGCCCTCCTCTTCGCACAGCCGTTGGATAAAGTGCAGGTCGCTTTCCGCGTATTGCACACAGAACGTGCGCGGCGGATAGACCACAGGGCCAAGTTCGAAGGCATAGGCGTCGGCAAAGATGCCATGGTGTTCGAGTACCGCGACGATGATCTGCGGCACGCTGCGTTGCTGGAAGATACGCTGGTCACGCCGATGGGCAAGGCACGCCAGGCGGGGTGCCAGGGTGAGGTGATAGCGGGTCAGCCGGGCGCCGGGGTCATCCCGGCCAATGGCGTAGACCTGCCCATGCAGGCCCGCATCCGTTTCGCCAACGTCTAGATAGGCAGGCTGGTGGAGCAGCGCCTCCAGGTCCAGGGAAGGGTTTTCGCTGACTAATTGCAACTCAATGAAATAAGGCTGGTCCAGGGACTCGCTGCCTTTGAAGGCCAACACCTGAAAGTCGTTGTTCACTTGTGGAAGTATCAATTTAAAACGTGAAGAAACAAACGCATCAACCATCCGCAAGTTACCCATCATCAATGATTTGATTGAAAGGCTTTCTCCCATCGGATACCGATTTAACTGCTGGAAAAAAGCACCTGAACGCCCTAAAGCTTAGCGATTACAGGCGAATTGCGGCGCCGAAAAAAACAAAAAAGAAGTTTCGTACGACTTGGGAGGAAGTGTCTTTTACAAAACAAGACAAACGATCAATTAAACACATTTCCACAACAAGAAACTTCCCACATCAACTTTACAAACTTAACTAGTTGATAAGGAAACAGCCGACACTTATTCAAGATATCAGCCGCACACCAACATTCAGGTTTGCCGCTGTGCAGTCCCGAACAAACTGACGCTCAGCAATATTTCAGCCTGACCCTGCAACCGTACCGGCGCAGTGCCACCTGGCATGACCACGGCCACTTCTCCAGCCTCAACCCAACCGGCCCGCCATGCCGCGCATGCCACAGCACTGGCACTGGTCCCGGAGGACGCAGTTGGCCCCTCGCCCCGCTCAAACACTCGCGCAATCACCCGATTGCCCGAAGACCTTGCGGCCCATTGCAGGTTGACGCCAGCCACACAGGGTTGGCCGCGCCCCACCGGTGGCGCAAAGGCAATCGCCTGCAAAGGGTCAAACAATGCGCTCTGATGCATCGACTGATTGTCAGGTAATGCCCCTGCGTGCTCCACGAGCGTCACGCAGTGGGGGTTACCGACACGGACAAACTGGCTGTGCGCCCATTGCGGGTTGATCGCAGCCAGCGCAGCGACATGGCTGAATTCTCGATGCCCCATAGTGATCGGCTCAATACCGCAAGCCGCCACTGCAGATGGCCCGAACGCCGGCTGCCCCAGGGCCAGCCAGAAGCCCGCAACCTGTTCGTTGACCGCAGGTTCCACATAGGTCGCAAGCGGTGACGCCGTGTGCACGTTGTCGTGATGGACGCGCAATTCACAGCCCTGAGTCATCAAGCCTTGATCGGTCAGCGCCTGGGCAAAAATGGTCAAGCCGTTGCCGCTGCGTTCGGCGAGTGAGCCATCCGTATTGACGATCAGCACGTCAAACGGCGGCGCGGCCTGAAATGGCCCGACCAACAAACCATCGCAGCGGTGTGCCTTGGCATCGGCCGCATGGGGCAAGGCGCCCCACCCACATTCGGCGGCGATAGCCGACGGTGTCCAAGCCTTGCGAGTACTCGCGGCCAGGCCCGTGTGCTCGGGCACGTCAACACCTTGGTTACGCAGATACGCCGGGCTGACCACGCCGTAGATATTGCCCCGCGCGTCGTAGAACAAGGTCATTTTGCCACCCGTTTCAAAACCTTCATCGGCTCGCCCATCCAATTGCCTACACACTGGAACGGCAGCGTATTACAGAACCGCCAACCTGTGGGAGGTGGCCTGGAAGGTGGTAATCCAGTGCAAGAACCCCGGGGTTCAGCAATTCTCACCAGGATTACGCACCTTCCAGGCCACATCCCGCACGTTCGATACGCTTATGTGTGGCGACTTCGTGCAGAGCGTTCCGAGTTTGTAAAAATAAAAGTCGTTATCCCAAGCGCAATCCGCAATCCGCAGGGAACCTGGCTCGCTCGACAAGGCCTGATGTGCAAGGATGTCGCGCCGGACATCGTTCGTTGAACGCAAAACCAAGGATTTTTCATGACTGCCATCCCCACCCCAGCGCCCGTGGTTCCCGGGCGGCTGGAGCAAATGTCGACCCGTATCGCTTTTTTCATCGCCGGCTTCGGTATCGCCGCTTGGGCACCGCTAGTGCCGTACGCCAAAGCGCGCGCGCAACTCAATGAGGGCACGCTTGGCCTGTTGCTGTTGTGCCTGGGGGTGGGGTCGATCATCGCGATGCCAGTGGCGGGTGCCTTGGCATCACGCTTTGGCTGCCGACGTGTGCTGACTGCCGGCACGATCATGATCTGCCTGGCACTGCCGATGCTCGCCACGGTCAGTTCGATCCCGCTGCTGATGGCAGGCTTGTTTCTGTTTGGTGCAGGCCTAGGCACCGTGGATTCGACGGTCAACCTGCAAGCGGTGATTGTGGAGCGTGCCAGCGGCAAAACCATGATGTCGGGCTTCCACGGTTTGTTCAGCCTGGGCGGCATCGTCGGCGCGGCAGGTGTTTCCGGGCTGCTGGGGTTGGGCCTGTCGCCGTTGCAGGCGACCCTGGTGGTGATTGTCATCATGGCGGCCGCGCTGCTCAAGGCCGGGCCACACCTGTTGCCCTACGGCAGTGAAAGCTCGGGCCCGGCATTTGCCGTGCCTCACGGCGTGGTGCTGTTTATCGGCTGCCTGTGCTTCATCGTGTTTCTGGCCGAAGGCGCCGTGCTGGATTGGAGCGCAGTATTCCTCAGCGCCGAGCGGGGTCTCGATGAGGCTTACGCCGGGCTTGGCTACGCGGCCTTTGCCTTGACCATGACCGCAGGCCGCCTGACCGGTGATGCGATTGTTCGACGCCTGGGCGCCACCCGGGTGATTGTAATTGGCGGCGCGCTGGCCACCGCCGGCATGTTACTCGCCACACTCTTCCCCGCTTGGGAAACCGCGCTACTGGGGTATGCCTTGGTAGGCGCCGGTTGTTCGAATATCGTGCCGGTGCTGTACACCGCGGTAGGTAAGCAAACAGTTATGCCGGAGCATATTGCGGTGCCGGCCATCACCACCCTGGGTTATGCCGGTATTCTCGCAGGCCCTGCGGTGATCGGCTTTATCGCCCACGGCAGCAGTTTGAGCACCGCCTTTGTACTGATTGCGATGTTGCTGGCTGGTGTGGCCATCAGCGGTAAAATTCTCAAAGTGTAAACCGCTGCTGCACAAGGCCAGGCGTTACCTGGCCTTGTGCACCTCATGCTGTTCCAGCCAGCGCTCCAGGCTTCGATTGCAAAGCCATCCCTCATGCTTGGGGCGACCTAACAAGCGCATGTTGTTGGCGCGCTCTAACGAACGCAATAAACCTGGGCGTTCAATGGTGTTTTTTGCCGTGTACACACAGTGTTCGCTGTACTTTTTCTTGGGTAGCCCAGTGGACGGTTCCAAAATGGGCATGCCATTTGAGTCAGTGTCGTCGGGGTCATTCATCACGGTTCTGAGCAGTGCAATATGCACGTACTCAAAGGTTTCAAAAAAAACCGTGCGGTCCTTGGGCTTATCCCTCAATTGCTTGAAGTAGCCTTGCAGGGCCTGAACCACGTCGGCATTGCCCAGGCCATGGAAAGGATCCTGGCTGAAGGCGCCGGGGGAGCTGTTACCGCGCAAGGCTGATGCGGCTGCGCCCAGGCTGTCGCGGGTGATGTACCCGTCGCCATCAATGATCGAATCGTTCAGTAGCGGGCGACTGATAATTTCCCTGGCCACCAGAATGATGCTGTCGCGCACGTTAATCGCCCCCCAGCGGTTGAGCCGCAATCTTGCGCAGGGATGACAGCGTCAGACGGCCGTCCTGTAAAAAGTCGTGCAATTCGCCAAAGTGTTTCTGAAACTCGCTCGCTAGTTGGCTATCGGTAAAGCTCGGGCCCGGCGGGGTTGTGTTCGCACGAACAGTCGGCGCGTTCTGCAATGCCTGGCGGCGCGGCGAAAGCGAGGTTCCGCGCCACAGGCCGGGGCGCGGCCGCGGGTGTCCGCACTGGATGAAATTGATACAGAAACAGTGGTATTCGATACCGACATAAGTGCCTCCAGGGCAAGGGGTACGATTATCAACCTGTCGCTGCCCGCTTATGTGGAAGCCGACCAGGTTTGCCTCCTGTGTGGCGTATCTGTCGGAATAGGTTCCTGATCAAGCAGAAAATCGCGTGAACCGGCGTAGGAAACAGGCAAAAAAAATCGCAGCCCTTAGGCTGCGATTTTTCCTATCAACGGCAGATCAGAACCCGACACTCGCCTGTACGAAGAACGTACGTGGCTCGCCCAGGTACAACCCGGAATTGTTGTCACTGGAGCGTGTGTAGTGCTGTTGGTCAAAGACGTTTTTCACGCCCACACCCAGTTTCAAGTTCGACAGTTGCGCACCAAAGTCATACCCGCTGCGCACGTTGACCGAGACATAACCCGGGATGTCGCCGTACTGACCATCGGCGGTGCCTTGGGTGATGTAGGTGGTGCCGGTGCCTGGCGCACGTTGCCTGGACTGGGCATAGACGTCCAGGTTATGGGTCCAGTGGTTGATGTCGTAACGCAGGCCCACAGTCGCCACTTCACGCGAATACAGCGGCAGGTCGCGGCCCTTGAACGGCACATCGCCTTCAGAGGTGGCCTTGGTGTAGGTGAAACCAGCGTTGGCGGTCAGGCCGTCCAGGCTCGGGTCGAGGTTCGACAGGTCATAGTGGGCCGAGGCTTCAATACCCTGGTGCTTGGTCGCCCCCAGGTTTGTCCAGCCCACGTCGTTGCTGACGTATTGCAACTCATCCGAGAAGTCGATGTAGAACAACGTCACTTCGCCGCCCCACACACTGTCGTTGTAGCGCGTACCGACCTCGTAGGTCTTGGCTTTTTCCGGGTTCAGGCCGTTGGCCGTCTGGTCGCCGTTACCGCCCTGCCCGAGCTGGAAGTACTGCAGGCTGCCGAAGGAGGTTTCGTAGTTGGCGAACACTTTCCAGGCATCCGAGACGTGGTACATCACGCTCAGGGCCGGCAGCGGTTCGTTGTTATTGACCTCGCGGCGTTTTTCCTGGGTGCGGGTGCCATTCAAGGCCACTACCGGGCGGTCATGCCATTCGGTACGAATGTCTTCGAAGCGAATACCCGGCGTGATGGTCCACTTGCCAATATCAATCTTGTTATCGATATAGAAGGCGTTGGCCTCAGTGCCACCGGTACGGTCCTGATAGACGTGACCGTCACTCTGGCCGCCCGGCGTCGGCACATTGTTGACCAGGTTCAGGCTGGTGGCCTGCTCGTGCATGCCTTCTTTAAGGTAGCGATAACCGACGCTGACTTCCTGGGTGCTCGGCCCCACGTCGAATACATGTGACACCCGCGGCTCGATACCGAAGGTGTAGTAGGTGCGCGGATAAGAACTGAGAGTCTTGAGGTCGCGGTTGGCGATATTGCTGCCACGGAAACTGTCGGAGTAGTAGGTCAGCACTTCGGCCTGGGTACGGTCGTCGATCTGGCGGATGTACTTGAAGGACACATCCTTGCGGCGCCCGCTGAAACTGTCCCAGTCACGCACCGATTGGTACGGGTTGGCGCTGAACTGCTTCTGGGTCAGGCCGCCCGGCATATCGGCACTGGCGTCGTAGTAGTGGAAGTTCAGCGAGAAGTCGTCTTGATCGGTCGGTGCCCAGTGGGTCTTGAAGATCACGTCGTCAATGTCGTTGGAGTTGTTGCTGTTGCGATAGCCATCGCCCTTGACCCCGGAATACAGCAACGCCGCGCCGATACCGTTATCCGCCGTGCCGCCGATAAAGGCGTTTTCGATGTGCTTCCAGCCGCCGTGGGCGGAGGTTTGCAGGGTGGTGCCGACCTCACCGGAGAATGTCTCGGGGATAGCGCGGGTCACGAAGTTGATCACACCGCCGACGTTCTGCGGCCCATAACGCACGGAACCGGCGCCACGCACCACATCGATGCTGTCCAGGTTGCCGGCGGAAATCGGCGCCATCGACAGTTGAGGCTGGCCATACGGTGCGAAGGCCGCCGGCACGCCGTCGATCAGTACGGTGGAGCGTGGCGACAGGCGCGAGGTCAGGCCGCGCACGCCCACGTTGAGTGAAATATCGCTGCCACCGGTGCCGTTGGATTCCTGCACCTGTACGCCAGGGACGCGGCGCAACACATCGCCCACGTTCATCGCGCCCTGCTCCACCATGGCTTCGCGGCGGATGACCGTACGTGCGCCCGGGTGGTTCTGCACCACTTCGGCGTTAGCATCGCCCAGCCAGTTGCCGACCACTTTGATATCGGTGACGCCCAGTTCCAGCGGCGAGCCGGCTTCACCGGTGCCGTTGCTTTGCGGGCGCAGGGTCACTGAACCGGCGTCGATCTGGTAATCCAGGCCGCTGCCTTGCAGCAACTGGCGCAGGGCTTGTTCGGGCGAGAGGTTGCCGTCCACCGCAGGCGCTTGCTTGCCGGCGACCATGTCGGGGTTGAAGAACACTTGCAGGGACGTTTGCTGACCCAGTTGGCTCAATGCCGCCCCCAAAGGCTGGGCGCGGATATGGATACCGTCGTTAGCATAAGCCGCAGGCAGCCCGGCACTGACAGCAAGCGCCAGGGCCAGGGGCACCCAGCGGGAAATTTTATTGTGGGAGACGGTCAGTTTTTTCACATCGAAGCTTTTCACATCAAACCCCTGTAATCGCAAGAGCGTGCGGCTGTTAATGCAAACCAGTTGCAGTTGCAAGAGAAGACGAAGAACTCGAAAAAAACCTGAACCTCAGCGTGAAATAATTTCCTGGCTGCCGTCCGGCAAGGTACGCAAGGCGACCGGCAGGATGTGCGGCAAGGCTTTGAGCAAGGCGTCGGTGTCGCTGGATTTGAACACACTGGTCAAGCGCAGGCTGCTCACCGCAGCGGTACTGACCCGCAACGGTTGCTCGCGGTAGCGCGACACTTCGCGGGCCACTTCGCCAAGGCTGGCGTTGTTGAACACCAGCTTGCCGCTGCGCCAGGCGGTCAACTCATCGGTATTCACCGCGTACGCCGCAGCCACTTGCCCCACGGCATCGACTTGCGTGCCTCGGCCCGCCGTAAGCGTGACGATCCGGTCCGATGCACGCCCCTGGACCTTGACCGTGCCAGCCTCGACCACCACACGGGTCTGATCATCATCGCGGCGCACATCAAAGCGCGTACCGGTAACTGTCACCTGCCCTGCCCCGGCGGCGACGACAAAGGGTCGACTGGCGTCATGCTCGACGCTGAACATCGCTTCGCCCTGCTTGAGCTCCACGCCGCGCCGGCCTTTTTCGTAATGCACTGCGACCACGCTGCGGCTGTTGAGGTCCATCACCGAACCGTCGGGCAAAGCCACCTGGCGGTGCTCCCCCAAGCGCGTACTGAACTCGGCGTTGTAAGCTTTTGGATGATCAAGGCCGCTGAACAAACCCAGGCCCAAGGCGATAGCCACCACGCTTGCGGCGACTGCATAACGCACAATGGTACGGCGCATGGGCCGCTCCACCGGCGCATCACACAAGGCCTGCAAACGGGCCTTGGGCAACAAGTCGGTGGCGTTCCACACCCCTTGCAGCACGTCGAATTCATATTGGTGCTCAGGCCGTTCTGCGCGCCATGCGTCGAAACGCCGGCGCTCTTCGATGTTCAGCTCGGCGTCTTGCAAGCGTACAAACCATTGCGCGGCTTCGTCGCGAGCACGGCTATCCATCATGGAAGGTCCTGTTTCATCAAAGCGGGTCATGGGGCCAGCGCATCCAGACGGTCACGCAGATGCCGCAAGGTGCGGATCATATACTTTTCAACCATGTTTTTAGACAGGCCCAGGCGCACGGCGATTTCCTGCTGGGTGAGGCCTTCGATTTTCTGCCAGATAAATATCTTGCGACAGTTAAGCGGCAGCTCGGCCAAGGCCCGCTCGATGGAGTCCGCCAACTGGATCGCGTGCATAAAATGCTCCGGGTCGCCGCTGTGGGGCGAACGCTGGTCAAAGGTCTCCAGCGCCAGCGCCTCACGCCGGTCTTCGCGCCGGTAGGCATCAACGGCGATGTTGCGCGCTGTTTGATGCAGATAGGCGCGTGGTTGCTCAACCTCGCTCGAACGCGACTCAAGCACTCGCACGAAGGTGTCGTGGGCCAGGTCTTCAGCCTGCTGACGGTTTCTCAGGCGGCGTGTCCAGGTGCCGATCAACTCTTCGTAATGCTCGAAAAAGCCTGTTCTACGGGGCGGCTGAGGGATCATTGCGTGAGCACTGGGGAGGCGGGGGCGTGAATAGTAATGCTTCCTATTAAGTGGAGCAATTGCTTCCCGTCGCCGCGCCTTGGACTTCCCACTGGTGAACTTCCGCCACGCGCCGCCAGTCAGCTGCAAAGACTCTCTTAAAACGGTGGGTGGGCAATGCAGATCTCCTTGCAGCAACAAGTGGCCCTGGTCACCGGCGCCAGTTCCGGTATCGGCGCAGGCGCCGCCCAAGCGTTGGCCGAGGCCGGTGCGGCGGTGGTACTCAATTACAACTCCCAGGCGGCGCCGGCCGAAGCCCTCGCTGCGCAGATCAACGCCAACGGCGGCCGTGCAATTGCCATCGGCGGCGATGTGTCCCAAGAGGCCGACGTTGAACGCCTGTTCGCCCAGACCCTCGATGCCTTCGGGCATCTGGACATTCTGGTGGCCAACTCCGGCCTGCAAAAAGACGCCAACCTGGTCGACATGACCCTCGACGACTGGAACACGGTGATCGGCGTCAACCTCACCGGCCAGTTCCTGTGTGCCCGCGCCGCCGTGCGCATTTTCAATCGCCAGGGCGTGCGCGATGGCGTGTCGCGCGCCGCCGGCAAAATCATTCACATGAGCTCAGTGCACCAAATCATCCCTTGGGCCGGGCATGTGAATTACGCCGCCTCCAAAGGCGGTGTGGAGATGTTGATGCGCACCCTCGCCCAGGAAGTCAGCGAGCAGCGTATCCGCATCAACGGCATTGCGCCCGGCGCGATTCGTACGGCGATCAACCGTGCGGCCACCGAAGGCGCGGCAGAAAAAGAGCTGTTGAAGTTGATTCCCTATGGCCGCGTCGGCGACGTGGAAGACGTGGCGAACGCGGTGGTGTGGCTGGCCAGTGATGCCTCCGACTATGTGGTGGGCAGCACCCTGTTTATTGATGGTGGCATGAGCCTTTATCCGGAGTTTCGTGGCAATGGTTGATTTTAAAAATGAACAGCAGAGCGCCATCGATGCCCACGGCATTATTGGCGATATGCGCAGTGCGGCATTGGTCAATGACCGCGGCAGTATCGACTTTTTCTGCTGGCCGGAATTCGACAGCCCGTCGATCTTCTGCTCGCTGCTCGACACGCCCGAGGCCGGTGTTTTCCAGCTCACACCCGACCTGAAAAACGCCCGCCGTGAACAAATCTACCTGCCCGACACCAACGTGCTGCAAACCCGTTGGCTAAGCGATGAGGCGGTGGTCGAAATCACCGACCTGCTGGTCATCAGTGAAGAGATTGATGATTTGCCGCTGCTGATTCGTCGCGTACGAGTAGTCAGCGGCACAGCCACAATCCATCTGCGCTGCGCCGTACGCCACGACTACGCGCGCACGCCGACCCAAGCCAGTATCGACGACGGCATGGTCTATTTCGCCGCCGACGGCCAGCCCGGCCTGCGCTTGGCGAGCAGCCACGCAATGCAGATCGAAGCCGATGCCGCCGTGGCCAGTTTCACCCTGGCCCAGGAAGAAGGCGCCGAGTTCGTCCTCGGCGGCCAAGATGATCCACGGGTCAACAGCGGCTGCACCGATTTGGCATTGGCACACACATTGAAGTTCTGGCGCGGCTGGATCGCACAATCGAATTACCGTGGGCGCTGGCGCGAAATGGTTAACCGCTCGGCCCTGGCGCTGAAGCTTTTGACCTCACGCAAACACGGCGCAATCATCGCCGCCGCCACCTTCGGCCTGCCGGAAACCCCTGGCGGCGAGCGCAATTGGGATTACCGCTACACCTGGATCCGCGACGCCTCGTTCACGGTCTATGCATTCATGCGCCTGGGCTTCATCGAAGAAGCCAATGCTTACATGCGCTGGCTCAAAGGCCGCGTCAGCGACTGCTGCGGCCAGCCGACCAAAATCAACATTCTCTACGGCATCGACGGCCGCCAGGAACTGCCCGAAACCACGCTTGATCACTTCAGCGGCCACGGTGGTGCCAAGCCAGTACGTATCGGCAATGAGGCCTTCGACCAGATCCAGCTGGATATCTACGGCGAGCTGATGGATGCGGTGTACCTGGTCAATAAATACGGTGAAGCCATCTCCCACGAAGGTTGGAAACACACGGTGGAAGTGGCTGATCAGGTCTGCGAGATCTGGAACAGCAAGGACGTGGGCATCTGGGAAATGCGCGGCGAGGAGCATCACTTCCTGCATTCGAGGCTGATGTGCTGGGTGGCGCTGGACCGCGCAATCCGCCTGGCTTCCAAGCGCTCGCTGCCCGCTCCGTTCGCGCGGTGGGACCAGACGCGTCAGGCGATCTATGCGGATATCTGGAGTAACTTTTGGAACGAAGAACGCGGGCACTTTGTGCAGCATATCGGCAGCACCGCACTCGACGGTTCGATGCTGTTGATGCCGCTGGTGCGCTTCGTTGCGGCTACCGACCCGCGCTGGCTGTCGACGCTTGCGGCGATTCAGAAAAGCCTGGTGCGTGACGGCATGGTCTACCGCTACCGCAACGACGACAGCCAGATCGACGGTTTGCAAGGCACCGAAGGCGCGTTTGCTGCCTGTTCGTTCTGGTACGTCGAATGCCTCGCCCGCGCTGGGCAAGTGGAAAAGGCGCACTTGGAATTTGAACAACTGTTGCGATACGCCAATCCGTTGGGGCTGTATGCCGAAGAGTTCGATAACCAGGCGCATCACTTGGGCAATACGCCCCAGGCGCTGAGCCATTTAGCGTTGATCAGCGCGGCAACGTTTTTGGACCGTAAGCTCAGTGGCACGAAGACCACCTGGCAACCCTGAGGAGGCCTGAGGGGTAGAAGCAAAAAAACAGCTCTAAAGCCGCCAATCTCTACCTGAAAGTAATGAGATTCAATTGCCTGCGACCCCGTGACCCCGTCACAGCATTTGACTAGAGTTCAAGCACTTTTGGCCGGCTTCGAGGAGCCCATCATGACCATTTCCGCCCCACTGCTGTCTGTGCGTACGCCCCTGCTCGAAGTAGCCTACGAAGCCCATGGCCCAGAAGACGGTGAACCGGTGATCCTGCTGCACGGCTTCCCTTACGACCCGCGTGCCTACGATGACATCGCACCGCACCTGGCTGAGCGTGGCTGCCGGGTGTTGGTGCCGTACCTGCGGGGTTATGGCCCTACGCGGTTTATCAATGAGCAGGTGATGCGCTCCGGTCAACAGGCGGTGTTGGCCAAGGATCTGTTGGATTTCATGGATGCCCTGGGCATCCCGCAGGCCACGCTCGCCGGTTACGACTGGGGGGGCCGCGCCGCGTGTATCGTCGCCGCGTTGTGGCCGCAGCGAGTGCGTGGGTTGGTAACCGGGGACGGCTATAACATCCAGGACATTGCCAAGTCGCTCGAGCCTCACGCGCCCGAGACAGAGCATCGCTTGTGGTATCAGTTCTACTTTCACACCCAGCGCGGTGTAGACGGTTTGACTGCCAATCGCCGTGAGTTGTGTGAGTTGCTGTGGCAGCTGTGGTCGCCGACCTGGGCCGAGGGGCCGGGGCTGTATGGCCGCACGGCGCCGTCGTTTGATAACCCGGATTTTGTCGAGGTGGTGATCCACTCATATCGCCACCGCTTCATGTACGCGCCGGGCGACCCGGCAGTGGAAGCCATCGAGCAGGCGCTGGTAGCGCAACCGCCGATTTCGGTGCCGACGATTTCACTCTGCGGCGCCGATGATGGCGTGGGCCCGGCCCCGGTGGAGGATGACGATGTGGAACACTTCATTGGCTTTTATCGGCGCGACGTTTTGCCGGGGGTGGGTCACAACATTCCTCAGGAAGCGCCGCAGGCGACCCTCGCGGCGATCTGCGAGTTGCTGGACCGCGCGTGAATGTTAGCGGCGCTTAGGGGACCACCCACGGCGCAAGGTCATCACGCCGACATAGCCTGACGTGAATGTTAGCGGCGCTTAGGGGACCACCCACGGCGCAAGGTCATCACGCCGACATAGCACCTTGATACAAATGTGCACGTTTTCGTTCAAGCCGGGTCGTAGAAGCGCTCACGGTAGGCCTGGGGCGTGACGTCCAGGGCGCGCAGGAAACTGCGCCGCAGGGTCTCTTCACAGCCGAACCCGCACTGCACGGCGATGCGTTTGATCGACGCTGTGCTGTCAGCCAACTGCCGGCGCGCGGTTTCCACGCGGATCAACTCCACCGCCCGCGCCGGGGTCTGGCCGGTTTCGGCGCGGTAGTGGCGCACGAAACTGCGTTCGCTCATACCGGCCTGGGCGGCCAGCGTAGGAATGTTCAGGTCGAGGGTGAGGTTGTCAGCCATCCAGGCGTGCAAATCAGCGAAGCGGCTGTCGCCCTTTTGCAGGGACAAGGCCACGCTGAATTGCGATTGACCGCCTGGCCGTTTAAGGAATACCACCAAGTGCCGCGCCGCCTCCAGGGCCACGGCGCGGCCCAGGTCTTCTTCCACCAGGGCCAGGCACAGGTCGATGCCGGCCGTCACGCCGGCGGAGGTCCACACCGAGCCTTGCTGGATGAAAATAGGGTTGGATTCCACGGTCAGCGACGGGAACCTGCGCGCCAGTTCTTCGCAGCGGGTCCAGTGAGTGGCTACGCGACAGCCGTCGAGCAAGCCACTGGCGGCGAGCAGAAAAGCGCCGGTACACACCGAGGTCATCCGCCGGGTGTGCTGGGCTTTTTGCTTCACCCAATCGACCAACTCCACGTCTTCGGCAGCGCCGTACACACCCCAGCCGCCCGCGATCACCAAGGTGTCGCAAGGCGTGTCGGCTGCGGGCAGCGCCTCAGCCACCAGTGCCAGGCCGGCGGAGGTCATCACGGGTTCTGCCTGCGCGGCAATCACCGACACCGCGTAAGGCAACGGCAGGCCGCGCTGGCGCGCCAAGTCATTGGTGGTGGCGAACACCTGCAACGGCCCGGTGACGTCAAGCACCTGGACATTATTGAAAGCGAGTACGTGAATAGTCCGGGTCATGATTGGCGTAATCTGTGGGCTCAATAGCGCATACGCCAAAGCCTAGGCCGCTAGAGTGAAGCCGTCCACCCCTTTATCGGAGCTTCACTCATGACCCTGCAGATCGGCTTTCTGTTGTTCCCCGGCATTCAGCAACTGGACCTCACCGGCCCCTATGACGTGCTGGGTTCGCTGCCGGATGTGAAGCTGCACCTGGTGTGGAAAGACCTGGCGCCGGTCACGTCCAGCACCGGCATGGTGTTTACCCCGACCATGACTTATGCCGACTGCCCGCGCCTGGATGTGATTTGCGTGCCCGGAGGTGCAGGCGTAGGCGAGTTGATGGAGGACCCGCAAACCCTGGACTTCCTCAAGGCCCAGGCCCAAACCGCACGCTACGTGACGTCGGTGTGCACCGGTTCGCTGGTACTGGGGGCTGCGGGTTTGCTGCGCGGTCGCAAGGCCACCACTCACTGGGCCTACCACGACCTGCTCGCCCCGCTCGGCGCGATCCCGGTGCAGGCGCGTGTGGTGCGTGACGGCAACTTGTTCACCGGTGGCGGCATCACCGCCGGCATCGACTTTGCCCTGACCCTGGCGGCAGAGCTGTACAGCGAGGCCGCCGCGCAACTGGTGCAGTTGCAGATTGAATACGCGCCGGCGCCGCCGTTCGATTCGGGCAGCCCGCACACCGCGCCCGAGCCTGTGCTGGAGGAAGCCAGGAAACGCACGGCGGAATCGCGTCGGGTGCGCGGCGAGATCGTGGCACGGGCGGCGGCGCGGTTGGGGTGATGCAATGAATGTGGCTGGCGGGCTTCGTGTGGCGAGCCCGCTCGCCGGCCTCAGGCTGGCCGAGACATCAGCATCAGCCTAGCGGCCAACAGCATCAGCACACTCGCCAGGCCCCATTTCTGCAGTTTGGCACTGCCAGGTTCCTACACTCAAAAACACACCCCCAACACCGAGTGCTCGAACAAGGAACGTCAATAAAATGCCACAAAAAATACCAGTTAACGTGTCTAGCACGCCACCTCAAGAGCATCGTCAACCCACCGACAAAGCAATCCTAAGGAACATTCCTTAAGTCACTGCCCACGTAAAACATTCATTTGGATAGCTTCAGATGAAGGGTCAGTTGCGTTTTAGCCAGAGTAGCCGTCGTTCGTCTTGTGCGTATTCAAGCAAGCCGAACAGAAGTCTGGAGTGCAATGAGGGATGTTTTATGCGAGAGAAGTCGTCAGTCGACAGCCTGTTTCTGACCCGCGCCGGATTTGTTGAGTTTTTTGTTGTTTTCGTCAAATTGATCCACGGCCTGACGGCTATTTTGCCGCCACTGGTGCTGGTGCTTTTCCTCGACCCGATGGCCCCCGAACTGCGTTCTCACTTCCTCGGTTTGCTGCTGTTTTTCGCGATTCTGACCATTATTCTGTTCCAGGCCCTGAGCATCTATTCCGAGGATCTGTTCAGTAATCGCCTGCGCCTGCGGGCCAAGATAGTCGCCTGGTCGGCGGCGTTCTGCATCTTGCTGTTCATGTACCAGATCCTGCTGTTTTTCCCGCAATTGACCCCGCGCAATCTGGTCGCGTGGTACTTCGCCAGCCTAGGGCTGTTCTGCCTTGAGCGCCTGTTGATGCTACGCCTGTACCGCAACCTGATGCGCAAGGGCAAATACCTGCAACGTACGGTAATCCTGGGCTTCACCGACACCGCCGTGCACGTCGCCGACCACCTGCAACGCAACGGCGATATCCGCTCCGGCCTGATTGGTTTTATCGACGACCGCACCGAGCGCATTCCCAAGGAACTGAGCAACCTGCCGCTGCTGGGCAACACCCGCGACCTGGAAAAACTGATCCGCGCCGAGCAGGTCAACCAAGTGATGATCTGCCTGCCCTGGGCTGCCGAGCAACGTATCCACGGGCTGGTCAATCGCCTGCGCCAGATGTCGGTAAACGTGATGCTGGTCCCGGACATGGCCGCCCTACGCTACGGCCACAGCCGCATCACCGACGTGGGCGGCATTCTGATGTTCAACACCTCACAGTTGCCGCTGCGCGGGTGGTCGCCGGTAATCAAGCGCTGTGAAGACGTGCTGCTGGCCAGCTTGGCACTGGTGGCGCTGTCACCGGTGATGCTGGCGACGGCAATCGCGATCAAGCTCGACTCTAAAGGCCCGGTGCTGTTTCGCCAGAACCGCTTCGGCTACAACGACAACGAGATTCGCGTGTTCAAGTTCCGCTCGATGTTCACCGACCAGAGCGACTTCACCGCCGAGCAACAAACCACCCGCAAAGACCCGCGCATCACCCGCGTGGGCCGGATTATTCGTAAAACCAGCATCGACGAACTGCCGCAGCTGTTCAACGTGCTGCTGGGCAATATGTCGATGGTCGGCCCACGCCCCCACGCCACGGCGACCAAGGCCGCCGGTATCCCGTTCGAAGTCGCGGTGAGCGAATACAGTTCGCGACATCGGGTCAAGCCGGGCATCACCGGCTGGGCACAGATCAACGGCTACCGAGGCGAGACCGACACCCTGATCAAGATCCAGAAGCGCGTCGAGTACGACCTGGAGTACATCTCCAAATGGTCGGTGTGGTTTGACTTGTACATCGTCTTTATGACGGTCCCCGCCGTCCTCTCCACCAAGGAGGTCTATTGATGAATGCCCTCAACGGCTTGATTCCCTGCATTATTTCCGGTGGTTCGGGCACACGGTTGTGGCCAGTGTCGCGGCAGAACATGCCCAAGCCCTTCATGCGCATGCGTGACGGCATGAGCCTGTTGCAAAAGACCTTCCAGCGCGCCGCGCGCCTGCCAGGTGTGGAAAGTGTGCTCACGGTGACCAACCGCGACCTGCTGTTTCGCACCCTGGATGACTACCGCGTGGTCAACAAGGCGCACCTGCCGTTGGACCTGTTGCTGGAGCCGTTCGGGCGCAACACCGCGGCGGCCATCGCGGTGGCGGCGCTGCATGTGCAGGAGCATTTCGGCGATCAGGCGCAGCTGCTGGTAATGCCTGCCGACCACTTGATCAGCGATGAAACCGCGTTCGCCGCCGCTGTGACCCAGGCCCGTGAGCTGGCCGAAGCGGGCTACCTGGTGACATTCGGCATCCAGCCCGACCACCCGGAAACCGGCTTCGGCTATATCGAAAAAGGCGACGTGCTGGGCACCGGCAACCGCGTCAAACGCTTCGTCGAGAAACCCGACCTGGCCACCGCGCAAGGCTACCTCGACGGTGGCAAACACCTGTGGAACGCCGGCATGTTCTGCTTCAAGGCCAGCACCTTGGTGGACGAACTCGCCGTTCATGCTCCCGACGTACTCGCGGCCGCGAGAGCCGCGCTGGAACACAGCCAGAACCTGCAGAATAAAACCTCGCGCCAGCGTGAACTGAGCGCCGAAGGCTTTGGCGCTGCGCCGGATATTTCCATCGACGTGGCGCTGATGGAGAAGTCCAAGCAAGTTGCCGTGGTGCCCTGCGACATCGGCTGGAGCGACATCGGTTCCTGGGAAGCGCTGCGCCAGCTCACCCCCAGCGATGCCAATGGCAACCAGGTCAATGGCGAAGCGATTTTGCATGACGTGCACAACTGCTACGTCGACTCGCCCAAGCGTGTCCTCGGTGCTGTCGGCGTGCGCGACCTGATCATTGTCGATACCCCTGACGCGCTGCTGATCGCCGACGCCAATCGCAGCCAGGATGTGCGCTACATCGTTGCCGAACTCAAGCGCCAGGACCATCCGGCGTACAGCCTGCACCGCACCGTAACCCGGCCGTGGGGCACCTACACGGTGCTGGAGGAAAGCAGCCGCTTCAAGATCAAGCGCATCGTGGTCAAGCCGCAGGCGTCGCTGTCATTGCAGATGCATCACCACCGCAGCGAGCACTGGGTGGTGGTCAGCGGCGCGGCACAGATCACCAATGGCGAGCGCGAATTCCTGATCAACGCCAACGAGTCCACCTACATTCCGGCCGGGCACAAACACCGCCTGACCAACCCCGGCATCATCGACCTGGTGATGATCGAGGTGCAGAGCGGCGAGTACCTGGGCGAAGACGACATTGTGCGTTTTGACGACATTTACGGGCGTGCGCCCGCTGCCGACGTGAAAAAGTGATATGCGTACCTCGCTGATCATCCCGACCCGCAACGCGTCCAGCCACCTGGCGCGATTGCTGCCCGCGCTGAAAATGCAGACGCTGCTACCGGACGAAATGCTGGTGGTCGACAGCGCCTCCAGCGATGACACCGTGGCGCGCTTTCGAGAGTTCGGCGCGCGGGTCGAGGTGATCAACGCCCGCGATTTCAACCACGGCGGCACACGACGTTGGGCCAGTGAACAGGTGAGCGGTGACGCGCTGATCGTGATGACCCAGGACGCGATCCCCGAAAGCCCCGAGACCTTCGCCAACCTGCTCGAAGAATTGCAGCAAGACCCGCTCAACGGCGTGGCCTACGGCCGCCAACTGCCGCACCCCGGCGCCGGCGTGCTGGGTGCGCAATCACGGCACTTCAACTACCCGCAACACAGCCGCAGCAAGAGCCTGGCCGATGCGCCGCAGTTGGGGATCAAGACCTGCTTCAGCTCCGACTCGTTTTGCGTGTACCGACGCAGCGCCTTGCAGGCCGTCGGCGGTTTTCCCGCCGATGTGATCGGCAGCGAAGACGCCTACGTCGCTGCGCGCCTGCTGCTTGACGGCTACAAGGTGCGCTACGCCGCGTCAGCGCGGGTGTACCACTCCCACGATTACCGACTCATGGATGAGTTTCACCGCTACTTCGACATTGGCGTGTTTTACGGCCGCGAGCCGTGGATTCGCCAGGCCTTTGGCGATGCCGGCGGTGAAGGTAAACGCTATGTACAGGCTGAGCTCGCGGCATTGCGCGCAGCCGGTGCATTGCACCGCGTACCCGAAGTACTGGTGCGCAGCGCGTTCAAGTTGCTCGGCTATCGGCTGGGCCATCTGGAACGCCGGCTCCCACTCGCCCTCAAGCGGCGCATCAGCATGTTCCCCGGTTATTGGAGGTGAGCAGCATGACCTACAGGAAGTCCCCCTTGATGAAAAAAACCGTGCTCCTCTTGGCCATGTTGGCCTTGGCCGCCTGCAATACGCCGGCACGCATCGTCCCGCCGGATGACCAGACCGTGGAGGACGGCAAACGCGCCCTCGACCAGTTGGCGCAGTTGCCGCCGGCGGTGGAACGCATCCGCATCGGCGACCAGTTGCGCATCGTGCGCGATGCCGGCGAGATGCCGACGCTGTCGGCGTTCAACGTCAGCACCATCTACGAGCTGACGCTGTACACGGTGCAGACCGACGGCAAGATCAACTACCCGTTCCTGGGCCCGATCCAAGTCGCCGGGCGCCAGCCATCGGAACTGGCCACCGAGCTAAGCAAAAAGCTCGCGCCGGTTTACCGCGAGCCACGCGTCACGGTGAACATCAACCAGGCACCGGGCAACTCGGTGATCGTCGGCGGCGCGGTGAATAACCCGACGGCGGTACAACTGGGCACGGCCAACACCCTGGAGCAAGCGATTGTCGGCGCCGGCGGGGTGAACCCATCGGGCAATGCCAGCATGGTTGCGTTGTTGCGCGAAGATGCCCAAGGCGCCTACCACGCCTACTTCCTGGACTTCAGCCAATACCTCAAGCCCGGCCCCAACGGGCGTAAACCGGTGCACCTGCAACGCGGTGACGTGGTGTTCGTGCCCAAATCCAATGTGGGCGAGCGCATCCAAGGAGTGGATACCTACTTGAACCAACTGATCCCGTTCACCAAGTCCATTGGGGTTGGCTACAACTACACCCGAACCAGCGGCGGCAATAACTAAAGGAGCGACATCCCATGATCGAGATCCGTTCTTTTCGTGATCTTCTGCGTCTGTTCTTCATCTTCCGGCATGAGTTCAAACTGGCGGCCATCGCGGCGCTGGTGATCATTTTGCTAGGGGCCTTTTTGCTGCCGGCCAAGTACGAATCCACCGCGCGCCTGCTGGTCAAGCCGGGGCGCGATTCGACCTTGCCGATCGAGATCAGCAACCGCCAGGCGCTGGTCATGCCCAGCACCCAGCGTGACCCGATTGTCGACGAGGAGCGCCTGCTGACCGGGCGCCCCATCGTGCGTGCGGTGGCCGAGCATTACCTGGAAGCGATCGACAAAATGCCGCCACCGGAAGGCTTCTGGAAGCGCACCAAGTACTACGTCAAAAGTGGCGTCGGCGCCGTGTTCGGCGGCCTGCGCGTGGTGTTAGAAACGGTGGGCATCGTTGAAAAAACCACCCCAGTGGAACGCCTGGCCGCGAGCCTGGAGAAGAACTTCGAAGTGAGCCACGCCGCCGGCTCCACGGTGATGGATATCAGCTTCAAGTGGGGCGACCCGGAGATCGCCCAGGCGGTGGTCAAAAGTTGGGTCGAGACCTACATCAACGAACGCACCCAGGCCTTGGGGCGCAAGAGCCTCTACGCCTTCTATGAAGGCCAGGTGTCCAACAGCGCCACCGAGATCAAGCGCTATAAGGAGCAAATCCTCAAGCATTTAAATGAGATCGGCGCGGCAAGCATCACCGATCGCCTGGAAGATTTGTCCGAACGCATCAACGTGCTGCGCGGCGAAACGTTCAACACCACGCGCCTGATCGCCTCTTCCGACAGCGCTCTGGACAGCACCCGCACTCAGCTCAAGACCCAGCCCAAGGAGGTGACCACGGTCCGCCAGATTGCGCTGAACCCGCAGCAGCAAGATTTGCGTCGCCTGCTCAACCAGAAGCTGCTGGAAAAAGCCGACATGATGCGCACCTACACCGACAACGCGCCGCCGGTCAAAGCCCTGGATGCCTCGATCCGGGCGATGCAGGCCCAGGTTGCAGGTGAAAGCAACACGGTGCAAAGCTCGGAAAACCGTGCGCCGAACACCCTGGAAATCCACTTGCAGCGCGTGCTGCTGGATGAGTCGAGTAACAACCTGGCCTTGCGTACCCAGTTGGTGCAGCAGCAGAAGCAATTGGTGAACCTCGAAGCGCAGCGCAAGCAAGCCTTGGAGATCGAACCGGAACTGGCGCGCCTTGCCCGTGAGCTGAGCGCCACCGAGCGCAACTACGCGCTGTACGTGGACAACCTGGAAAAATCGCGCATCGACCGTGAGCTGGACAACAGCCAAATCAGCAACATCGCGGTGATCGAAGAAGCCACCTTGAACCCAGGCCGCATCTTCCCCAAAACCCTGGTGATGCTGGTGTTGGCGATCCCGTTCGCGATCGTCGTCGGCCTGCTGGTGATCTACCTGTGCTACCTGCTCGACCAGCGCATTCACGACGGCGGGCTGGTAGAGCGCAAGTTCGGCTTGCCCCTGTGGACGACACTGCCGGAGCTGGACACCAGCACCGCGCAGAGTACCAACGCGTTCAATGCGAGCATTTACCGGCTGTATAGTTTGCTGCAATTGGACCGCGTGGCCGAACAAGGCCTGACCCTCGGGCTGACCTCGGCGCGCCACGGCGAAGGCGTGACCTTTGTGGTGGAACAGCTGCGTCAATTGCTGCAGGAAAACGGCATCACCGTGCGGGTCGGCGGCGTCGAGCCGCCAGCCCGCGGCGAAGTGGTGCTACTGGATGCCTCGGCGCTGCTGGACAACCGCGATGCCTTCATCAACCTGCGCCGCGCCGACCTGATCGCCTTGGTAGTGGAAGCGCAGAAAAGCACGGTGCCGGTGGTGGAACACGCGCTGTCGATCCTCAACACCGCGTTCGGCAAGGTGGACGGCATCATCATCAACCGGCGCAGATTCGAAGTGCCGGCCAAGGTGCTTAAAACCATCGCCAAATACCGGGGTGCGTTTTGATGCACATCGCCCTGCTCGCGCCTTTGCCGCCGGAGAAAAATGGGATCGCCGACTACGCGAACCATTTCAAGACGGCCTTGGAACAGCTGGGCGTGACGGTGGCGACACCGTTGAGTGGCGTGCAAGGCACGACGCAAGCGATCAAGCACGCCATCGCCGCGTTCGACTGGCACAGCGTGGACCTGGTCCACGCCGAGCTGGGCGGCGGGCGATTGGGCGAGTTCCTGGCCCTGCGCGAACTGCGCAAGGCTTACCCCCGGCTGCCGCTGACCGCCACGGTGCACGACCCGGAACGCATGGTGTGGCGCCGCGAGCACCTGCCCTTCCCGTTAAACCTGCTGGAGCGTTTGCCCAACCCGCTGCCGCAAGCGGCGGTGGTGCTCGCCGACCCGCTGACCTTGCGTGAAGAACGCCACGTCGCCCAAGGCCTGACGCGGCTGATCACCCTCACGCGCCTGGGTGCCGATTGCCTAGGCCTGCGCATGCAACTGCCGGCGGGCAAAGTGGCGGTGATCAACCACGCCAACCTGGCGATTGCTCCCGCGCCATTACCCTCGCTGGACACCTTGCACCTGCTGTATTTCGGTTTTATCTACCGTGGCAAGGGCATTGAGGACCTGCTGCAGGCCCTGGCCGATGCCTTCAAGCAAGCCCCCCAGTTGCGTGACCGTGTGCGCCTGACCCTGGCCGGTGGCACTGCCGCCGAAATGGCGTTCGGCGCAGGCGGCAATTACCTCGAGCAGTTGAACCGCCAGATCGCTGAACTTGGCCTGGCGGGCGTTATCGACTGGCGGCTGAACCTGCCGGCCAGCGAGATTGCACAGACGATCCAGGCGCACCATGTGATGGTGCTGCCGTACCGCGAATCGAAAAAGCTCAGCCTGCTGGGGCGCCAGCGCGGCACCAGTGGCGCGCTGTCCTGGGCTGCGGCGTGCGGGCGCGGGGCGATTACCTCGGATGCGCGGGCGTTTGCCGAAGAAGTCGCCAGCGGCAATGGCGCGATCTATCCCCAAGGCGACGTGGCGGCGCTGAGCGAACAACTGCTGCGCCTGGCGCGCACGCCGACATTGGCCCGCGACTGGGCCGAACGTGCCGGGGAAATTGGCAGCGAACGCCTGTGGCCGTTGACCGCACAGCAATTCAAGCAACTCTTTGAGCAGGCAATTGCAGGAGCCCCTGATGGCGCGTAAACGCACGTTCCTCGCCATCCTTGCGGTGGTTGCCGCACTTGGCCTGACCGCCTTTATGTGGGGCCGCCAGGCCGACGCCGAGAGCCATGTGCTCAAGGGCAACAAGGTGGTGGTGTGGAAGGATTTTTTGGGGGTTAACGCGCAATTCCTGTGGTTCAGCCCCGAGCGCTACCAGATGCAGATCAATCGCCTCAAGGCCTTGGGCCTGGAATGGGTGCGCCTGGACCTGCATTGGGATCAACTTGAGCCGGTGGAAAACCAGTATCAGGTGGCGACCCTTGATCAATTGGTCGGCAACCTGCAAACCAACCAGCTCAAGTCGGTGTTCTACCTGGTGGGCTCGGCGCCCTTCGCCACCACCGCGCCGGTCGGTGCGCCCTATCAGGACCAATACCCGCCCAAGGACCCGAACGTGTTTGCCAACCGCATGGCGCTGTTGTCGCAGCGCTACCCCAGCGTGAATGCCTGGCAGGTGTGGAACGAACCGAATTTGCTCGGTTTCTGGCGCCCGGTGGCCGACCCGGCCGGCTACGCCAACTTGCTGACAGCCACGGCCGCCGCGTTACGCGCGGTTAACCCGAGCAAACCGGTGGTGGCGGCCGGCATGGCATTCTTCAGCGAAATGCCCAACGGCCAGACCCTGTTCGATGCCCTCGGCGCACTCGGCGTGGCCAGCCTTAACACGGTGATTTCCTACCACCCTTACACGCAGCTGCCCGAAGGCAACGACCCGGCCAACCTGGACTTTATCGCCAAGACCACTGCGCTTAACCAATCCCTGCGCAACGCCGGCGTGCAAACGCTGTGGAGCACCGAGTGGGGCTGGTCGACCTACCCCGGGCCGAAAGACGCCCAGGACCTCATCACCCTGCAGGGCCAGGCCGATTATGTGGTGCGCCGCGTGGCGTTGATGAGCGCAATGGATTACGACCGGATCTTCCTGTTCACCTTGAGCGACCTCGACCAGCGCGCCAGCGTGCGCGACCAGTTCTATGGCTTGCTCGACATCGACGCCAACCCCAAGCCGGTCTATACCGCCTTGAAGAACTTCCTCGACGTCAGCGGCCCGCAGCTCACGCCCGGCGACCCGCCGACCGCCGACCAATTGCCCGACGGCCTGTTCAGCATCGGTTGGACCCGCGCCGACGGCCACAAACTGTGGTTCTTCTGGTCGGCCCAAGGCGGTAACGCGCACTTGCCCAACCTCGCCAGCGCCACGCTCTACGACCCGCTGCGCGGCACGCAAACCCCGGTGAGCGGCACCAACGGGCTGACCCTCGCGGTCAAGTCGAACCTGCAAATTTTGTTATGGGATTGAAGCCCGCCATGCGTATTTTATGGATCCTGCCTTACTCGCCCTGGCCGGCCACCATCGGCGGCAAGACGCGCCAGTTTCACCTGCTGCGCAGCCTCGCCGCGCGTGGGCATCGGATTACCTTGCTGCTGCATGACAAGCACCCGGTGTCGCTGACCGATTGCCAGGTGCTGGAAGCGTTCCTGGAACAACTGATCATCCTGCCGCGCCGCCCGCTGCGCAGCTTGAAAACCCTGGTGGCCGGGCTGTTTGCGCCCTACCCGTTGCTGGCCAGCGTGAATGGTCTGTCGGGGGCGCTGCAGGACACCTTCAACCAATTGCTGAAGGAGCATTGGGACGTGGTGCAGATCGAGCACAGCTACACGTTCCAGCCGTACGAAGACGCGCTGGCGCGCACATCCCAGCCTTTCGTGCTGACCGAACACAACGTTGAATCGGCGCTGGGCGCGGCCACTTATGACCGCCTGCCACGCTGGGCGCTGCCGTTCATTCGCTACGATCAATGGCGCTATGTGCGCTGGGAACGCCGGGTGATGCGCCAAGCCACGCAGGTGGTGGCGGTCACCGACGGCGATGCGCAGGTGCTGGCAACGATCGCCGGTAAACCGGTGCCGGTGGTGGTCAATGGCGTGGACTGCGATCACTTCGCCGCCGCCCACCCCGACCCGTCGACGCGCCGCGTGTTGTTCCTCGGCAACTATGAATACGCGCCCAACGTGGACGCCATCGAGTGGGCCCTGGATGAAATCCTGCCCAAAGTCTGGGAGCGCTGCCCCGACGCGCGCATGAGCGTGTGCGGCTTCGGCATGCCCGGCAGTTGGCGTGAGCGATGGAAAGACCCGCGCATCGAATGGCAAGGGTTTGTGCCGAACCTGTTGAACCTGCAATCGAGCTGTTCGGTGTTTCTGGCGCCGCTGCGCCATGGCGGCGGCTCCAAATTGAAAGTGCTCGAAGCGCTGGCCGCCGGGCTACCCTTAGCGAGTACCGAGCAAGGCGTGTCGGGCTTGGACCTGATCGAAGGCCTGGACTATCTGGGCGGGCAAACCGCCGACAGCCTGGCGGATGCCGTGGTGCGCCTGCTGCAATTTCCCGAGGCCGCCGCGCCCATGGGCGAAGCGGGCCGCGCCTATGTTCGCCGAGCTCATGACTGGAGTGTCGCCGCCAGCCAGCTTGAGCAGGTGTACGCGCGCCTTGCGCCGCTCAATCAAAAGGAGCCCGCATGCGTATAGGCCTGGATTACCGCACCGTCGGCACCTCGCCGCACTCGGGGATCAGCCGACAGGTGTACGCGCTGGAAGCTGCCTTGCGTACCTTGCCGCAGGTTGAACTTGAGCGATTTACCGTGGCGCCGCTGGGCGATGAAACCCGCTTGCAGGCGCACTGCCCGGCCTGGGGTTGTGCGAAAACCGCAATGCATCAGCCGCAGAATCGCCTGCGTTTCGAGGCCGGTTTTTTGCCGCGTGCATTGCGTGAACAACAGATCGACCTGTACATCAGCACCTTCAATATGGGCCTGCCGCTGCCTCCCAAACCCAAGGGTTTGCGCACCGTGGTGCTGTTGCATGACCTGTTCCAGATCACCTTGAACAACTACCACGCCAACCGCTTGAAGGCGCTGATCTACAAGACCTGCGATCGGCTGTCGATTGCCTACGCGGTGCACAGCGCCGACCGCGTATGGACGCCTTCGCAGTACAGCTTTGAAGAAACCGCGCGGCTGTTTCCCAAGGCAGCAGGCAAGATTCGGGTGCTGCCCAATCAAGTGGACAGTTTTGTCGAACTGGCGGCCGACCTCACGCCGCGTAACCTACCCGAGCAGTTCTGGCTGCTGGTGGGCACCCGCGAACTGCGCAAGAACGTGCCATTTCTGGTCGACGCCTGGCAGCAAGCGCGGCGCCTGTCACCCGACGTGCCGGCCTTGGTGCTAGTGGGCAGCCTTGAGCATTTGCCCGAGGCGCAGCGCAACCTGCCGGGCATTCGCGCCCTCAGCGGTGTGACGGATGCCGAGCTGCACGCGCTGTACCGCCAGGCCTCGCGCCTGTGGCAGCCGTCGTATGCCGAAGGGTTCGGCTTGCCGGTGATTGAAGCCCTGAGCGTCGGCACGCCGGTGGCCGTCGCCAGTGGCACCTCGCTGGATGAAATCACTCCGCCTTCAGCGCCGCGCTTCTCGCCCACTGACGGTCCAGCGCTGATGCAGTTGATGCTCGACCTAGTGGCGCGCCCCGCGCAAGAGTCGCCTGAGCAATGCCGGCTGTGGGCGCAACGTTTCAACCATCAGGCTTATCGCCGACGCCTGGCCGAACTGATCGAGGAATTGAAATGAGAGTCTCCCTGGCAAGCCTCGTCGCGATCCTGTTCGGCCTGCTGTTTGGCGCCCTGGCCTTGCTGCTGTCACCGGCCAAGGCGTTCCTCGCGTTGATCGGCCTGGCCGCTGCTGTGACCATCCTGCGCTTCCCGCTCTGGGGCTTGTTGCTGTTTGCCGGGGTCGCGACGTTTATGCCGTATTCGACGCTCAACCTGGGCATCCGCAGTACGGTGAGCGAAGCCATCCTCGCGCTGACTTGGGGCGCGGTGCTGTGGCACAGCTTTCTGTCGCGACTGCCCGACACGCCGAGCCTGTCGCGCCGCCCCACCGACCAGATGCTGTTGTGGCTGATGCTGTTCAGCGTGTTCCCGTTTATCGTCGGCCAAGTCACCATCCACGCCGACAGCAGCGGCGTGGCCAACTGGCTGCGCTGGTTGCTGAACCTGTCGGGGGTGTTCCTGACCGCCAAGTTACTGGTGAACCAAAAGCAGCGCGAATCCCTGGTCATTGCCCTGCTGCTGGGCAGCCTCGCGATGCTGGTGCTGTCGATTGCGGTGTTTGTGCGCACCCGCTCGGGCGCCGGCATTGCGCCGATTCTGGCGCTGTTCAATTACGGCAACTTCGACATGTTGAAATTCGGCCTGGAGGCAATGGCATCACGCATGGGCTCGCCGTGGATGCACCCCAATGCCATCGGCGGGATCATGGCGCTGCTGCTGCCGTTGGCGTTCTGCTACGGCATGACCGAACAAGGTTGGAAACGCGCACTGGGCCTAAGCGTGGCCTGTCTGGGCGCCGCTGCGTTGCTATTAGCCAGTAGCCGTGGCGCGATGGTCAGCCTGGCCTTGGTGCTGATCTGGATGGCCACGCGCCGCGTGCCCTACACCGGGCGCCTGTTGATGATCGGCGCAGCACTGACGGTGGCGCTGGTGATGGCCTACCCGCCGCTGCAGGACCGCCTGGCAACGATTTTTTCGTCGGACAACGCCAGTACCGAAGTCCGTTTCGACGAATACCGCATGTTCCCGCAGGCCGTGGAGGCGTACCCGTTCGGCATCGGTTTCAAGGTCGACCCGCCGGTGCCAGGTACGCACTTTTTAGGGATCTCGAACTTGTGGCTGAACTACATCTACAAGATCGGCATTGTCGGCATGCTGCTGTTTGTCGCCGTCACCGTGCGCTGGTGGCGTGAAGCGCGCCCGGAGCCAGGCCCAATCCGCCTGACCAAGGACAACGCGTTGTGGCTGGGCAGCACCGCCGGGATTCTCTCGGCGCTGGTCAGCGGCTTGTTTGACCACTACTTCAGTTTTGCCGTGGTGATGGTGTCGCTGTTCTGGTTGATGGTGGGCCTGAATGTGCTGGAGGCACGGCGGCTGTTTCCGGCGCGACTGCCGCAGGCCAAGGCCGTGGCTCTTCGCAAGCCGATGCTTGACGGCGCAAGGCCTTAGCCGTGCTTGGCAGCGCCGTCTGGCTGACCCTGGCGACCTTATTGGGCCTGTGCCTGGGGTTCGCCCGCGAGTGGCTGCTGGTGGCGGCCTGGGGCGCGGGCGAGCGCAGCGATGCGTTCCTGATCGCGCTGTTTTTGCCTGAGGCGTTGCGTATGTCGCTGGCCGGTGGCGTGCTCAGCGCCGCCGCGCTGCCGTTGTACCTGCAACGCAAAGATGGCGAGCGCTTGGACTGGCTGGGCGTGCTGTTCCCGGCATTGATGCTGATTGCCTTGCTCACCAGCCTGTTGCTGACGCTGTTGGCGCCGTGGCTGGTGCAGTTGCTGGGCCCGGGGCTCGCGGCGAGTGCCACGGCGCTGGCCAGCGGCAACCTGCAGATCGTCGCGTGGTGTGTGCCGGGCTTGATGCTGCATGCGCTGTTCAGTATTCCGTTGCAGGCCCGCGAGCGGTTTGTGCTGGCGGGGCTGGGTTCGCTGCTGTTCAACCTGCCGCCGGTGACGTACCTCGCCGTGGCCGGCACCGCCACCCAACCCCATGGGTTGGCACTCGCTTGCCTGGCCGGCAGCCTGTTGATGCCCTTGGCGCTGCTGCCGTCGATCTGGCGTCAGGGCTGGCGGCCGTGGCGCTGGCAATTGAGTGTTGCGCCACTGCGCGAGCTGGGCCAGCGCATCGGGCCACTGTTGCTGAGCAATGGCGCCAGCCAAGGGCTGGCGTTGATCGAGCGGCTGGTGGCCTCGCTGCTCGGCGAAGGCGCGGTGACTTGGGTCAACCTCGCCCGCAAGCTGATGAACCTGCCGCTGATTGCGTTGATGAGCCTCAACCAGGTGCTGCTGGGCATGATGAGCCGACGCCAGGGCGATGAGCGCCTGGCCTTGCTCAAGCGCGGCCTGGAAACCGCCAGTGTGCTGACATTGCCGGCCGGGGTTGGGCTGGTCGCGGCGGCGCCGAGCCTGGTGGCGCTGCTGCTGCCCAAACAATCGGCGGACTCGCCACTGCCGCTGCTGCTGGCGTGGTTCGCCGTGCCGCTGGTGTTCGGCGCCTGGAACGCCTTACTCGCGCGCTATGCCTACGCCGCCGGCGATACGCGCCAGCCGCTGCGTTGCGAGTTGCTCGGCAGCCTGGTCAACGTGCTGTTGCTGGGCGCCCTGCCGTTTGCGTTTGGCTTGGCGGGTATCCCGCTGGCCGCGCTGGCGGGGGTGATCTGCACGGCATTGCTGCTGATGCAGCGTCAAAACCTGCTGGGCGCCCTGCCCTGGGCGCGGCAATGGTTACTCAGTGCGGCTGTCATGGGGTTGGCCGCGCTGGTGCTGTTTCGGATTCAAGGCGTATGGCTGCAACTGGGGCTCAGCACCCTGGCAGGCGTCGTGGTGGTGCTGGGCATGGGGCTGTGGCTGAAGCCGTGGCGCAAGGCGTGAATAATCGATCGGGGGTGGTCAGGTGAAACATCGTTGGATACAGATGGATATTGCCAAAGGCATTGGTATCCTGATGATCGTGTACGGCCACAGTTGGTTCGTCGCCAACTCTCCGGAGCTGATCTATCCGGTCATCGCGTCGTTCATATTGCCGTTGTTCTTTTTCCTGTCCGGGGTGTTCTTCAAGCCCGAGCAACCGTTTGTGGAGATGGCGATACGCAAGGCCGACGGCCTGCTCAAGCCGTTTTTCTTCACGATGCTGGTGTATGTGATCGTACGCAGCCTATTGCGCGGGCAACCGCTGCTGCCGGATGTTGGCGGCGTGCTGTACGCCTCGGTGGACACCATTCCATGGCAGGCACTGTGGTTTCTGCCGCACTTTTGGGTAGCGATTCTGTTCAGTGGGTTGATGCTGCGGCTGATCCAGCGCCTGAAGCTGTCACTGGCGATGGGCTGCCTGCTGATGGTCGCGCAACTGTTGCTCGGCATCTGGGTGCTGCCGTGGTTCTGGCAAATTCCCGTGACCGTCGGTGAGCACACCTGGACGCTGCCCGGCCTGCCCTTCAGCCTCGAGATCACCCTGATCAGCAGTACCTACTTCGTGTACGGCTACCTGCTGCGCGATTGGCTGCGCCGCCATGAAGGCTCGCTGCTGACGCTGGTGATTTCAGTGGCACTGTTCGCCGCGGTGTTCCTCTACAGCCACGACACCATGGACCTGGCGCAGCGGCGCTACGACCACTGGTTGTGGACCAGCCTGCTGGCGGTAATCGGCGTGTACGCGTGCTGGGCACTGGCGCGGGTGCTGATGGTCTCGGCCGTGATCACGCGGGCGATGACCTACATCGGCCAGTCGACCCTGATCCTGTTGATCTTCCATGGGGAGATCCAGCACAAGACCGTCGACCTGATGGAGCGCCTGGGCCTGCACCCGTTGGTGTCGGCCTGCGTGGGCCTGGTGGTGGCGGTGGTGGTGCCGTTGCTGATCGGGGAAGTGATCAAGCGGGTGGCGTTCCTGCGGTTTTTCTACTTTCCGTTTCCGGTGCGCAAGGCCGCTAAAACTTCAGAGCAACGCTAACACGCCTGTGGGAGCGGGCTTGCCCGCGATAGCGGTGGATCATTCAAAGGTGTTTTGACTGACACTCCGTCATCGCGGGCAAGCCCGCTCCCACAAGGGTTATGTAGGTTCAATCATCGAGTTGCGCAGGGGCTGCCTTGCTGCCGGCCTTGGCAGGCTTGGCTGCTTTGGCGCCTTTGGCTGGCTCGGCGGCTGGCTCGGGTTCGGCTGGGGCGGCGAGTTCTTTTTCAGCCATGGGCATCTGGTCGATGGCGCTGAAGAACTCTTTCAGGTCGAGGGTATCCGGTGGCACGGTTTTCTCGACTTTCTTCTCGCCGTCCTTGCCCACCAGAATCACTTTGGTGCCGCTGCCGGCGCCGAGTTTGAGGGCGCGGATCAGCGCGTTGGTTTCAGGCGGCGTGAGCTTTTTGTTGTCCTTCGCGTCCTTGGCGAATTTTTCGCCTTCAGCACCGATGCTGCCGAACTTCACGGTGTAGAACACCATGTTGCGCTCTTCAAAGGACTGCTTGTTGGCAGGCTCGTCCAGCTGTTTTTTGAGGGTCGCCAATGTGTCGTTGCCGGAATCAAGTTCCACCACCACCAGCGGACGGGACTTGCCCACGTCCTGCTTGAGCGGGTTGATATCATCCGCGGCCAACAGCGGCCCCGTAAAAGCCATCAAGGTAGCCAGGGTCAGCGACCGGATGAGCATGCGCACCTCCTTTGAATTCCATGCAAGTTCTTGAGTTTCATGTCTGCGACAGCCAAATTCAAGGATGATTCCTACACCTCGTTAAGAAGCGTAGGTCAGGAAGCCCGCTACGCAAGGGGTTGGACAGGTGCAACGGTGATTGTTTCTTCTGATTGCAGAAACATTAGGAGACGCCCCATTCCGGCCAATGCCGAGCAAACACGGGCGCCACGAGGGGGTCGGCATCCACCTGCGCCAGCGTCTGGGCAAAGCCTGGCGCCAGGTCGTTTAACACATCCCGCGCCGCGTCCCAGCGCGACACCGCTGCGGCCATGATGCCCAGTGCATTCGGCACAGTATCCGGGGTAAACAACTGGTCGGCGAACTGCTGGGCGAACACCACCCAGGCGTGATGCAGATAGCGCCGCGTACCGGTGGTCAATTGCGTTTGCAGCGCTTCATCTGCAGTGCCCAGCCAGCGTTGCGGGTAGTCGATGATGCCGATGGCCGAGTAGCAGTTCGCGGCGATGTACACCAGGCCGCGCAGGATCTGCGCGCGGTTGCCGGCGAGTAGATGGGAGGCGGGGAACTCCAGGCCCAGGTGGATCAGGATCGCGGCGCTTTCGGTCAGCACCTGGCCATCGGGCGTGACCAGGGTGGGAATCTGTTTGAGCGGGTTGATGCGCGCCAGGTCTTCGCTGCCCTCGCCGTCCGCCCAGGAACTGGCGTCGATACGGCGCCAGGGCACCGCGCAACGCTGTAGGGCGATTTCGATCATGCAAGAGCCGGATTCATCAATGCCGTAGAGCGTGTACATGGGCGTTTCTTCCTTATCGCAGCAGTTTGGCCTGCAAGTTGGCCTTCACCTGCGGCCATTCCGAATCGATGATGCTAAAGCGCACCGAGTTGCGCTTGCGCCCGTCGGGCATGATGCGTTCGTGGCGCACGATGCCTTCTTGTAAGGCGCCGAGGCGCAGGATCGCGGCGCGGGACTTTTCGTTGAGTTCGTCGGTGCTGAATTGCACGCGCACGCACTCCAATACTTCGAAGGCGTAGGTCAGCAGCAACAGTTTGGCTTCGGTGTTGACCGCGGTTTTTTGCGTGGATTGCGCCAAGAAAGTGTGGCCGATCTCAAGCTTGCGATTCACCCTGTCCACCTTCCAGAAGCGTGTACTGCCGACCACCTGGCCGCTGTCGCGACGTACCACAGCGAACGGGATCATGCTGCCGGCCTCACGGCCGATGAGCGCAATGTCGAGGTACTTGTCGACAGTCTCGGGGCCGGGCACATTGGTGACGTTGAGGTTCCACAGCTCGCCGTCGGCGGCAGCCTCGACCAAGGCAGCCGCGTGTTCACGTTGCAGTGGCTGGAGTTCGACCGTGTTGCCGGTCAGGGTGATCTGAGTCATGAGAAGCTGCGCCGTCTGAAGGTGGTCATCATCAGGCCAAGAGTGCAGGCTCGTATCCCCTCCAGGCAAGCATTTTAGAACAGGCCCATTTGCCCGCCGACCAGGGTGGCGAAATCGTCGTTGACGAACGGCAAAATCGCATCCGCCACCGGCTGCAATTGCCGGGTGACGTAGTGGTCGTAGTCGATCGGCGCCTGCCGCACTTCCAGCGGTTCCGGGCCGTTGACCGTGATCACATAGCTGATCCAGCCACCGCGCTGGTACTGGCGCGGGCGCCCCAGGCGGTCGTTGTATTCATCGGCCAGGCGTGCGGCGCGCACATGCGGCGGCACGTTGCGTTCGTAGTCGTCCAATTGGCGGCGCAGGCGTTTGCGGTAGATCAGCAAGTCGTCGAGTTCGCCACTCAAGGTGCGGCGCACGTAGTCGCGAACGTAGTCCTGATGGGGCTGGCGATGGAAGATGCGCTGGTAGAGCTCCTGCTGGAATTGCCGGGCCAGGGGCGACCAGTCGCTGCGCACGGTTTCCAGGCCTTTGTAGATCATCTCTTCGCTGCCATCAGCGCGCACGACCAAGCCGGCGTAACGCTTTTTGCTGCCCTCCTCCGCGCCGCGAATGGTCGGCATGAGAAAGCGGCTGAAGTGGGTTTCGTATTGCAGTTCCAGGGCGCTTTGCAGGCCGTATTCAGCTTGCAAATGCGCGCGCCACCAGTCGTTGACGTGCTGCACCAATTCCCGGCCGATGCGGCTGGCGTCATCCGCAGCATGCGCACTGCCGAGCCAGACGAAGGTGGAGTCGGTGTCGCCGTAGATCACCTCATACCCCTTGGCCTCCACCAGCTCGCGGGTCTGGCGCATGATCTGATGCCCGCGCATCGTGATCGAGGACGCCAGCCGGGTGTCGAAGAACCGGCAACCGCTGGAACCGAGCACGCCGTAGAAGGCGTTCATGATGATCTTCAGCGCCTGGGACAATGGCGCGTTGTGGTCACGCTTGGCGGCTTCGCGCCCTTCGGAAACGCGGGTGACGATGGACGGCAGGCAGTGCCGGGTACGCGAAAAGCGCGCGCCGCGAAAGCCTTCCACCGACTCGCTGTCATCGGGGTGCTTGAGGCCTTCGATCAGCCCCACCGGGTCGATCAGGAAGCTGCGAATGATCGACGGGTAAAGGCTTTTGTAGTCGAGCACCAGCACCGATTCATAGAGGCCGGGACGCGAGTCCATCACGAACCCGCCGGGGCTGGCCTGGGGCGGTTTGTCGCCCAGGTTCGGCGCGACGAAGCCCTGGCGGTGCATCAGCGGCATGTACAAATGGGTGAACGCCGCGACGGAACCGCCGTTGCGGTCGGCCGGCAGCCCGGTGACGCTGGCGCGCTCGAGCAGGAACTTGAGCAGCTCGGTTTTCTCGAAAATCCGCGTGACCAGCTCGCAGTCCTTGAGGTTGTAGCGCGCCAGGGCGGGCTTGTCCTCGGCGAACATGCGGTTGATTTCGTCCATGCGCTGGTACGGCGTGGAGATGTCCTTGCCTTCGCCGAGCAGGGTTTGCGCGACGTTTTCCAGGCTAAAGGACTCGAAGCTCCAAGTGGCCGAGCGCAGGGCTTCGATGCCGTCGATAATCAAGCGCCCCGCTGCAGACGCGAAGTAGTGATTGCGGCTGCCGTGTTCGCGCCAGGCCATGGCTTCACCGCCACGGCCCAGCAACAGCGGCACGTTGAGGCGCTGGGCATGCTCGTGGAGCACGCGCAGGTCGAACTGCACCACGTTCCAGCCGATGATCGCGTCGGGGTCATGGGTGGCCAGCCATTGGTTGAGGCGTTCGAGCAGTTGCGCGCGGGTGTCGCAGTAGTCGAGTTTGAAGTCCACCGCACAGGTTTTGTTCGGCGGGCCGAGCATGTACACCTGGCGCTCGCCGCAGCCCTCGAGGGCGATGGAATACAGATCGCCCTGGGCGGTGGTCTCGATGTCCAGGGACACCAGCTTCAGCGGCGGGCGGTAGTCGGGCGCGGGTTTCATCTGCGCGTCGATCAGGCTGCCGTTGGCGTCTGGTGTGCCGCCGAACCACACCGGGGCGGTGATGAAGCGCTCCATCATGTAGCGCTCGGGCGGGCGCACGTCGCCTTCGTAGACATCCACACCGGCGGCACGCAGGCGTTTTTCCAGGTCCATCAACTGGCGGTGCTGGCGGGTGTAGAGGCCCAATACCGGGCGGTGATGGAAATCGCACAGCTGCAGCGGGCGCAGCTCGATATCGCGCTCGCCGTTGAGCAACCAACCCAGCGGCTTGCGATAGGCCTCGGGAATGAACATCACCGAGGTTTGCGCGGGTAAGCGCACGCACCGGGGGCCTTGGTCGGTCGCCAGCCAGAAACTGACCTCCGTACCTGCCGCCGTGTCGCGCCAATGCCGGGTCAGGACAAAACCCTGCTGTAAATCCACCGTACCGCACCTCAGGAATCGCTTTCAGGGCGTGATTCTACTCGGCATCCGGGCAAACGCGGCACGTTAACGCGCAGGGCGAACGCAATCTCACAAATTGGCTGAAGAACATTAATAACACTTACTATTATTCGCGCCGGAGTCGTCTGCGCGTTTGGATGTGCCGTTGCGCCGTTTCAGCACGGACATCAGCAGTGATGGGCGGGTTGGCGAACACCTCGACATCGGCGGCTAGCCACTACGCACCGAAATGGGGTTACACCAATATTGAAGACTCGGTCGGCATGCTGCGCGCTTAATATGACCTAAGCGACCACTGGACGGCTTACCTCGCGGACGCTGACAGACAATCTCGGCAACGCCACGGTGACGGGCTCGCGTATTCACCACTTGGAAGACAACACCCGCTTGATGACCGGCTGAACGGTAGGTGCCGTCAGCCACACACTCAGTGTCGGGCTGACGGGGATCTGGACACAGGCGCGCAACCGGTCAAACGACTGAGCGTGTTGATAACGGGCAGCATCAAGATGCCCGTTTGGGTCAGTCGCGACGGGCCTGGCCCAGATAGGTTTCGATGTTGCTCATTTGCTCATCCCAGCCACGGGAATTCTTCTTGAAGGCTTTCTGGCGTCGGGCTTCGGGCACGGCGTCAAAACCGGATTCAACCACCCGCAGCAGAATGCCTGGCGCGCGATCTTCGATGGTGAATTCCACCAGGGTTGGTGTTTCGCTGTCGTAGTCGACACCTTCTTCGACCGAGTAAGGGTGCCACCAGAACGAGAACAAGGTTTGTGGCAAGATGCGCTCGATCTTGGCCTTCCACACCACATGCTCGTAGCCTTTATAGGTGATCGGCGCTTCGATGGTTTGCCCGGGGGCAAAGGTTTTGCCTTCGAGGGCGATGCCGAACCAACTGCCGAATTGCTCGGCATCGGTGAGTGCTTCCCACACCTGTTTACGTGGAGCGTTGAGCAGGACTTTTCGTTCGATGCGATCTAATACATGCATAAGTCACCTCCTCCATTGACAGTAGGCGACATCGACCAATGCGCAACCGTCGGTTCTGCGCGATGATGAGCCCATCCCTGATCAGGTAATACGAGTATGACTGACCCGTTGAATGGAAGTTGCTTCTGCGAGGCTGTGCGCTACCAAGTCGACAACCTGGACATGCCCATCAGCCATTGCCACTGCGACAGCTGCCGTAAGGTGCATGCCGCAGCATTTGTGGCCACGGCTGGGGTGATGCGCGAACATTTTCGCTGGACGCAGGGTGAGGCGCTGCTGTCGTCGTTTGAGTCTTCGCCCGGCAAACTCCGGCATTTCTGCTCGCGTTGCGGCTCACATCTGATGGCGGAGCGAGGGCATCAGCCCCATGTGATTGTGCGGGTGGCGACGCTGGATAATGATCCGGGCGTACGGCCCACCGCGCACATCTGGACGGCCCATGATGTGCCCTGGCTTGCGTATGCAGGCGTAGAGCACTGGGACGAATGGAAGGCCTGATTTAAACGCGCGGGTCGCCCGGGGCTTTGGCCGGCGTGGCATATTGCGGCTTCAGGTGGCCGTCCTGGTCGAGTAGCCAGGCATCCATGATTTGCCGCACCACAGGGCCCGCTACCCGGCCTCCGGCCTCGCCGTTTTCGATCATCACCGAGATCACGATTGTCGGGTGCTCGGCCGGCGCGAAGCCAACGAACAAGGCGTTGTCGCGATGGCGCTCCAGGGTCTTGTTACGGTTGTAACGCTCACCCTGCTTGATCGCGACGACTTGCGCTGTACCACTCTTGCCGGCGATGCGGTATTGCGCGCCTGCTGCTGCGGCCCGCGCGATACCACGCGGGTCATGCATCACCAGCTGCATGCCATGGTTAACCTGCTCCCAATCACGCGGGTCCTTGAGGACCACGTTGGGCATCGGGTTCTCATCCACTGGCGGCACGCCATTGATGGTCTTGGCCAGGTGCGGTCGGTTCCACACGCCTTTGTTGGCAATCAAAGCGGTGGCCTGGGCTAACTGCAACGGTGTGACTTGCATGTAGCCCTGGCCGATGCCGAGGATCACGGTTTCGCCCGGGAACCACGGCTGGCGCCGTGTCGCGCGCTTCCAGGCCTGGGAAGGCATCAGGCCGGCTGACTCTTCGAACATGTCGAGGGAGACTTTCTGGCCGAGGCCGAATTCGGCCAGGTAGTCGTGCAGGCGGTCGATGCCCAGCTTGTGGGCCAGGTCGTAAAAATACGTGTCGTTGGAACGCATGATGGCGGCGTCCATGTCCACCCAGCCGTCGCCGCTGTGGTTCCAGTTACGGTATTTGTGGTCAAAATCGGGCAACTGGTAGTAACCGGGGTCGAACACGCGGGTTTGCGCGGTGACCACACCACTGTCGAGGCCGGCGATAGCGACTTCCGGCTTGATCGTCGAACCGGGCGCGTAGAGCCCGCGCAGCACGCGGTTGAACAGCGGCCGGTCGATGGAATCATGCAGCGCGGCATATTCCTTGAAGCTGATGCCGGTGACGAACAGGTTCGGGTCAAAGCTCGGCTTGCTGACCATCGCCAGGACTTCGCCAGTTTGCGGGTCGAGGGCAACCACCGAACCGCGCCGATCGCCCAAGGCCTCTTCCGCGGCTTCCTGCAGTTTGACGTCCAGGCTCAGAACGATGTTTTTACCGGGGATCGGGTCGGTGTGCTTAAGCACCCGCAGCACACGGCCTTGGGCGTTGGTCTCGACCTCTTCATAACCCACGTGGCCGTGCAGTTCGGACTCGTAGAAGCGCTCGATACCGGTTTTGCCGATGGACTGGGTACCGCGGTACTCCACGGAGTCGAGGGCTTTGGATTCTTTTTCGTTGATTCGGCCGACATAGCCGATTGAATGCGCAAAGTGCGCGCCCAACGGGTAATGGCGAACGAACTGCGGTTCAACGTCCACCCCGGGCAGGCGGAATTCGTTAACAGCCAATACGGCGATCTGTTCTTCGGTCAATTCGTAGAACAACGTGACGGGCACGAAAGGATGGCGCGCCTGTTTCAGCGCCTTGTCGAATACGGCGCGGTCTTCGGCGGGCAAGTGCAACAGATTGACGATGGCGTCCAGTTCACCCTTGAGGTCGGTGGTACGTTCGCGGGTGATCGTCAGGTTGTAGCTGGGACGGTTGTCGGCCAGCACCACGCCGTTACGGTCATAGATCAGCCCGCGGGTGGGCGTAATCGGCAGGACGTGGACCCGGTTGTTTTCGGAAATGGTCGAGTGATAGTCGTACTGCACCACTTGCAGGAAATACATGCGGCCCACCAGGGCACAGGTGATGCCGATGACCAACAGCGCACAGGCGAGCAGGCGCTTGTTGACCAGGCGGTTTTCTTTTTCGTGATCCTTGATCGGTATCGGTTCAGGCATTTCTACAGCATCTCGTTGAAGAAGGTCGACGCCGCGTCCTGCGAATGAAAGATCAATCCTTGTGAAAATGTGCTGCACCATACCAAAAATGCAGAAACACTTTGCATCGATTTCCCCAACGGCATGCTGTTTTGTCAGGCCAGGACCGATTTTGCCTGCTGAAAGGCCTCCAGATCGAAAGTGCCATACTCTCGGCAAGGGTATGGGCTCTTTACAGTCCCTAGGCCCGAGGAAAAAATGTGGGCCTGGAGACCGTAGGGTGTGTCGTTGGCGATGGCCCCAGCCCCAGCGCTTCCTCCCTAAGGGCTTAGGCGCTAGAGCGTGTCAGATACGCGCGTTAACATTGAGATTACTCGCGAGCATGACTTCTTTTACACTTTCCGACCGCCCAAAACAAAGTCGTCGGTTGCCGTGAACCACCATGAATCCAGCGCTGAGGGACGTCGCATCCGGCATAACGGCTTCCTTGGGAAAAGCAAAATCGAGGCATGGACTTTAGCATTGAAGGCGACCGCAAGCTGCAAACGAGGCGGGCCGCATTAAGCGATGGTCCATAGGTTGCTACAGTTTTCGACCGCCCAAAACAAAACCCCTGTTTGCGTTAGCAAACAGGGGTTCTGGAATTTAATCTTGACGATGACCTACTCTCACATGGGGAAACCCCACACTACCATCGGCGATGCATCGTTTCACTGCTGAGTTCGGGATGGGATCAGGTGGTTCCAATGCTCTATGGTCGTCAAGAAATTCGGGTACTGAGTCGTGACCTTATGGCCTCGCTTCAGCAAATTGGGTATGTGATAGCTTTCGGTGTTTTGTGAGATCGAACTTTCGGTTCTATCGTCTTCACACACCGCAATCTGATGCTTCTACTTGTTTCCAAGTCCGAAGTAGTCAAATTGCTTGGGTGTTATATGGTCAAGCCTCACGGGCAATTAGTATTGGTTAGCTCAACGCCTCACAGCGCTTACACACCCAACCTATCAACGTCGTAGTCTTCGACGGCCCTTCAGGGGACTCAAGGTCCCAGTGAGATCTCATCTTGAGGCTAGTTTCCCGCTTAGATGCTTTCAGCGGTTATCTATTCCGAACATAGCTACCCGGCAATGCCACTGGCGTGACAACCGGAACACCAGAGGTTCGTCCACTCCGGTCCTCTCGTACTAGGAGCAGCCCCTCTCAAATCTCAAACGTCCACGGCAGATAGGGACCGAACTGTCTCACGACGTTCTAAACCCAGCTCGCGTACCACTTTAAATGGCGAACAGCCATACCCTTGGGACCGGCTTCAGCCCCAGGATGTGATGAGCCGACATCGAGGTGCCAAACACCGCCGTCGATATGAACTCTTGGGCGGTATCAGCCTGTTATCCCCGGAGTACCTTTTATCCGTTGAGCGATGGCCCTTCCATACAGAACCACCGGATCACTAAGACCTACTTTCGTACCTGCTCGACGTGTCTGTCTCGCAGTCAAGCGCGCTTTTGCCTTTATACTCTACGACCGATTTCCGACCGGTCTGAGCGCACCTTCGTACTCCTCCGTTACTCTTTAGGAGGAGACCGCCCCAGTCAAACTACCCACCATACACTGTCCTCGATCCGGATAACGGACCTGAGTTAGAACCTCAAAGTTGCCAGGGTGGTATTTCAAGGTTGGCTCCACGCGAACTGGCGTCCACGCTTCAAAGCCTCCCACCTATCCTACACAAGCAAATTCAAAGTCCAGTGCAAAGCTATAGTAAAGGTTCACGGGGTCTTTCCGTCTAGCCGCGGATACACTGCATCTTCACAGCGATTTCAATTTCACTGAGTCTCGGGTGGAGACAGCGCCGCCATCGTTACGCCATTCGTGCAGGTCGGAACTTACCCGACAAGGAATTTCGCTACCTTAGGACCGTTATAGTTACGGCCGCCGTTTACCGGGGCTTCGATCAAGAGCTTCGCGTTAGCTAACCCCATCAATTAACCTTCCGGCACCGGGCAGGCGTCACACCCTATACGTCCACTTTCGTGTTTGCAGAGTGCTGTGTTTTTAATAAACAGTCGCAGCGGCCTGGTATCTTCGACCGGCATGAGCTTACGGAGCAAGTCCTTCACCCTCACCGGCGCACCTTCTCCCGAAGTTACGGTGCCATTTTGCCTAGTTCCTTCACCCGAGTTCTCTCAAGCGCCTTGGTATTCTCTACCCAACCACCTGTGTCGGTTTGGGGTACGGTTCCTGGTTACCTGAAGCTTAGAAGCTTTTCTTGGAAGCATGGCATCAACCACTTCGTTAACTAAAAGTTAACTCGTCATCAGCTCTCGGCCTTAGAATCCCGGATTTACCTAAGATTCCAGCCTACCACCTTAAACTTGGACAACCAACGCCAAGCTGGCCTAGCCTTCTCCGTCCCTCCATCGCAATAACCAGAAGTACAGGAATATTAACCTGTTTTCCATCGACTACGCTTTTCAGCCTCGCCTTAGGGACCGACTAACCCTGCGTCGATTAACGTTGCGCAGGAAACCTTGGTCTTTCGGCGTGGGTGTTTTTCACACCCATTGTCGTTACTCATGTCAGCATTCGCACTTCTGATACCTCCAGCAAGCTTCTCAACTCACCTTCACAGGCTTACAGAACGCTCCTCTACCGCATCACCTAAGTGATACCCGTAGCTTCGGTGTATGGTTTGAGCCCCGTTACATCTTCCGCGCAGGCCGACTCGACTAGTGAGCTATTACGCTTTCTTTAAAGGGTGGCTGCTTCTAAGCCAACCTCCTAGCTGTCTAAGCCTTCCCACATCGTTTCCCACTTAACCATAACTTTGGGACCTTAGCTGACGGTCTGGGTTGTTTCCCTTTTCACGACGGACGTTAGCACCCGCCGTGTGTCTCCCATGCTCGGCACTTGTAGGTATTCGGAGTTTGCATCGGTTTGGTAAGTCGGGATGACCCCCTAGCCGAAACAGTGCTCTACCCCCTACAGTGATACATGAGGCGCTACCTAAATAGCTTTCGAGGAGAACCAGCTATCTCCGAGCTTGATTAGCCTTTCACTCCGATCCACAGGTCATCCGCTAACTTTTCAACGGTAGTCGGTTCGGTCCTCCAGTTAGTGTTACCCAACCTTCAACCTGCCCATGGATAGATCGCCCGGTTTCGGGTCTATTCCCAGCGACTAGACGCCCTATTAAGACTCGCTTTCGCTACGCCTCCCCTATTCGGTTAAGCTCGCCACTGAAAATAAGTCGCTGACCCATTATACAAAAGGTACGCAGTCACCCAACAAAGTGGGCTCCCACTGCTTGTACGCATACGGTTTCAGGATCTATTTCACTCCCCTCTCCGGGGTTCTTTTCGCCTTTCCCTCACGGTACTAGTTCACTATCGGTCAGTCAGTAGTATTTAGCCTTGGAGGATGGTCCCCCCATATTCAGACAAAGTTTCTCGTGCTCCGTCCTACTCGATTTCATGACTAAGAGATTTTCGCGTACAGGGCTATCACCCACTATGGCCGCACTTTCCAGAGCGTTCCGCTAATCTCAAAGCCACTTAAGGGCTAGTCCCCGTTCGCTCGCCACTACTAAGGGAATCTCGGTTGATTTCTTTTCCTCAGGGTACTTAGATGTTTCAGTTCCCCTGGTTCGCCTCTTACGCCTATGTATTCAGCGTAAGATAACCATCTTATGATGGCTGGGTTCCCCCATTCAGACATCTCCGGATCAAAGTCTGTTTGCCGACTCCCCGAAGCTTTTCGCAGGCTACCACGTCTTTCATCGCCTCTGACTGCCAAGGCATCCACCGTATGCGCTTCTTCACTTGACCATATAACCCCAAGCAATCTGGTTATACTGTGAAGACAACATTCGCCGAAAATTCGATAATACTCAATTACGAGTAACTCACAAATTTTACCTTAGCCTGATCCGTTACCAGTGAAAGTAACGTTCAGTCTATCTTTCTATCACATACCCAAATTTTTAAAGAACGATCTAATCAAAGACTAGAAATCAACATTCACCATCGATGGAATGCTCATTTCTAAGCTTTCAAAACTTTCAGAAGCAGTAGTGGTGGAGCCAAACGGGATCGAACCGTTGACCTCCTGCGTGCAAGGCAGGCGCTCTCCCAGCTGAGCTATGGCCCCGTATTTCTACAGGCGTTTCCCACACAAAATTGGTGGGTCTGGGCAGATTCGAACTGCCGACCTCACCCTTATCAGGGGTGCGCTCTAACCAACTGAGCTACAGACCCAATTTCGGGCTGCTTCTTATCGTCTTCTTCAATGAATCAAGCAATTCGTGTGGGAACTTATGGAGCAGCTGATGTCGTCGATTAAGGAGGTGATCCAGCCGCAGGTTCCCCTACGGCTACCTTGTTACGACTTCACCCCAGTCATGAATCACACCGTGGTAACCGTCCTCCCGAAGGTTAGACTAGCTACTTCTGGTGCAACCCACTCCCATGGTGTGACGGGCGGTGTGTACAAGGCCCGGGAACGTATTCACCGCGACATTCTGATTCGCGATTACTAGCGATTCCGACTTCACGCAGTCGAGTTGCAGACTGCGATCCGGACTACGATCGGTTTTTGGGATTAGCTCCACCTCGCGGCTTGGCAACCCTCTGTACCGACCATTGTAGCACGTGTGTAGCCCAGGCCGTAAGGGCCATGATGACTTGACGTCATCCCCACCTTCCTCCGGTTTGTCACCGGCAGTCTCCTTAGAGTGCCCACCATTACGTGCTGGTAACTAAGGACAAGGGTTGCGCTCGTTACGGGACTTAACCCAACATCTCACGACACGAGCTGACGACAGCCATGCAGCACCTGTCTCAATGTTCCCGAAGGCACCAATCTATCTCTAGAAAGTTCATTGGATGTCAAGGCCTGGTAAGGTTCTTCGCGTTGCTTCGAATTAAACCACATGCTCCACCGCTTGTGCGGGCCCCCGTCAATTCATTTGAGTTTTAACCTTGCGGCCGTACTCCCCAGGCGGTCAACTTAATGCGTTAGCTGCGCCACTAAGAGCTCAAGGCTCCCAACGGCTAGTTGACATCGTTTACGGCGTGGACTACCAGGGTATCTAATCCTGTTTGCTCCCCACGCTTTCGCACCTCAGTGTCAGTATTGTCCAGGTGGTCGCCTTCGCCACTGGTGTTCCTTCCTATATCTACGCATTTCACCGCTACACAGGAAATTCCACCACCCTCTACCATACTCTAGTCAGTCAGTTTTGAATGCAGTTCCCAGGTTGAGCCCGGGGATTTCACATCCAACTTAACAAACCACCTACGCGCGCTTTACGCCCAGTAATTCCGATTAACGCTTGCACCCTCTGTATTACCGCGGCTGCTGGCACAGAGTTAGCCGGTGCTTATTCTGTCGGTAACGTCAAAACAATAACTGCTCTTCCTCCCAACTTAAAGTGCTTTACAATCCGAAGACCTTCTTCACACACGCGGCATGGCTGGATCAGGCTTTCGCCCATTGTCCAATATTCCCCACTGCTGCCTCCCGTAGGAGTCTGGACCGTGTCTCAGTTCCAGTGTGACTGATCATCCTCTCAGACCAGTTACGGATCGTAGCCTTGGTGAGCCATTACCTCACCAACTAGCTAATCCGACCTAGGCTCATCTGATAGCGCAAGGCCCGAAGGTCCCCTGCTTTCTCCCGTAGGACGTATGCGGTATTAGCGTCCGTTTCCGAACGTTATCCCCCACTACCAGGCAGATTCCTAGGCATTACTCACCCGTCCGCCGCTCTCAAGAGAAGCAAGCTTCTCTCTACCGCTCGACTTGCATGTGTTAGGCCTGCCGCCAGCGTTCAATCTGAGCCATGATCAAACTCTTCAGTTCAAACATCTTTGGGTTTTTAAGAAACCCTAAACTTGGCTCAGCAATCGTTGGTTACATCTTTGATTTCTCGCGGAGCAACTTGTGATGCTGATAATCTTGTTGACTATCAGTCTGACTCCACAAGCACCCACACGAATTGCTTGATTCAGTTGTTAAAGAGCGGTTGGTTAAGATCTTTCGTCTCAACCGAGGCGCGCATTCTACAGCAGCCTCATTTACTGTCAAGTGATTATTTTCAGAAGTCTTCGAAGATTTCTTCAACAACTTCAACCACTTGCGCCTCCGATCTCTCGTTAGCGGGAGGCGAATTCTACAGCGTTACACGCTGCTGTCAACACCTCTTTTTCTCCGCTTTCGACCGAGAAGATCGAAACGTTAATAGAGCCAAACAACACTGCTCTACCAACTCCTTCTGGGCTTCGATGAACTGAAGCAAGCCGCTGTCGAATTCTTCATAACTCTTTGTTTACCAAGGAGTTTTCCGTTTCGACTGCGCCGGAAGTGGGGCGAATTATAGACTTCCAGAATCTGCCGTCAACCCTTAATTTGGATTTCCTATCAAACAGTCAGAAAACCTACACATCCCTTCTATATAGAGAGTCAAACAGAGCCAGCTGAGCAATATATTGCTCAAAACTCAACTGTTAAGCATCATAGGCCTTCTGCTTCTTCTCTACTATGACTTCGGACGAACACCCCCAATGAGCACCCCACCCCGCAGCCTGGCCTCGGCATTGTTTCCTGTCGGCCTGCTGTTGATCGCCATGGCCTCTATCCAGTCGGGCGCTTCGCTGGCCAAGAGCATGTTCCCCATCGTCGGCGCACAGGGCACCACGACCCTGCGACTGATTTTCGCCAGTGCGATTATGCTGCTTCTGTTACGCCCCTGGCGCGCCAAGCTGACGGCCAAGTCCCTGCGCACCGTCGTCATCTATGGCATGGCACTGGGCGGTATGAACTTTCTCTTCTATATGTCCTTGCGCACAGTGCCACTGGGCATCGCGGTAGCGCTCGAATTCACAGGCCCACTCGCCGTTGCTATCTACGCTTCGCGCCGAGCAGTGGACTTTCTGTGGATTGGCCTCGCAATCGCTGGCCTTCTTTTATTAATCCCAATTGGGGAAGCCAACAGCGGCATCGACTTGACCGGTGCAGCCTACGCACTGGGTGCCGGTGTTTGCTGGGCGTTGTACATCCTGTTCGGTCAGAAGGCCGGCAATGACAATGGCGTCCAAACTGCGGCTCTCGGTGTAATGATCGCCGCTTTGTTTGTCGCCCCCATCGGCATCGTGCATGCTGGCTCCGCTCTACTCACGCCCGCATTGATCCCCGTGGCGATTGGTGTCGCCATTCTCTCCACGGCCTTGCCCTACACCCTGGAAATGGTCGCGCTCACTCGCCTTCCTGCCCGCACCTTCGGCACCCTGATGAGTATCGAACCCGCATTCGGCGCGCTTTCCGGTCTGTTCTTCCTGCAGGAACATTTGTCCCTGGCACAATGGCTGGCCATCGCGTGCATTATTTTGGCCTCAGTAGGCGCCACACTGACGATGCGCAACGAATCCAAACCCTTGGTGCCGGCGGACTGATCATCTTTAAAGGTAGCTCTAGTATTTGCCGCTCATTTAGGCCATGTTTAAGTCGCAAACGAATGTCATTCATGGAGAGTTTCGACAAGGACGCCTGAACGCTACAATCGAGAGCGAGTAAAGCCTGCCTAGCGCCTTTTTGCGAAGCGGCTATTAAGGACGGGAATGAAGCGAATTTTGATACTGTTATTGGTCGTAGGCATTGCTGGCTGTGCAGCGACCACCAAAACAGAAGTGAAACGGGGCAAAAAAGGGCTGCATATCAACTGTTCCGGGCTGTCCTCCTCCTGGGACCAGTGCTACACCAGTGCAACCAATTCATGTGGTGCCAAGGGCTACCGGGTTATCGCCAAGTCGGGTGACAACTCCGAAGAACCTGGCGACTACCCTTTCGGCCTCAACCCTGCCGGCTATACCAGCCGCAGCATGATCGTCATCTGTAAATGACCGCCCGAGCAGTCAATTGCGACTGCTCCCCCTTCTAAAATTTCTGACATCGCCCCGGCCATTTTCGACGCTGCGTCTACACTCCTGCTCGACGACTGAGCAACGGAGTTACCATGACAGACAACCCGAAAATCGTACTGGTAGTGGGTGCCGGTGACGCCACCGGCGGCGCCATCGCCAAGCGCTTCGCCCGCGAGGGTTACATAGCCTGCGTCACCCGCCGCAGCGCCGACAAGCTGCAGCCCTTGGTGGACAGCATCCAGGCAGCGGGTGGCCAAGCTCATGGCTTTGCCTGCGATGCGCGCAAAGAAGACGACGTCATCGCGCTGATCGAGCAGATCGAAACCGAACTAGGCCCCATCGAAGCATTCGTCTTCAACATCGGCGCCAATGTGCCGTGCAGCATCCTCGAAGAAACAGCGCGCAAGTACTTCAAGATATGGGAGATGGCCTGCTTCTCCGGCTTCCTGAACGCGCGCGAAGTGGCCAAACGGATGGTCACGCGCAACCGTGGCACCCTCTTGTTCACGGGTGCGACAGCAGGCTTGCGCGGTAGTGCAGGTTTTGCTGCCTTCGCCGGCGCCAAGCACGGCATCCGAGCGCTCGCGCAAAGCATGGCGCGAGAACTCGGGCCCATGAATATCCACGTCGCCCATGTGGTGATCGACGGTGCCATCGACACGGACTTCATTCGCGACAATTTCCCACAAAAATACGCCCAGAAAGATCAGGACGGCATCCTCAATCCCGAACACATCGCCGACAACTATTGGTACCTGCACACCCAGCCCCGCGACGCCTGGACCTTCGAGCTGGACCTGCGCCCCTGGAATGAACCCTGGTAAGCACGCCTCCATAACAATAAGCAGCGAGCCTCGACCATGAGTAAAACCCTGGAATTCTTCTTTGACCTCGGCAGCCCCGCCACTTACCTGGCGTACACCCAACTCCCCGCCCTGTGTGCCGAAACCGGCACACAGCTGGTTTATCAACCAATGCTGTTGGGCGGCGTATTCAAAGCCACCGGCAATGCCTCACCGATCACCATCCCTGCCAAAGGTCGTTACATGTTTAATGACCTGGCGCGATACGCCCAACGCTACAACGTGACGCTCAAGTTCAACCCGCACTTCCCCATCAACACCCTGGTACTGATGCGTGCGGTGACTGGCATCCAAATGCGCCAACCCGAGCGTTTCCAAGACATCATCGACTGCCTGTTCCGCGCCCTATGGGTCGAAAGTCGCCACTTGGGCGATCCTGCTGTCGTGGCCTCGGTGCTGACCGAAGCGGGCTTTAACCCCGAAGAGGTGCTGGGCCTGGCGAATGACGAAAGCGTAAAAGCTGCACTCAAGGACACCACCGAACAAGCCATTCAACGCGGCGTGTTCGGTGCGCCCAGTATGTTTGTAGGCAACCAGCTGTTCTTCGGTCAGGACCGTCTGGATTTTGTGCGCGAAGCCCTCAGCTAGAGGTCGGCCAACGCAATCCTGATACCGCCGGCCCCCCCCGAACTGCAGCCGATCAAATAGCCGCAGTACGCACCTGCAACCATTCCAGCGCGGCACCGCTGAGCAACGGGCTCAAACGCTCTCGGACCTCAGCGTGGTAGGCGTTGAACCACTCGCGCTCGTCCGCCGTCAGCAGCGACGGTTCCAGGCAACGGGTATCGATTGGGCACAAGGTCAGGGTTTCAAACTTAAGGAACTCACCAAACTCGGTCTTGCCCGCTTCACGGTTCAACACCAGGTTCTCGATGCGCACCCCCCAACGGCCTGGGCGATAAGTACCCGGCTCAATCGACGTAATCATGCCTGGCTGCATAGCCGTTTGCGGCGTAATGGCGGCCTGATAAGCGATCACCTGTGGGCCTTCGTGCACATTCAAGAAATAACCTACACCGTGACCGGTACCATGGCCGTAGTCCACGCCTTCAGCCCAGATCGGCGCACGCGCAATGGCGTCCAGCAGCGGCGACAGAATGCCCTTGGGGAAGTGCGCGCGCGACAGAGCAATCACGCCCTTAAGCACACGCGTGCAGTCGCGCTTCTGCTCTTCGCTCGGCGCGCCGATCGGCACCATCCGCGTGATGTCCGTGGTGCCGCCCAGGTACTGGCCGCCCGAGTCGATCAGCAGCAAGCCATCGCCTTCGATCAGCGCGTGCTCTTCTTCGGTGGCGTGGTAGTGCGGCATCGCGCCGTTGGCGTTGAATGCAGCAATTGTATTGAAACTCAGCGACACATAACCCGGACGACGGGTACGCGCGGCCGTCAGGTGTTCATCAATGGTCAGCTCGGTGATGCGCTCACGGCCCAGCGCACTGTCCAGCCAAGCGAAGAATTCGCACAACGCCGCGCCATCCTGCTCCATGGCTTGGCGGATATGCTCGGCGTCCGCCAGGCTCTTGCGCGATTTGGCCAGGGTGGTCGGGTTCAACCCTTCGACCAGCTTGACGCCGGCATCGAGGTTTTCCAGCAAACCGGCCGTCACCCGCGCCGGGTCGACTTGCAGGCTCGCGCCCTTCGGCACGGCACGCAGCGCATCCGCCACTTCGCTGTAGTCGCGCAGGGTTACACCGTCTTGCTCCAGCACCGTACGCAACTCGGCATCGACCTTACTCGGCGCCACAAACAAAGTGGCCTGCTGCTGGTTGATCAAGGCAAACGAGACAAACACCGGGTTGAACGACACATCGCCGCCACGCAGGTTGAACAACCAGGCGATGTCATCCAGGGTGGCGATGAAGTGCCAGTCGGCGCCCTTCTCTTTCAAACTGGCGCGCAGCGTGGCGAGTTTCTCGCCACGGCTGACGGTGGCCTGCGGCGGCAAGTGTTGATAGATCGGCTGGTTCGGCAATGCCGGGCGGTCTTGCCAGACTTCATTGAGCACATCGATATCGGTACGCAAACGCGCGCCGCGCTCTGCCAGCTTGCCGCCCAAAGTACGCGCCGAGGCCACGGCCATGACCGCGCCGTCCACCGCCACCACGGCGCCTTCCGGGGTTTGCTCGGCCAGCCATTCCAGCGGGCCGGGTTGGCCGGGCTGCAACTTCACCAACTCGATACCACTGCCCTTGAGTTCCTTGGTCGCCTGTTCCCAATAACGGCTATCGGCCCACACACCGGCGAAATCTGCGGTGACAATCAATGTGCCCACTGAACCATGGAACCCCGACAACCATTGTCGCCCCTGCCAGTAACCCGGCAAGTACTCGGACAAGTGCGGGTCGGCCGAGGGCACCAGCAGGGCGTGGATGCCCTCGCGGCGCATCAGTTCACGGGTATGCGCCAGGCGCTGGGGAACCGTTCCATGGGTCAAAGGCTGCGTACTCATTGTGTCTCCTGCTAACCACTAATAATTGTTATGGGTTGCGAATGTTAAATCAGACCGCCCAGAACGCCGGTGCACTGGCGAGGGCAGCCTTGATTAATTGCACCGCTTGGTCGATGTCCTGTTCGGTGGTAAATCGGCCCAGGCTCAAGCGAATGGTACGCCCCGCGCTGCGCGCGTCATGGCCCAGGGCCAGAAGCACGTGGGACGGCGCATTGCTCGCCGAGTTGCACGCCGAGGTCGCCGAGAAAGCGATGCCTGCACTCAGCGCGGCCGAATTGAATTCACCTTCACTGAACGTCAGGCTGAGAGTATGCGGGATACGCTGCGTGGCGCTGCCATTGAGGCGCACACCCGCCACCGATTCCAACTGATCGAGCAGACGCTGACGCAAGGCGACGATCGCGGCCTTTTCTTCAGCGAAAGACGCCGCTGCCAGAGCGAACGCAGTGCCCATGCCTGCAATCTGGTGCGTCGCCAGTGTGCCGGAGCGCAAGCCGCCCTCGTGGCCGCCGCCATGAATCTGCGCCAAGACTTTCTGCTGTGCCCGCGGGCCGACATACAGCGCGCCGATACCCTTGGGGCCATACAGCTTGTGCGCGGAAAACGACATCAAGTCCACCGGCCATTCAGCCAGGTTGATAGCCACTTTGCCGGCACCTTGCGCCGCGTCCACATGCAACAACGCGCCGTGTTCACGCACCCGCGCGCCGATGCCAGGAATGTCGTTCAAGGTGCCCAGTTCGTTATTCACCAGCATCAACGACACCAGAAAGGTGTCCTCACGCAAGGCTTCACTCACAGCCTCGGCGCTGATCAACCCATCGGCGTCCGGCACCAGGTAGGTCACGGCCACCCCGGCTTCCTGCAACTGCCGTGCGGTATCCAGCGTGGCTTTATGCTCGATCTGGCTGGTAATGATGTGCCCGCCCGCCACTCCACGCGCCTGGGCCACGCCCTTGATCGCAAGGTTGTTGGATTCAGTCGCACCGGAAGTCCAGACGATCTGCTCAGGGCTGGCCCCAACCAACTCGGCGACCTGGCGCCGCGCCTGTTCAACCGTTTGCCGGGCCGCTTGGCCGAACGCATGGGAACTGGATGCAGGATTACCAAAATTGGCATTGAAGCCCAGACACTCGACCATCACTTGGATGACCCGCTCATCCACCGGCGTGGTGGCAGCGTAGTCGAAATACAACGGACGTTTATTCATGACGTTTAAGACTCGCAGAGCGTATTCCCGAGAGCAACGTCTCAGGGGCATCAACCGGAACAGAGGTCGTCAGGTTTAACCGATCGAATGCCATTAAAGAAGGACCACTTTATTTAAATGTGCGTAGGAACGCTCCTGAAATTCAGCTTAACAGGCTGAAGTAGCCCCATGGCAAACAAAAAGCCCGAGGTTCCTTAAGGGAATCCTCGGGCTTTTTGCCGCTGAGCGCGGGCTCAACTGGGACGACCCTGCAGGGCCACACTGCGTTCGGCGTTCATTTCGCCATGGTGATCAAAGCCGAAGGGCTTGTGTGGCTGGCCCGTCAGTGCGGCACGCTGCTGTTGGTATTCATCAAATGACAGCCCGCGACGGCTCAGCGCCTCCAAGGCAAGCTGCTTGGTTTCTTCTGCGGTGTAGGGGCGCGACTCAGGTGACGGATGAGTCGCACAACCGGCGAGGACGGCGCTGACAACTATTAAGGAAACAGCCAGAAAGTGGTTCATGGTGAAGGCCCTGCGAAGGAGGTTTCGAGTCAATGAACACAGGCTACTCCCGCCCTTTCACAGTTAAAAATCATCGCCCGTGATAGTCGCTATCAACCGTTCAGACACCTGCGATAGCGAACCCTTGATATTCATTTAAGATCTATAAATATGGAAATACGTTCATTTACGGAATAACCGTAACCCTCTATAAATGGCCTCACGCCGAATCAACACTGTTCGCCACGCAACTGTTGCCCAGGCAACAGTCATTCAACAAAACACCAAGCAGCCAACAGCTTCACTTTTCAGCAGGGAACCTGCAGCCCACGCCAATCAAGGCTTTTAGCCGTTGGTACAGCTCTTGCTCAACACCTTGCACTGCACCCGCTACGTAGCCCTGTTGAAAAAGGAACTGTTCATGACCCGTCCCCTGAATGTCGTTGCCCTGTCCGGCGGAACCTGGCGCCCGTCGCGTACCCTGGTGCTGACCCAAGCCGTGCTGGCCGAACTGGCCACCCTGCTGCCGATCGAGACCACATTGATCGAACTGGGCGACATTGCCCGGCCCTTGGGCGGTGCCCTGTCGCGTGATGAGCTGCCGGCGCAGGTCGAATCGCAACTGTTGGCCATCGAACAGGCCGACCTGCTGATCGTCGCCGCACCGGTGTATCGCGGCTCCTACCCGGGCCTGCTCAAGCACCTGTTCGATCTGGTCGGTCTTAATTCGCTGATCAACACGCCAGTACTGCTCGCCGCAACCGGCGGCAGCGAACGCCACGCGTTGGTCCTCGATCACCAATTGCGGCCGCTGTTCAGCTTCTTTCAGGCACTGACCTTGCCAATCGGCGAGTACGCCACCGAAGCCGACTTCACCGACTACCAAATAACCAGTGAGCCCCTGAAGGGCCGTATACGCCTTGCCGCAGAACGCGCAGCGCCTTTGTTTGCCGCGCACTCTCCCTCTCTGCTAAAAATCGCTTAAGGATTTGTCATGGATGTTTTTTGGTTTCTGCCGACGCATGGCGACGGGCATTACCTGGGCACCACCCAAGGCGCGCGCCCGGTCACCCTCAATTATCTGAAGCAAGTCGCGCAAGCGGCGGACAACCTCGGTTACTACGGCGTGCTGATTCCTACCGGGCGTTCGTGCGAAGACTCCTGGGTGATCGCCTCGGCGTTGGTGCCGCTGACCGAACGTTTGCGTTACCTGGTCGCCATTCGCCCGGGCATCATCTCGCCCACCGTCTCCGCGCGCATGGCTGCGACACTGGACCGATTATCTAACGGCCGCTTGCTGATCAACGTGGTGACCGGCGGCGACCCCGACGAAAACCGTGGCGACGGCAGTTTCCTCGACCACAGCGAACGCTACGAAGTCTCCGACGAATTCCTGCAGATCTGGCGCCGCGTGTTGCAGGGCGAATCGGTAGATTTTGAAGGCAAACACCTGCGCGTGCAGAACGCCAAGGCCCTTTACCCACCGGTGCAGAAGCCGTATCCGCCACTGTACTTCGGCGGTTCTTCCGACGCCGCCCACGACCTGGCCGCAGAGCAGGTCGACGTGTACCTGACCTGGGGCGAGCCGCCCGCCGCCGTCGCGGAAAAGCTCGCGGATGTACGTGAACGCGCCGCACGCCACGGCCGCACCGTGAAGTTCGGCATTCGCCTGCACGTGATCGTGCGCGAAACCGAAGAAGACGCCTGGAAAGCCGCCGACAAACTGATCGAACACATCAGCGACGACACCATCGCCGCCGCGCAAAAATCCTTCTCGCGCTTTGACTCCGAAGGCCAGCGCCGCATGGCGGCCTTGCATGACGGGCGCCGCGACAACCTGGAAATCGCCCCCAACCTGTGGGCCGGCGTCGGCCTGGTACGCGGCGGCGCCGGCACCGCATTGGTAGGCAACCCACAGCAAGTGGCCGAGCGCATCAAGGAATACGCCGACCTGGGTATCGAGAGCTTCATCTTCTCCGGCTACCCGCACCTGGAAGAAGCCTATCGCTTTGCCGAACTGGTGTTCCCGCTGCTGCCGGAACCCTACGCGAGCCTCGCCGGGCGCGGCATCACCAACCTCACCGGCCCGTTTGGCGAAATGATTGCCAATGATGTGCTGCCAAAAACGAAGGCCTGAGTGCAGTGAAGCCTGCTTTATGTGGGAACTGCTTTTCTGTGGGAGCCGGGCTTGCCAGCGAGCCATCGCTGCGGTGCGACGACTCGACAAGCCAGCTCCCACATTTGGGCTTCATTGCCAAATAGACATTGAGGAACACCGTGTGACAGCCAAACCCCACAGCGTCCTGCCCTCGCCGCTGCAAACCGCCAAACTGCTGGCCGCCGAGTTCGCCCTCACTGCCGTCGAGCGCGACGAGCGTGGCGGTACACCCAAAGCCGAACGTGACGCCCTGCGCCACAGCGGCCTGCTGGCCCTGAGCATTCCCACCCAATACGGCGGCCTCGGCGCGCGCTGGAGCGAAACCCTGGGCATCGTGCGCGAATTCGCCAAGGTCGACAGCTCCATCGCCCATGTCTTCGGCTTCCACCACTTGATGCTCGCCACCGTGCGCTTGTTTGCGCGCCCGGACCAATGGCAACCCTGGTTCGAACAGACCGCGCGTAAAAACTGGTTCTGGGGCAACGCCCTCAACCCGCTGGACACCCGTACGGTGGTCAAGGATTTCGGCGGCTGGCGTGAGTTCTCCGGCAAAAAAAGCTTCTGTTCCGGCGCCAGCGACTCGGAAATGCTCATTGCCTCGGCGGTGGATGAGAACGCCGGCGGCAAACTGCTGATCGCGGCCATTCCCAGCGGGCGCAGCGGCATCACCTTGCACAACGACTGGAACAACATCGGCCAACGCCAGACCGACAGCGGCAGCGCCAGCTTTGAACGGGTGCGCGTCGAGGAATCGGAATTGCTCCTCGACCCAGGCCCGCTGAGTACGCCCTTCGCCTGCCTGCGCCCACTGATCGCGCAACTGACGTTCACGCATATGTTTCTCGGGATTGCCGAAGGCGCCTTTGAAGAAGCACGCAATTACACCCTGACCGAAACCCGTTCGTGGCATAAATCCTCGGCCGTCGACGTGCGCCAGGACCCTTACGTGCTGCACCACTACGGCGAGTTCTGGGTCGCGCTGGAAGGCGTGCGCCTGCTGGTGGAACGCGCCGCCGAGCTGCTCGACCAGGCCTGGGCCAAAGGCCCCAACCTGAACGAACACGAGCGCGGCCAATTGGCGATTGCGATTGCCATCGCTAAGGTCGCCGCCACCCGCCAAGGCCTGGATTTGTGCAGCCGCCTGTTTGAAGTCACCGGCGCGCGGTCCACCCACGCCTCGCTGCGCCTGGATCGCCACTGGCGCAACCTGCGCACGCAAACCTTGCATGATCCGGTGGACTACAAACTCCACGAACTGGGGGACTGGGCCTTGAACCAGTCCCTGCCGATTCCAACGTTCTACTCCTAAGAGAGGTGCCCATGCAGCTGTTAACCCTACCGCCCTCGCCCGCCCTCGCGACCTCGATCCGCGCTACGGCCCAGGTCTTCGAAGACCCCAAATCCCAGGCGCTGCTCGACCACATCCAGCAAGTGGCGCCCAGCGAAGCCAGCGTGCTGATCATCGGCGAAACCGGCACCGGTAAAGAGCTGGTGGCGCGCCACATCCATAACCTCAGTGCACGGCGCAACCGGCCGTTTGTGGCGGTCAACTGCGGCGCGTTCTCTGAATCCCTGGTGGAAGCTGAACTGTTCGGCCATGAAAAAGGCGCGTTTACCGGCGCCCTCAGCGCCAAGGCCGGCTGGTTCGAAGAGGCCGACGGCGGCACCTTGTTCCTCGATGAGATTGGCGATTTGCCGATGGCGATCCAGGTCAAACTGCTGCGCGTATTGCAAGAGCGCGAAGTGGTGCGCCTGGGTTCGCGTAAGAGTATTCCAATTGATGTACGCGTACTGGCCGCCACCAACGTACAGCTGGAAAAAGCCATCAACGCCGGGCATTTCCGCGAAGACCTCTACTACCGCCTCGACGTGGTCAGCTTGGAACTCAGCCCGTTGCGCGAACGCCCCGGCGACATCCTGCCGCTGACTCGCCACTTCATCGAAGCCTACAGCCAGCGCTTGGGTTACGGCCCGATCACCATCAGCCGCGAGGCCGAGCACAAGCTCAAGAGCTACAGCTGGCCGGGCAATATTCGCGAGCTGGAAAACGTGATCCACCACACCCTGTTGATCTGCCGTAACGGCGTGATCGAACGCGATGATCTGCGCCTGTCGAACATGCGCATCGAGCGCCAGGACGACAGCCAGCACGGCACCGACAACAGCGCCGAAGCATTGCTGGCGCGCGCCTTTCAGAAGCTCTTCGAGGAACAGGCCGGCGCGCTGCATGAAAAGGTCGAGGACGCATTACTGCGCGCCGCCTACCGCTTCAGCCACTACAACCAAGTGCACACCGCCAACCTGCTGGGCCTGAGCCGCAACGTCACGCGCACCCGCTTGATCAAAATTGGCGAGTTGGCGGTGAACAAGCGCCGCCCCGGAGAAAACATGCAAGGCGAGCGCATGTTGCACCTATCCATTTAGGCGGCAGTGCAACGCATTGTCATGGCTGCGCTCAAAGCTGCGCAGCACTTGAAACGAACCGAAGGTCACCGCCGTGGCCTGATGGGCGCGGATCAGCGTCCAGAAGTCTTCCTCACCGTGCTCAAAGCATTTAAAGGCCGCCTCGCCCTCCTCGCGCGAGCGCCATTGCAGGTAATTGAGCACCCGCCGCCCGTCATCGCTGACCTGCACACTCGCATTGATAAAGCCGCCATGGCCCTGGGCCAGGCGCTCGCTTTGGGTCGACAACGCCGCCACCAGCGCCCGCTGCTGCTGGGGCTCGATCTGAAACTCGATCAATTGAGTGAAGCCGCAATTTTTCTCTGATACCTGCATGAACACTCCCCTCTTTCTGTAGGCAGAATCTTGCGATTCGATGCCACGCAGGGTAAAACCTCTAGTTAAGTCAAGGTCAAGCATTGTTTCGGAGTTTTTCATGCTCAACAAAGCACTCACCGTCGGCCAATTGGCCGCCCGCAGTGGCGTGGCCGTCACGGCCCTGCATTTCTATGAAGCCAAGGGGCTGATCAAGAGCAATCGCAATGCCGGCAACCAGCGGCGTTACCCACGGGATGTGTTGCGGCGGGTGGTGGTGATCAAGATCGCCCAGCGTTTGGGCATACCGCTGGCGACGATTGGCGAGGCCTTGCAAACGTTACCGAATGAACGCACGCCCACCGCTGAAGACTGGGAACGGTTGTCGGCCCTGTGGCGAGAGGACCTGGATCATCGCATCAACAAATTGATGCTGCTGCGCGACAAGCTCAGTGGCTGTATCGGGTGTGGGTGTTTGTCGTTGGAAGCGTGCCCGTTGCGTAATGAGGGGGATCAGCTCAGCGAGCGCGGCCCGGGGGCGCAGCTGTTGGAGCCCACCTAAAAACTGAAGTGAAAACCCAATCAATGTGGGAGCTGCCTTGTCGGATCGCCGCACCGCTGCGATGCAGACACCTCGGTCCATCAGGTACACCGAGTTGATGCCATCGCAGGCAAGCCAGCTCCCACATTAAATTGAGTTCAGTTTCAAATATCAGGGACCCGCTGTAAGAGCGGAACCCATAGCAGCCGTTACCCAAATAACGGATATGTACCCAGCGCCCCCCCGCGACAACCAAAGCATTCAACCCCTAAAAAGATGTGTAGATACCTCCTATGCTGCGATGGCATCGCCACCGTGTATCTGTCAGACCGAGTAGTCTGCATCGCAGGCAAGCCAGCTCCCACATGAGTCCTCATTGTTTGAAATGATAGAGCCCGGCTTGCAGGCTCCTACACACTTCATGAACACCCCCTCCACGCTTTCCCCCTTGCCCCCGACGCCGGGTGATTCCAGGATGCAGCCAATCATCACAAGGAGCCATTCCATGTTCGCCGGATTCCAAAAAGACCAGTGCCACGTCAATGGCGTGGACATCAGCTACCGCCAAGGCGGTACAGGTCCCGGTCTGCTCCTGCTGCACGGGCACCCGCAAACCCACGTCATCTGGCACAAAGTCGCCGAACAGCTGGCCGAGCATTTCACCGTGGTCGCGGCCGACCTGCGCGGTTATGGCGACAGCAGCAAGCCGCCGGCCAATGACCAGCACACAAACTACTCGAAACGCGAAATGGCCCGCGACGGCGTCGAACTGATGCAGGCCTTGGGCTTCGATACGTTCTCGGTGCTGGCCCACGACCGTGGCGCCCGCGTTGCTCATCGCCTGGCGCTGGACCATCCAAAGGCGGTGCAACGCATGGTGTTGCTGGATATCGCGCCGACCCTATCGATGTACGCCCAGACCGATGAAGCGTTCGCCCGCGCCTACTGGCACTGGTTCTTCCTGATCCGCCCGGCGCCGTTGCCGGAAGCCTTGATCGAGAGCAACCCCGAGCTGTACCTGCGCAGCGTGATGGGCAGCCGCAGTGCCGGGCTCAAGCCGTTCACCGATGAGGCCTTCGCCGAATACCTGCGCTGCCTGCAACTGCCGGGCACTGCGCGCGGCATCTGCGAAGACTATCGCGCCGCCGCCGGCCTCGACCTTGAGCACGACCAGGCGGACATCGACGCCGGCAACCCCTTGAACCTGCCGTTGCTGGTGATGTGGGGCGCCGAAGGCACCGTCGGGCGCTGTTTCGAGCCGCTTAAGGAGTGGCAGAAAGTCGCCACCGACGTGCGTGGCAAAGCCCTGCCGGCCGGCCACTATCTTGCCGAAGAAGTCCCTGAATTGTTGCTCGGCGAAGTCCTGACCTTTCTTCGCTGAAGCCATTGCCCTGAATCATGTAAACCCGTGACCTGAAACACCCGCCTCGCAGGCTGCCAATGGCCTGCGACGGGTTCGTTTTGCCCAAAACAACGCACCGAGATAATAACAATGACAATCAGAAAACTGCTGGGAGCCCCGTACGTGCAGGTGCTCATCGCTATCGCGTTGGGTGTGGTGAACTCGATCGCGAGAAAATGGCGCCTGTCGCCCTCAAGCGCGGCCGGCATGCGCGCGCTGCGGCACAGGCCAAGATCGCTGCCGAGTAAACACCGATGCTATTGTGGCGGCTCATGCCGCCACGCCTGTATCGCGTTGGGTGTGGTGAACTCGATCGCGAGAAAATGGCGCCTGTCGCCCTCAAGCGCGGCCGGCATGCGCGCGCTGCGGCACAGGCCAAGATCGCTGCCGAGTAAACACCGATGCTATTGTGGCGGCTCATGCCGCCACGCCTGTTCGTGATGACTCATAAGAAAGATACCGTGCCCCTACCCGAAGACCTGCGGGTGTTTCTCACCGTGATCCGCAAGGCCGGCTTCGCAGCCGCCGCCGATGAGCTGGGGTTGTCGCCTGCGTATGTGAGCAAGCGTATCCAGATCCTCGAAACCACCCTGGCCACCCGCCTGCTGCACCGCACCAGCCGGCGCATCGCCCTGACCGAAGACGGTGAACGGGTGCAGCGCTGGGCCGTGCGCATCCTCGAAGACTTCCAGCAACTGTCCGACGAACTCAGCGACGCCCATGACAGCCCGCGTGGCCATCTGCATCTGTGCAGCAGCTTCGGTTTTGGCCGCAACCATGTGGCGCCGGCCCTGTCGTTACTGGCCGAACAGTACCCGGACCTGGAAATCCGCCTGGACCTGTTCGACCGCGTGGTGGACATCGTCAGCGAAGGCTTCGACCTGGAGATTCGCGTGGGCGATGACATCCCCGGCCAGCACATCGGCCGACACCTGGTGAGCAACCGCCGGGTGCTGTGCGCCGCGCCGGCCTATCTCAAACGCCGTGGCACGCCGCAACACCTGAGTGATCTGGAGCAACACGACTGCCTGGTGCTCAAAGAACGCGACAACGCGTTCGGCATCTGGAACCTGGAGCGTGACGGCGCCCCCGACAGCGTGCGCGTGCGTGGGCCGCTGTCCTCCAATAATGGCGAAATCGTATTGCAGTGGGCCCTGGACGGGCGCGGGGTCTTGCTGCGTTCGATGTGGGACGTGAAGCCGTTGCTGGAACAGGGCAAGCTGGTGCAAGTGCTGCACGCCTACACCCAGAGCGCCAACGTGTGGGCGGTGTACCCGACACGCTTGGCCTACTCTGGGAAATTAAGAGCCTGTGTGGAGTTTTTGCAGGAGCACTTCAAGGGGTTGTCGATTTGATGCTGTGGTCGCTCCGCCATATACCCATGACCAACAAAGCGGTCAGCGGCAGGCCATGAAACAGCACAATCACCTGCGCCGGCGTCCACGTCAGGTAGAACGGCCCCACCACCAACATGCCCACGCCGAAGCCAGCCATCTGGATCAGGGTCAATAAGCTGAACAGCGGCAGGCGCAGGCTGTCTGGCTCGCTTTGCGCACGGGAGATCAACGCCACTTCGGACACGCCGTCGCCCAGCCCCGCCCACACCACCAACAGCAGTGCCAACCACAGTTCGGTTTGCTGGAAGGTCAGGATGAAGCCGCTGGACATCAGCGCCACGCCCAGCATGAACAGGCGTTCCATGGCTTGGGTGCCACGGCCTTTGAGCAACGCACTGGCGATTCGCGCACCGACGAACTTGCCGCACGCCCACACCGCCAGCAGATACCCCATGACGGTCTTGGCTGTGTCCGGCGAAATGTACTGCGACAGCACCGGCCAGCCGACGTTATGCGCAGCGCTACCGAGGGTGTCGAGCATGCTGATCAACAACATCGCCGCCAGCACCGGCGCGCCCCGCAGCCCTTGGGTCAGCTCACGCCACTCCGCCGAGAGCCCGCGGTGCACGGCGACGGTGACCGAATACAAGGCGCGCAACGGCATGATCAGGCACGCAGCCAGGACGTAGGTGCCGATGTTGACGGCAAACACCGCCTCGAATCCTCCCGTGGCAATCAGCAACCCGGACAGCAGGCTGCCGAACACCGCACCGGTGGCCGCCGCCGACGTGATCCACGCATTGGTGCTCACCCGCTGTTCAAGCGCGACCCACGTCGGCAACTGGCTGTTCAGGCCAATCGCAAACAGCGAATTGCATAGGCCGATACCAAACGCGATAAAGGGCAGCACGCTGAGCTGATGCGCCGGTATCAGCACCAGCAGCGGCAACAGCAGCAATGCTCTGGCCAGGTCCAGCCCCGCCAGGGTGCTACGCCCTGGAAAGCGCCGAAAAAACGTAATGCCGAACAAGCTGGCGACAATCCCGCCGGTGACGCGGCACGCCAGGAAAATACTGACAAACACCACGCTTTGGCTGAGCCAGTAAACGTAGGTGGACAGCGCCACCATATTGAGGAACGCGCCAAAGTCCGAAACGCCACGGGCAAAGATGATCAAGCGCGCGTTGCGGGTCGACAGGGTCAGCTGCGGATCTTGGCTCATGCAGGCAGCGCCTCTTCGCACGCCCTCTTATTAAATAGAGGGCGTTCTTTCTACGTATATAACTACGTAATTCTCAACTTAGCCAAGGGTAGGCAGCCAAATGCCTGCGCTCAAACGCTTTGATTTGCTCACTGCGCTGCAAGGTGCTGCCAATCGCGTCCAGGCCGAGCAACAGCGCGGTTTTGCGCAAGGTATCGAGCTGGAACGGGATGACCTGGCCATCGGCCAGCCGAATCTGCTGTGCCTCAAGGTCTACGCTGATCTGCGCCTGGGCAGCCTGGCTGACGGTCTGCCCGAGTTTCTGCAATATCGCCTCGTCCAAGGTAATCAACAACACCCCGTTACGCTGGCAGTTGTCATAGAAAATCCCGGCAAAGCTGCTGCCGATCAGCGCGCGGATGCCCATTTGTTTCAAGCCCCACACCGCGTGTTCGCGGCTGGAGCCACAGCCGAAGTTCGGCCCAACCACCATGAAGCTCGCACCCTGCCAGGCCGGCTGGTTCAGCACGAACGCTGGGTTGGGCTGGCCGGACGCTAGAAATCGCAGGTCGAAGAACAGCCCACGGTCCAGACCGCTGCGGTCGATGCCCTTGAGAAACTGCTTGGGCATGATCACGTCGGTGTCGATATTCGCCGCCAGCATCGGCGCGGCTTTGCCGGTGACCAGAGTGAACGGTTGCAGGCTCATACACGGTCTCCAAAGTGGCGAATATCGGTGAGGCGGCCCGTGATCGCGGCGGCGGCCACCATCGCCGGGCTCATCAGGTGCGTGCGTGCACCCGCGCCCTGGCGGCCTTCGAAGTTACGGTTGGTGCTGGAGGCGCAGCGGTCGCCGGCGGCGAGCACATCGTCGTTCATCGCCAGGCACATCGAGCAGCCGGACTGGCGCCATTCGAAACCGGCGTCGATAAAGATCGCCGCCAGCCCTTCGGCCTCGGCCTGGTCGCGCACCTCGGTGGAGCCGGGCACGATCATCGCCCGCACGTGGTCGGCCACGTGTTTACCGCGCACCACGCTGGCGGCGTCGCGCAGATCTTCGATGCGGGCGTTGGTGCAGGAGCCGATAAACGCATGGCTGATGACGATATCGCTGAGCGGCATGCCGGCTTCCAGGCCCATGTAGTTGAGGGCCCGACGCATGTCCTGGCGCAGGATCAGGTCGCTGACGTCCTGCGGGTCGGGCACCCGAGCGCCGATAGGCGCGGCTTGGTCGGGGCTGGTGCCCCAGGTGACCATCGGCGCCAGGGTGTTGGCATCCAGATACACTTCGCGGTCGAACACGGCGCCTGCGTCCGAATGCAGTTGGCGCCAGCCCACCAGTGCCTGCTCCCACAGCTCGCCCTGCGGCGCGCGGGGCTTGCCCTTGAGGTAGGCGAAGACTTTTTCGTCCGGCGCCATGAAGGCGCCACGCGCACCGGCTTCCACCGCCATGTTGCAGATGGTCATGCGCGCTTCGACGCTCAGCGAATCAATGGTGGAACCGCGAAATTCGATGGCGTAACCGGTGGCACCGGACGCACCGATCTTGCCGATCAGCGCCATGATCACGTCTTTGGAGGTCAGGCCTGGCGCCAGCGCCCCTGTGACCGTCACGCGCAGGCTTTTCAGGCGCTTGTAGACCAGCGTCTGCGAAGCCAGCAGGTGCTCGATTTCCGAAGTGCCGATGCCAAACCCGAACGCGCCGAGGGCGCCGTAGGTGGTGGTGTGGCTGTCACCGGCGGCGATCACCATGCCCGGCAGGATGAAACCCTGCTCCGGGGCGATCACGTGTTCGATGCCTTGGCGCTTGTCGAGGATATCCAGCAGCTCAATGCCGAAGTCGCGGCAGTTTTGCGCCAGATACGACACCTGCCGCGCCCCGCCCGCATCCGGCATCGCCGCGATGCGCTTGGGCGTGGTGGGGTTTACATGGTCGACCACCGCCAATGCCGTGCCGGGGCGCCACACCTTGCGCCCAGCCTCGCGCAGGCCGCTGAAGGCCTGGGGGCTGGTGTATTCGTTGATCACCTGACGGTCGATATAAAGCAGCACATGGCCCTGGTCATCCAAGGGGCACACCGTGTGGGAATCGATGTGTTTGTCGTAGAGGGTTCTGGCAGTCATTTTTCTTAGGGCTCACGTTCTTGGGGCTGGCTCAACGGCATACACCCATCCTACGCAGCCACCCCGCCTCATCAATGGCGCCAGGGTGATGGCTTGGAACATGTTTCGTGTTCGATCTGCACCTCAAAGCACTGCGAATGTGAACCTGAAACATTTTCTTTCATATCTGACTTAGGGATTTCTGATTCTCATCCGTCTTAACTTAGATACAGCCCGTCGCGTCAGCAAAAGCTACGACCGGCCTTTTCCGGGCCTCTTTCGCCCCTCCGATCAAGATCCTCATTCACATGTCGAAGAAGTCGCGCTCCAAACTCTGGTTTCTCGTGCATAGCTGGCTGGCATTGCCCATCTGGTTCTTTGTGCTGATTGTCTGCGTCACCGGCACCCTGGCGGTGGTCAGCCAGGAAATCGTCTGGCTGGCCAACCCGGACATCCGCGCCAGCAAACCATCGGATGACGCCGAACTGCTGAGCTTTGACCAGGTGATCGCGGCCATCAAGCGCGACGAACCCCAGGCAATCGTGCAGTCCATCGTGCGTCCGGATGAATCGCACTTTGCCCTCAGTGTCGACCTCAGCTACCCCGACGGGCGCTCCGTGGAGGTCTACGTCAACCCGTTCACCGGCGCGATCCAGGGCATCAGCCCGTCGTTCAACTTCAAGCAATTTACCCGCGCCCTGCACGGCTGGTGGCTGGTGCCGTTCACCAATGGCTTCAGCTGGGGCTGGTACCTGGTCTCGGCGCTCGGTCTGCCGTTGCTGGCGTCGCTGGTCACCGGGCTGGTGGTCTACAAGCGCTTCTGGAAGGGCTTTCTGCGCCCTACGCTGCGCATCCGCCACGGCGCGCGGATCTTCTGGGGCGATTTCCACCGCCTGAGCGGTATCTGGTCGATCTGGTTTATTGCGGTGATTTCCATCACCGGCACCTGGTTCCTGATCCAGGCGATCCTGGGGGACAACCAGATTTCCATCTCCAGCGAACCGATCGTGCCGGTGATTGCCCGCGAGAAGGTGCCGACGTCTGCGCCCGGCGTGCCGGCACCGATGATCCCGCTGGACGACGCCATCAAGATTGCCACCCAACGCATTCCCGGGCTGGACGCCACGTTCGTGTTCCTGCCGCTCAATGCCTACAGCCACCTGCAGATTGGCGGGCGCGGCTGGTACCCGCTGATGTTCCAGACCGCCCAGCTCAACCCATACAGCGGCGAGATTGCGGTGTCGCACTTGCTGTCCGACCGCTCGACGCTGGAGTTCGTCACCGAATCCATGCGCCCACTGCACACCGGCGACTTTGGCGGGCTGTGGATCAAGCTGATCTGGGCATTCTTCGGCCTGGTGCTGAGCATGATGGTATTGAGCGGCCTGCTGATCTGGACCAAGCGCACCGCCCTGGCCACCCTCAACGCCCTCAAGCGCGAAGCCAAGACGCAACGTGCGCCGGCTTCCATCCCAGCCATGCACGCTGAAACCTCGCAGGCCCACTCATGAGCAAGGTCGCTCGCGCTACGCCCCCTTCGCCGCTGCGCGCCTTTTGGCTGAAATGGCGGTTCCACATCAACATCCTGCTGTTGCTGGTGCCGCTGGGGTTCATGCCCAAATACTTTGCCGATGCCGCGTTGTTTCGCGGCGACAGCGGCATTGGTGAGCGGGTGGTCGGGGACGTGCAGGTCGGGCCCTGGAGCCTGAAGCTCGCCGAGTTCCGCAATGAAGGCCCAAGCCCGGACCCGGCCGGCCCGATGAAATTCTTCAACGCCGCCCTGTGCGACACCTGCGCCGAGCAGGTCAAGGCCACCTACCTGCGCATCGGCAAACCGCGCAGCCTGCGCGCCGCCGGGGTGATCTTCTTTGGTACGCCGTACCGCATGGGCGCCGCCTTGCCGGTGCCGGAACGCACGCCGGCCGACGCCGAACTGTGGGTCACCATGGAAGGCTGGGACGGCACGATGCACCAGGGTTCCATCCCGCTGAGCCAGGCCTCGCCTGCCACCATTGCCTGGCTGAACAAGCAAGGAGTTAAACCATGACTTTCAAGCGCCTGACCCGCGCCTGCGCCGCACTGTTGCTCGGCGCCGGTTTCAGTATCGTGGCCCTGGCCCACAACCCGATGTGCGAATGCAAAGAGATCCCCGGCGAGCAGATCCAGTGCACCGGCGGTTTCTCCGACGGCAGCGGCGCCCCGGGTGTGACCCTGGACGTGATCGGCTACGACGAAACCATCCTGCTGCCCGGCAAACTCGGCCAGGACTCGACCCTGACCTTCAAGAAGCCTGCGGCCGAGTTCTATGTGCTGTTTGATGCAGGCCCCGGCCACGTCGTGGAAATCGACCAAGCGGATATCCAACCTCGATGAGTACCACACAGGTAGTCCGCCCGGCCGGTGCCGGCCACGAAACCCTCTACGTGCTACTGCTGTGCCTGATCATCCTCGCGGTGGCAGGCTCGGTGATTGCCCTGCACGGTGAAACCCAGGAAGTTGCGGCGCTGCCCAGCCACCAGTTGGATGCGCGCCGCGACCTCAGCGCCGCCGAGCAAGGCATCTACGCCGACCTGCGGGTGACCCTGGATGAGATCCAACTGCTGCAACAGGAGCAAAGCGCGCTGCCGACGCCTGAGCAACTGGCCGAAGAAGGGTTTGCGCCGTTTGCCCAGGACGCCAGTTCGGTCAGCCGTGGCGACCATCGCTGGCAGTTGCTGGCGCCGTCGGCCTATGTAGGTCTAAGCCAGACGCCCAGTGCCAGCGGCTCGCTGCTGATGCGCGTGCACGGCGCCGAGCCGGATATCTGGCTCAACCGCCAAGCCAACCTCGCCGCCCCTTCCGACCTCACTGACCAGGCGCTGATCGCTGCCGGCTGGCAACAGGTGGTCGCGCAATTCGATGCCGGCGTTACGCGCCAGCACCGTCACTGACCGAGAAGACCGATTGCCCATGTCTATTTCATCTCCCCTGTTGCGCCTGTTGCTGGTCAGCCTGTTCAGTTTGATGCTGGCACCTTTGGCGAACGCCGAGGCAGCCAAACGCCTGCGCATCGGCATCACCCTGCACCCTTATTACAGCTACGTCACCAATGTCGTCGGCGACAAGGCCGAGGTGGTGCCGTTGATTCCGGCCGGTTTCAACCCGCACGCCTACGAGCCGCGCGCCGATGACATCAAGCGCATCGGCACGCTGGACGTGATCGTGCTCAACGGCGTCGGCCATGACGATTTCGCCGACCGCATGATCGCCACCAGCGAGCGCCCGGGCATCCCGGTGATCGAGGCCAATGCCAACGTGCCGCTGCTGGCCGCCACCGGCAATGCCGCGCGCGGTGCGGGCAAAGTGGTCAACCCGCACACCTTCCTGTCGATCAGCGCCTCGATTGCCCAGGTCAACAACATCGCCCGAGAGCTGGGCAAACTTGACCCGGACAACGCCAAAACCTACACCCAGAACGCCCGCGCCTACAGCAAGCGCCTGCGCCAGATGCGCGCCGACGCCCTGGCCAAGCTGACCAGCGCGCCCAACCCGGATCTGCGCGTAGCCACTGTGCACGCGGCCTATGACTACCTGCTGCGCGAGTTCGGCCTGGAAGTCACCGCCGTGGTCGAGCCGGCCCACGGCATCGAACCGAGCCCCAGCCAGCTGAAAAAGACCATCGACGAACTGCGCGCCCTGGACGTGAAGGTGATCTTCTCGGAGATGGATTTCCCATCCACCTACGTCGAGACCATCCAGCGTGAATCCGGGGTCAAGCTGTACCCGCTGTCGCATATCTCCTACGGCGAATACACGCCTGAAAAGTACGAAGTGGAAATGACCGGCAACCTCAACACTGTGGTGCGGGCGATTCAGGAGTCGGGGGCATGACGGCGGCAGAGCACCTGAAGGTGGCCAGCATTGGCCCGACCCTCGACTTCGACAAGGTCTCGCTGACCTTGGGCCGCACCGTGATCCTCGATGGCGTGAGTTTCCAGGTCCAGCCGGGCAGCATCCACGCATTGGTCGGCCCGAATGGCGGCGGTAAAAGCTCGCTGATCAAGACCCTGCTGGGGCAAACGCCACACCAAGGGCAGTTGCGCCTCGAGTGGCCGACCACACCCGGCACCGTCGGCTATGTACCGCAGGCGTTGGAGTTCGACCGGGGCTTGCCGATGACTGTCGACGACTTCATGGCGGCCATGTGTCAGCGGCGCCCGGCGTTTCTTGGTTTGTCCAAGCATTACGCCGGGGCAATTGGCGAGGCGCTGGAACGGGTGGGCATGCAGGACAAACGTAAACGCCGCATGGGTGCGTTGTCCGGCGGTGAGCGTCAGCGCGTGTTGCTGGCCCAGGGCCTGATCCCGGCACCGCACCTGCTGGTGCTGGATGAACCGATGTCGGCCCTCGATGAAGCCGGCATCCAGGTTTTCGAAAGGCTGATCAATGACTGGCGCCTGGCCGGGATCACCGTGCTGTGGATCGAACACGACCTGGACGCCGTGGGCCGCCTGGCCGACCGCGTTACCGGCCTGAACCGCCGCGTGCTGTTCGACGCCACGCCCAAAGAGGCGCTGACCCCGGATCGCCTGTTGACCCTGTTCTCCACTCACCCTCGGAGCCCGGCGCAATGAGTTATGAAGCGTTTCGTTTGATGGTCCAGGGCTGGGCCTCTTCCGGCTATCTGCCGGAAGCGCTGGCCTATGGGTTTGTGGTCAATGCCTTGCTCGCCGGTTTGCTGATCGGCCCGGTACTGGGCGGCCTGGGCACGCTGGTGGTGGTCAAGCGCTTCGCGTTTTTCTCCGAAGCGGTCGGGCATGCCGCACTGACCGGCGTGGCCGTGGGCATTCTGTTGGGTGAACCCTACACCGGGCCGTATGGTGCGCTGTTCGGTTACTGCCTGTTGTTCGGCATCCTGCTCAACTACCTGCGCAACCGCACCGGCCTGGCGCCGGACACCTTGATCGGCGTGTTCCTCTCGGTGTCCCTGGCGTTGGGCGCGAGCCTGCTGCTGATCCTGGCGGGCAAGATCAACGTGCACATCCTCGAGAACGTGCTGTTTGGGTCGGTATTGACGGTCAACGGCAACGATTTGCTGGTACTGGCCGTGGTTGGCTCACTGGTGATGGCCCTGGCGCTGCCGCTTTACAACCGCATCATGCTCGCCAGTTTCAACCCGCAACTGGCCGCCGTGCGCGGTGTGGCCGTGAAGACCCTGGATTATTTGTTTGTGATCCTGGTGACGTTGATCACCGTGGCGGCGGTCAAGGTGATCGGCGCGATTCTGGTTGGCGCGCTGCTGGTGATTCCGGCAGCCGCCGCTCGCCTGCTGAGCCAGTCGCTCAAAGGCTTTTTCTGGATCTCGGTGGTGATCGCCACGGTGAGTACGCTGTGCGGCATCCTGCTGCCGATCATCTTCGACCTGCCTATCCCGTCCGGTGCCGCGATCATTCTGGTGGCCGGTATCGCCTTCGCCTTCGCCGCCATCGCGCGCGGCACCGTGCCCAGCCTCAAAGGGAATCTTGGATAATGCGCCCTGTCTTTCGCCCACTGGCCTTGGCCATCGCCTGTTTGCTCAGCACCTCGGCGCTGGCCGCCGTCGACGGTTTTAATCCCAACGAGTTCAAAGTCAACCAAGGCCTCGGCCATGCCGCCCTGACCAAGGCCAAGAAGCCGGTCAAGGTTCTGGCCTCGCTGCCCATCACGTACGGCTTGGCCGAGGTGCTGCTCAAAGGTACCGACGTGAAGCTTGAGCGCGCCGCGCCGCCCAACCTGCCCGGCTCGCGGCAGGTGTCCTACTTCACCGGCCGTGGCGCGCAGGCGTTGAACAGCCTGGCCCAGGACGCCGACGCCACCATCGGCCTGCGATCGCTGTGGGCGGATGACCCGCTGTACCCGGTGGCGCGGCGCAGCAATATCCGCATCATCGAAGTTGACGCCGCACGCCCGGTGGACGGCGGCTTGCCGGGTATCGCCGTGCAGCCGGGCAGCACCGATGGACTGAACAGCCAGCCGTGGCAGTCGAGCAACAACATGGGGCGCATGGCCGACGTGATGGCCGCCGACCTGAGCCGCCTGGCGCCCAGCGCCAAACCAAAGATCGACGCCAACCTCGCCGCCCTCAAACAGCGCCTGCTCAAACTCAACGCCGACAGCGAAGCGCGACTGGCCCAGGCGGACAACCTGAGCGTGGTCAGCCTGAGCGATCACTTTGCGTATCTGATCAGCAGCTTGAACCTGGAAGTGGTCAGCACCGATGCACGGCCGGATGCCGATTGGACGCCTGAGGCGTTACAGGCGTTAACCGCCAGCTTGAAGGGCAGCGACGTGGCCGTGGTGCTGCATCACCGCCAGCCGAGTGAAGCGGTGAAAGCGGCGGTGACGGCATCCGGTGCGCAGTTATTGGTGTTGAACGTCGACAGTGCGGACCCGGTGGCGGAGTTGGAAAGCAATGTGGATCAGGTGCTCAAAACACTGATGCCTGACTCAGAGTTCTTGTGACAAACAGGCTTGCTGTGGCGAGCGGGCTTGCCCCGCGCTGGGCTGCGCAGCAGCCCCAATAAGACCGCCGCGTTCTTTCAGACCAATCACCTTCGAAGGTTTTGGGGCTGCTGCGCAGCCCAACGCAGGGCAAGCCTGCTCGCCACAACAAGCCCGCCCCCGCAGCGTCACACCACATCCACCCCCACATGAATCGCATCATGCCGCCAAAACTCCAGGTCGCAGTCGATCAAACGCTGGTGCTGGTCATAATTGACCCGGGCAATGCGCAGGCCTGGGCTGCCCACCGACACGCGCAACGCGGCGGCGGCCTCCACCGGCAGTGACGTCGGCACAATCTCAAAACGCACGCGCCCGTAATGCAGGTCGTACTTGCGCGCATACAGCTCGGTCATCGACTGATTCAAATCACACGCCAGAATCCCTGGAAAATACTGCGGGTTCAGGTAGTGCTCCACATACAACACCAAGCGCCCATCAATCCGCCGGCTACGGCAGATCTGGATCACACTCGACAATGCCGGCAACTGCAGCCAGGCACACACCGCCGCCGACGCCGGTTGCAGCCGCGCCGAAATCACCTCCGTAGACGCCACCCGCCCCTGGTCGCTGACCATCGCGTGAAAGTGGCTGCGCTGCATCAGGTTATAGGCCAGGCGTGGCGGCGAAACAAACCAGCCACGGCGCTCTTCGCGATAAATCTGCCCTTGGGCTTCCAGCTGTAACAAGGCTTCCCGCACGGTAATGCGCGTGGTACCAAACAACTCGCTGAGCTTGCGCTCGGCGGGCAACTTACTGGCAGGTGGCAGCAGGCCATGGTCGATCTGCTCTTGCAGCGCCAGGCCGATGGATGTCACCGCCTTGATTGCCTCATCACGCATTAACGTTACCTATCTGGACTAGACCAGCACCGTTCAGGTGCACAAACCGCGCTGTATTCGGGCGTCTGCTGTTGCTTGCTAGCCTAGGCATAACAGATGACCGACAGATGACAGTCCCTGTCCACACCCGCCTCCATACCCTGCAATACATCGGCCAAGTCCAGGGCCTGCGGGTACTTGAGCATGGTCTACGCTGAGTCTGGAATGAGCGACATAAGCGATTTAAAAACGACATCGACATGAAACTGTCATCCAGCGAGCCTAGATTGGCTCAGGTATTGCTCTGACCTAGACCAAACGGGGCGATTCATCACTGATTTCTTGGGGCGCGCCGGGCCCTCGGTTGGGGAAGGCGCGAGGAGCGCGATTTGGTTTTTCCAAATAAGCTCCGAGTAACGCAGCCCAGCACACTAACAGGCCCGGCCCTTCGGGTTGTGCCTAAAAGCAAGCCAGGCTGCGTTTGCAGCCTGGCAAGGAAACAACCTTCCGCGGACTGCGCCTTGCCTGGCCGGCTTTCAGGCGCAACGCGCCCCAAGAAATCAGTGATGAACCGCCCCCCGCACACGTTCATAAAAACGCCGCGTTGAAAACGCCCAAAGGAGCTTCGGATGAAAAAGCTTTTCCTGGCATCACTGTTAGGCTCGACCATTGCCATGTGCACCGCCGCCATGGCCGCTGACACCGATTTGAAAACTTTGGAAGCCGCCGCGAAAGCGGAAGGCGCCATCAACAGCGTCGGCATGCCCGATGACTGGGCCAACTGGAAAGGCACCTGGGAAGACCTGGCCAAGACCTACGGCCTCAAGCACATCGACACCGACATGAGCTCGGCCCAGGAAATCGCCAAGTTCGCCGCCGAGAAAGACAACGCCAGCGCCGATATCGGTGACGTCGGCGCCGCCTTCGGCCCAATCGCGGTGAAACAGGGCGTGGCCCAGCCGTACAAGCCGACCACTTGGGCACAAGTGCCGGATTGGGCAAAAGATAAAGACGGCAACTGGGCACTGGCCTACACCGGCACCATCGCCTTTATCGTCAACAAAAAACTGCTGCACGGCTCCGAAGCCCCGAAAAGCTGGGCTGATCTTAAGACCGGAAAATACAAAGTCTCCATCGGTGACGTGAGCACCGCCGCCCAAGCCGCCAACGGCGTGCTGGCTGCAGCCTTGGCCAACGGTGGCGACGAGAAGAACATCCAGCCTGCGCTGCTGATGTTTGCCGAGATCGCCAAGCAAGGCCGCCTGTCGCTGGCCAACCCGACCATCGCCACCATGGAAAAAGGCGAAGTCGAAGTGGGCGTGGTTTGGGACTTCAACGGCCTGAGCTACAAAGCCAAGATGGCCAACCCGGATGACTACGTGGTGCTGATCCCCTCGGACGGCTCGGTGATTTCCGGCTACACCACCATCATCAACAAATACGCCAAGCACCCGAACGCCGCCAAGCTGACCCGCGAGTACATCTTCAGCGACGCCGGCCAGACCAACCTGGCGCGCGGCAACGCTCGGCCTATCCGTGCCGAGCACCTGACCCTGCCGGCCGATGTACAGGCCAAGCTGCTGCCGAACGAGCAGTACAAGAAAGTCACGCCGATCAAAGATGCCGACGCTTGGGAGAAGACCTCCAAGGCACTGCCGCAGAAGTGGCAGGAAGAAGTCATTATCAATATGCAGTAAGGCCTGAGCTGTAAACACGGTCAGTGTAGGCGCTGGCTTGTGTGGGAGCCGGGCTTGCCCGCGATGCAGACGACTCGGTGTTTCATGTGATCCGAGGTGATGCTATCGCAGGCAAGCCAGCTCCCACACAGGCCCGCTCCCACATTTTTCACTCAGTTCCCCCCAGAAAACCGAACCAAGTCTAATCCGTTGCGGAGCCCCAGCCCCTATGAAGCACAACGTCATCCTTGTGGTGCTCGACGGCCTGAACTACGAGGTTGCCCGCCATGCTATGGGACATCTGCAGGCCTATATCGGCGCAGGACGCGCAGCGCTTTACAAACTGGACTGCGAACTGCCGGCCCTGTCCCGGCCCTTGTATGAATGCATCCTCACCGGCGTGCCACCGATCGACAGCGGCATCGTCCACAACCATGTCTCGCGCCTGTCCAACCAGCGCAGCATTTTCCATTACGCCACCGACGCAGGTCTCACCACCGCGGCGGCGGCTTACCACTGGGTCAGCGAGTTGTATAACCGCACACCCTTTATTGCCGCGCGTGACCGTCATACCGACGACAAGGCGCTGGCGATCCAGCACGGGCATTTCTACTGGAATGACCACTACCCGGACTCGCACCTGTTTGCTGACGCCGAGAGCCTGCGCCACAAACACGCGCCGAATTTCCTGCTGGTGCACCCAATGAACATTGACGACGCTGGCCACAAGCATGGCCTGGACACCGCGCAATACCGCAACAGCGCGCGCTCGGCCGACATCATCCTTGCCGACTACCTGCAAGGCTGGCTCGACGCCGGCTACCAGGTGCTGGTGACCGCCGACCACGGCATGAACAACGATCGCTCGCACAACGGCCTATTGCCGGAAGAACGCGAAGTACCGCTGTTCGTGCTGGGTTCGGCGTTTAACTTCGACCCCGCTGCCAGCCCTAAGCAAACCGACCTGTGCGGCACCGTCTGCGAGCTGCTGGGTGTGCCCCATGACAAACCTGTATGCCGGGAGCTGTTGAAGTGAACGCCATGACCCGTAGCAAATGGCTGGCGATCCTGTGCCTAGTGCCCTTTGCGCTGTTCTTTATCGTGTTTGAAATCGCCCCGCTGGTGTGGGTAATGATCAACAGCCTGCAATCGGAAGAGTTCGGCTGGGGCCTGGCCAACTTCACCAAGATCTTCAGTTCGAAGTTCTACCTGCAGGCCATCCAGTACAGCCTGGAGATCAGCTTCTACTCCAGCGTGTTCGGCATCCTCATCTCAGTGCTCGGTAGCTATTCGTTACGCCGCGTCGATGGGCGGTTGCGCAATTTCGTCACCGCCTTCGCCAACATGACCAGCAACTTTGCCGGTGTGCCACTGGCCTTCGCCTTCATCATCCTGCTGGGCTTCAACGGCAGCATCACTATCATGCTCAAGCAGGCCGGAATCATTCAGGACTTCAACCTGTACTCCAAGACTGGCCTGATCATTCTTTACACCTACTTCCAGATTCCACTGGGCGTGCTGCTGCTCTACCCGGCCTTTGATGCGTTGCGCGAAGACTGGCGCGAATCGGCCTCCCTGCTTGGCGCCAGCAGCTGGCAGTTCTGGCGGCACATCGGCCTGCCGGTGCTCACCCCGGCACTGCTCGGCACCTTCGTGATCCTGCTGGCCAACGCCCTTGGCGCCTATGCCACGGTGTACGCGCTGACCACAGGCAACTTCAACGTATTGCCAATCCGCATCGCGGCGATGGTCTCCGGCGACATCTCCCTGGACCCGAACATGGCCAGTGCCCTGGCCGTGGTGCTGGTGGCGCTGATGACCGTGGTCACCGTGGTCCATCAACTGCTGCTCAAGAGGAGCTACCATGTCTCGCGCTGAAGCCGGCTCGGCCGCCCTCTACCATCGCGTAGTGGTGTACCTGTTGTTTGCGATCCTGGTGTTGCCGCTGGTGGGCACCTTTGTCTACTCGATTGCCAGCAGTTGGTCGGCGACCATCCTGCCCTCCGGCTTCACGCTGAAATGGTACGTGCAACTGTGGAGCGACCCGCGCTTTTTGGCCGCTTTCGGTCAGTCGCTGCTGGTATGTGTGGGCGCGTTGGTCCTGTCGGTGGTGCTGATTCTGCCGCTGCTGTTCGTGGTGCATTACCACTTCCCCCGACTCGACGCGCTGATGAACATCCTCATCCTGCTGCCCTTCGCGGTGCCGCCGGTGGTGTCGTCGGTGGGCTTGCTGCAACTCTACGGCTCCGGGCCGCTGGCGATGGTGGGCACACCGTGGATCCTGATCGGCTGCTACTTCACCGTGGCGCTGCCGTTCATGTACCGCGCGATCACCAACAACCTGCAAGCGATCAACCTGCGTGACCTGATGGACGCCTCGCAGCTACTCGGCGCCAGCACCTGGCAGGCGGCGATCCTGGTGGTGCTGCCGAACCTGCGCAAAGGCCTGATGGTGGCGCTGCTGCTGTCGTTCTCGTTCCTGTTCGGCGAGTTCGTGTTCGCCAATATCCTGGTGGGCACCCGCTACGAAACCCTGCAGGTGTACCTCAACAACATGCGCAACACGAGCGGCCACTTCACCAGTGCCATCGTCATTTCCTACTTCTTCTTTGTGCTGGTGCTGACCTGGGCCGCCAATATCTTGAACAAGGACAAAAGCCAATGAGCTTCGTCAGCGTCCAACACCTGCAAAAAGGCTACGCCGGCACCCCGGTGTTCAGTGATATCAATTGCGAGATCGCCAAGGGCGAATTCGTCACCCTGCTCGGCCCGTCCGGTTGCGGCAAGTCGACCTTGCTGCGCTGCATCGCCGGCCTCACCTCGGTGGACAGTGGCCAAATTCTGCTGGATGGCCAGGACATCGTGCCCCTGAGCCCACAGAAACGGCATATCGGCATGGTGTTCCAGAGCTATGCGCTGTTCCCCAACATGACCGTGGAACAGAACGTCGCCTTCGGCCTGCGCATGCAAAAGGTCAACGCCGACGACAGCCACAAGCGCGTGCAGGAAGTGCTGCAATTGGTGGAACTCAAGGAGCTCGCTGGCCGTTATCCGCACCAGATGTCCGGCGGCCAGTGCCAGCGCGTGGCCCTCGCCCGCTCCCTGGTGACTCGCCCGCGCCTGTTGCTGCTGGATGAACCGCTGTCGGCGCTGGATGCACGGATTCGCAAGCACCTGCGCGAGCAGATCCGCCAGATCCAGCGCGAACTGGGGCTGACCACGATTTTCGTGACCCATGACCAGGAAGAAGCACTGACCATGTCCGACCGCATCTTCCTGATGAATCAGGGCAAGATCGTACAAAGCGGCGATGCCGAGACCCTTTACACTGCACCGGTGGATGTATTCGCCGCCGGTTTTATCGGCAACTACAACCTGCTCGACGCAGACAAGGCCAGCCAGTTGCTGCAACGCCCGATCAGCGGGCGCATCGCGATTCGCCCGGAGGCCATCGAACTGAGCCGCAGCGGCGAGCTGGACGCACTGGTGCGCAGCCACAGCCTGCTGGGCAACGTGATTCGCTACCGCATCGAAGCGCGCGGCGTGCAGTTGGTGGTGGATGTACTCAACCGTTCGGCCGACGACCTGCACCCGGATGGCCAGCGTTTGGCACTTTCCATCGACCCCAGTGCGTTGTGTGAAGTAGCCTGACGCGACGATTTAATGAGAGAGCATGACGGATGGCATTGGTAATTTTTGATTTGGACGACACCCTGATCCACGGCGACTGCGCCACCCTGTGGAGCGAGCAGATGGGCCGCCTGGGCTGGGTCGACCCTGAGTCGTTTATGCGCAAGAACAACGAATTGATGGACGCCTACAGCCAGGGCAAGCTGCGCATGGAAGACTTCATGGCCTTCAGCCTGGAGCCGATGATCGGCCGCACGCCGGAAGAAATCGAGCACCTGGTGGAACCCTGGGTCGAGGACGTTATTGAGCCGCTGATCTACAGCGACGCCACCAAGACCATCGCCCGGCACCGTGCGAATGGCGACCGGGTCCTGGTGATTTCCGCCTCGGGCACGCATTTGGTCACGCCGATTGCGGCACGCATCGGTATCGACGAAGTGTTGGGAATTGATCTTGACGTCAGCCATGGCGCGTACAGCGGCCGTACCGTGGGTGTACTGACTTACCGTGAAGGCAAGATCACGCGGTTGCTCGAATGGTTAGAGCGCGAAGGTGAGACGCTGGAGGGTGCGTATTTCTACTCGGATTCGCGCAATGATTTGCCATTGCTGCTGAAGGTCGATCACCCGCAGGTGGTGAACCCGGACCCGGTGTTGCGCGAGCATGCCGAGAAGGCCGGCTGGCCGATCCACAACTGGGTGTGACCCCGACTTATTTGAATTGAAATCCAATCCACTGTGGGAGCGGGCTTGCCCGCGATAACGGTGTATCAGATGAAACATTCTTCACTGAGACACTGCTATCGCAGGCAAGCCAGCTCCCACATTGAACGCATTCCAGTTCAGAGTCAGGCCAAACTGTCGTCAATCACCAACACCAACTTCCCGGAGATCTGGTTGGTCGCCAACTCGGCAAACGCCGCCTCGGCATCCTTGATCGGGAAGGTCTTGGCCAGTTGCGGGCTCAAGCGCCTCTCGGCAAACAGCGGCCATACATGCTGGCTCAAGTCACTGAACAGGTCCGCCTTGAACTGATCACTGCGGCTGCGCAGGGTTGAGCCGAGCAGCTGGATACGCTTGCCCAGCACCTGCGCCAGGTCAAGCTGCGCGTCGCGCCCGCCCATCAAGCCAATCAACACCCAGCGACCGTCCAGGGCCAGCAGCTTGAGGTCCAGCGCCGCATAGTTGCCACCCACCGGGTCGAGGATCACGTCAAACGGCCCGAAATCGCGCAGCCCTTCAATCCCCTCAGTACGTACAACACCACCCTGGGCGCCGAGTGCTTCGCAGTAGGCCAGGCGCTCCGCCGAGCCGACGCTGACCCAGCACGGGCTGCCAAACGCCTTGCACAGCTGGATCGCCGCCGAGCCCACGCCACTGGCGCCGGCATGCAGTAATACTTTTTCACCGGGTTTTAGACCCGCCAGCTGGAACAGATTCAGCCACGCCGTGCTGTACACCTCAGGCAACGCCGCTGCTTCGGTCAGCGACAAGCCTTCCGGCACTGGCAGCACGTGGCGCGCATCCACCACCACTTCTTCGGCCATGCCGCCACCGGCCAGCAGCGCGCAGACGCGATCGCCGACCTGCCAGGACGACCCCGGCCCCACTTCGCTGATGATCCCGGAACACTCAAGACCGAGCACAGCGCTGGCCCCGGGCGGTGGCGGATAGAGCCCCGCGCGCTGTAATAAATCGGCGCGGTTGAGGCCCGCAGCCGCCACACGAATGCGAACTTGGCCTACATCGCAGGTAGGACTGGGTTCTGTCAGCCACTCCACATGACCTTCAACGCCTTGCAATGCTTTCACAGTGCCTCCATAGTGAGTCTGGACTGAGCCCGTTGCTGTAGCGCCGGGCTTTTTGCATTATGCGACCGGATCATATGGAACCGGCTCCCTCAAAGACGGCCTAATATGCGTTATCAATTGCCCCCGCGTCGAATCAGCATGAAGCATCTGTTCCCCAGCACCGCCCTCGCTCTTTTCATTGGTCTCGGCTTCGCGTCGATGTCGACCAATACGTTCGCAGCCAATAGCTGGGACAACCTTCAGCCTGATCGCGATGAGGTGATTGCCAGCCTTAACGTTGTCGAGTTGCTCAAGCGTCATCACTACAGCAAGCCGCCGCTGGACGACGCTCGCTCGGTGATCATCTATGACAGCTACCTCAAGCTGCTGGATCCGTCGCGCAGCTACTTCCTGGCCAGCGATATCGCTGAGTTCGACAAGTGGAAGACCCAGTTCGACGACTTCCTCAAGAGCGGCGACCTGCAGCCCGGTTTCACCATCTACAAGCGCTACCTGGACCGCGTCAAAGCGCGTCTGGACTTCGCCTTGGGTGAGCTGAACAAAGGCGTCGACAAGCTCGACTTCACCCAGAAGGAAACCCTTCTGGTGGACCGTAAGGACGCGCCTTGGCTGACCAGCACCGCCGCCCTTGACGACCTGTGGCGCAAACGCGTCAAGGACGAAGTGCTGCGCTTGAAGATCGCCGGCAAAGAGCCCAAGGCCATTCAAGAGCTGTTGACCAAGCGCTACAAGAATCAGCTGGCACGTCTCGACCAGACCCGTGCCGAAGATATCTTCCAGGCCTACATCAACACCTTCGCGATGTCCTACGACCCGCACACCAATTATCTGTCGCCAGATAACGCGGAAAATTTTGATATCAACATGAGTCTGTCGCTGGAAGGCATCGGTGCCGTCCTGCAAAGCGACAATGACCAAGTCAAGATCGTACGTCTGGTGCCGGCAGGCCCTGCCGACAAGACCAAGCAGGTCGCCCCGGCCGACAAAATCATCGGCGTAGCCCAGGCCGACAAAGAGATGGTCGACGTGGTCGGCTGGCGCCTGGACGAAGTGGTCAAGCTGATCCGTGGGCCGAAAGGCAGCGTGGTGCGCCTGGAAGTGATTCCGCACACCAATGCACCGAACGACCAGACCAGCAAGATCGTGTCCATCACCCGTGAAGCGGTGAAGCTCGAAGACCAGGCCGTGCAGAAGAAAGTCCTCAACCTCAAGCAGGATGGCAAGGACTACAAGCTGGGCGTGATTGAAATCCCGGCCTTCTACCTGGACTTCAAGGCGTTCCGCGCTGGCGATCCGGACTACAAGTCCACCACCCGCGACGTGAAGAAAATCCTCACCGAGTTGCAGAAAGAGAAAGTCGACGGTGTAGTCATCGACCTGCGCAACAACGGCGGCGGCTCCCTGCAGGAAGCCACCGAGCTGACCAGCCTGTTTATCGACAAGGGCCCGACCGTGTTGGTACGCAACGCTGACGGCCGTGTCGACGTGCTCGAAGACGAGAACCCAGGCGCCTTCTACAAAGGCCCGATGGCGTTGCTGGTCAACCGTCTCTCAGCTTCGGCCTCGGAGATTTTCGCCGGCGCCATGCAGGACTATCACCGTGCGCTGATCGTCGGTGGCCAGACCTTCGGCAAAGGCACCGTGCAGACCATTCAGCCGCTGAACCATGGCGAACTGAAACTGACGTTGGCCAAGTTCTACCGGGTGTCCGGGCAGAGCACCCAGCATCAGGGCGTGCTGCCGGATGTCGACTTCCCGTCGATCATCGATACCAAGGAAATCGGCGAGAGCGCCCTGCCCGAGGCCATGCCGTGGGACACCATCCGCCCTGCGATCAAGCCGGCGTCGGACCCGTTCAAACCGTTCCTGACGCAGCTTAAGGCTGACCACGACGCCCGCTCCGCCAAGGATGCCGAGTTCGTGTTTATCCGCGACAAACTGGCCCTGGCCAAGAAGCTGATGGAAGAGAAAACCGTCAGCCTCAACGAAGCGGATCGCCGTGCGCAGCACACCAGCATCGAAAATCAGCAGCTTGTGCTGGAAAACGCCCGCCGCAAGGCTAAAGGCGAAGACCCGCTCAAAGAGCTGAAGAAAGAAGATGAAGATGCACTGCCGGCCGAGCCTGAAAAAACCAAGCCGGAAGACGACGCCTACCTGGCCGAAACAGGTCGGATCCTGCTGGACTACCTGAAAATCAGCAAGCAGGTGGCGAAGCAGTAAATGATGGCAATTTAATGTGATGGCTCCTCAGAGTGTCATCATATAGACATCATTCTGTCGTGAAATGAAGGACCGCCGGCGTTGAGCCTGCGGTCCTTTTTTTCGATCGAGACCGACATGACCATGACCGAACAGCTGAATGCATTGGGCTCTATCCTGGCTCAAGGCAGTTTGCACAGCCTGTTCCAACCGATCATTTGCCTGTCCGAACGACGCATCCTGGGCTACGAAGCCCTCAGCCGTGGCCCGTCCAACAGCCCGTTGCACTCCCCAGTAGCCCTGTTCACAGTCGCCCGCCACGCCGGGCGCCTCAGCGAATTGGAAATGGCCTGCCGTGAAAGCGCCTGCCGACGCTTCAGCGAGCAAAAACTGCCGGGCAAGCTGTTCCTGAATATCTCGCCGGAATCCTTGATGGAAACGGCGCATCAACCGGGGCGCACCCTGCAACTGCTGCGCGACTTCGGCATTCCGCCCAGCCAGGTGGTGATCGAACTCACCGAGCAGACCCCCACCGACGATTTCAACCTGCTGCAAACCGCGCTTCATCATTACCGCGACATGGGCTTCGCCATCGCTCTGGATGACTTGGGCGCCGGGTATTCCAGCCTGCGCTTGTGGTCGGAGCTGCGCCCGGATTACGTGAAGATCGACCGGCACTTTATCGACGGCATCCATCAGGACGCACTCAAGCGCGAGTTCGTCGGCTCCATCCTGCAAATCGCCAGAGCTTCGCGCGCCCAGGTGATTGCCGAGGGCATTGAGCTGCCGGAAGAACTGGCGGTATTGACGGAGATGGGCGTTGACCTGGTGCAGGGCTACCTGCTTTGCCGTCCGCAGGAACACCCACCGCAGGAAGCACGCCTGATGCTGCCCAAGCAAGACAACGCCAACATCGCCCTCAACGAGGAAGGCAGCGACCTCAGCGCTCTGCTCAACGAGCAACCGGCGGTGCACCAGGACACCGCCACGGCGTTGGTGTTGGAGTCGTTCCGCCGCCAGGCTAACCTCAACTCACTGGCGGTACTGGACGGGCGCGGCCATCCGGTCGGCATCGTGCATCGGCACTCGTTGTCCGACGCGCTGCTCAAGCCGTTTGCCACTGACCTGTTCGCGCGCAAACCGATCAGCCGTTTGATGAGCGATGACTTTCTGGCAGTGGAGCTGAGCCAATCCCTGCAGCAAGTCAGCCGACTGTTGACCAGCCGTGCGCGGCAACGGATTGAGGAAGACTTCATCATCACGCTCAATGGCGATTACTTGGGGCTGGGCCGGGTGATCGATGTGCTCAAGCTGATCACCGAGCTGAAAATCCAGCAGGCACGTTACGCCAACCCACTGACCCTGCTCCCCGGCAACGTGCCGATCCAGCAGTGCCTGACGCGGCTGTTGCAGCAGCAAAGAGAGTCGGTGATCTGCTACGTGGATATCGACAGTTTCAAGCCGTTCAATGACATCTACGGCTATGGACGCGGGGATGAGGTGTTGCTGTGCCTGGCGCAGTGCCTCAACGACCGGGTCGACCCCAGCCGCGACTTTGTCGGGCATATCGGCGGCGATGACTTTTTGCTGGTGCTGGGCCCACAGGATTGGCGCAAGCGGCTCAACCAACTGCTGGATGATTTCCACACCCAGTGCCGACGTTTCTATCGCGCCGAACACCTCGATGCCGGCTGCTTTGTGGCGTTGAGTCGCCAGGGTGTGCGCCAGGAGTATGCCTTGCTGTCACTGTCGATCGGCGTGGTGCATTTATATCCGCAGGCCTGTGCACAACTGGATGCCAGCCAGTTGGCGGAGCTGGCCTCGCAGGCCAAGCACCATGCCAAGGATGTGGCTGGCTACAGCATTCATGTGATCGACAGCCTGGACATGCTGGGCCAGGCTTAGGCCTCGGCGGATTCCGGGTACTCGTACTCGAACACCCGCACCACTTCCGAAGCGTGCCAGGATGCGGCGGCCACGCCATCGGATGGCCCGCTGAAACGCCCCAAGCGCTCCACACATTCAAAAAACCCGGTGCGCGGCAGGCGGCTGGCGCCCTGGCTGATCACCAGCGAGCTACGCAATGGCTGCTCGGCCTTGGCGTCCAGCGCGGCCAGGTGCTCCAGGGCGGCGGCCAGGGTCTGCATCGCCGGCGTGGGGAATTGCAGGCGCTCCAACAGCGCGCGGTAAGTCAGCAGGTGGCGCTGTCGGCGCGCCTGGTCCAGTTCGTTGAGTAACCCGTCCCAGTGTTGACGGCTGATACGTAGGCTCAAGATTCATCCCTCCATCCTGCAACGCCCAACTCCCAGGCCAGGCTGCGGCGTATGGCGGCATCCGGCTGGCGTTCACCACTTTCAATCAATCCCAGGTACGAGGGGCTGATACCCACGGTGCGGGCCAGCGTTTCGATGGCCAGGCCCTTGGCTTCACGCAGGCCGCGCAGGTCCGCGAGCGGGCGCAAGGCCTGATCGGGAGCGACCTGGGCGGTAGAAGTAGGCGTTGGCACTGGTTGTTGCTGACCGGCGGCTTTTAGTAGCGCCTGGTACTGGTCCCATGGCAACACCGCGTATTCGGGTTCGCCATCGCGTGAAATTATCTGAATATCCATGACCGCCCCGTAGGATAACAACACTCACTAAGTAAGCACTTTCCTTAGGAGTGTAATCCTAACAGCCACAAAGGTCGCAGAGGGATATAAGCGTCGTCAGTTTTTTTGCGGGTTTTCCTCGGCCAACAGCGCAGGCGTCGCTGGCAGGCGCTCAACCACGGCGAGCTTTTCCGGACGCTGGGCGTCGCGCCAGGCGCGGAAGGCGCTCATTTCGCCGTCCAGGGTCTTCATGACCCATGCCAGCACGGCAATGTCGTCGAGCATACCGAACACAGGAATAAAGTCCGGGATCGCGTCAATCGGGCTCAAAAAGTACATCAGCCCCGCCACCACCGAGATCAGCGCCTTGGGGCTGATCGCCCTGTACTCACCGCGCCAGTAGGCCAGACACAGAGCCTGAAGCAATTTGAGATCATCCTTGAGCTTACCCAGCCGGTTACCTTGGTTTGAGCCTTTGGCGGCGACGGCAAACAGCAGGGTCGGCAACCGCCCACGGCCGAGCAAGCGGGCGGCCATGGGCAGGAAACGGGTGAAATTGAAGGGTGGTTTCATTCGTCACTCCAGTTCCAGACGACATAAAAGGTTATCCACACAAATTGTGGATAACCTTGTGAACAGAGCCTGTTTTATCGGCTGAAAGCCACGGGATACAAGGCTTTCAGTCAGATCGGGCGTTTTTTGCGCACATAAAAAAAACCCAAGATTTCATTGACTTGGCGTTGATGTGCCGCTACCCGTGCTCAAGTCTTATATCAGACTGTTTCAGGTTGCAGGGGTTCGTTTGGATTTGCTGCGGGTTCAACTGCCGACACCAGATACGACAACGCCCCGTCGAAACGGGGCGTTGTCTGTTCAGGCGCCGATTACTTCTTGGCAGCTGGAGCCGCAGGTGCGTCAGGGGCTTCAGCCTTGGCTGGGTCCTTGATGGCCAGCAGTTCCAGGTCGAATACCAGCACGGAGTTGGCTGGAATCGCTGGGCTCGGGCTCTGGGCACCGTACGCCAGGTCGGACGGGATGTACAACTCGACCTTCTCGCCAACGTGCATCAGTTGCAGGCCTTCGACCCAACCTGGGATCACGCCGCTGACCGGCAGGTCAATCGGGCTACCGCGATCCACGGAGCTGTCAAAGGTAGTACCGTTGGTGAGCTTGCCGGTGTAGTGAACGGTCACCACGTCGGTCGGCTTAGGCTGTGCGCCATCGGCCTTCTTCACGATCTTGTACTGCAGACCCGAAGCTGTGGTGACTACACCGTCTTTCTTGGCGTTTTCTTCGAGGAATTTCTTGCCGGCGGATGCCGACTCTTCACTCATTTTGGTCATACGTTCTTCTGCACGCTTCTGCAGTGCGGCAAACGCTTCAACCAGTTCGTCGTCTTTCAGCTTCTGTTCTTTCTTACCGACGGCATCTTCGATGCCCTGGGCTACCGCTTTGGAGTCCAGGTCATCCATACCTTCTTGAGCAAGGCTTTTGCCCATGTTCAGGCCGATACCGTAGGAAGCTTTCTGCGCCGGGGTTTTCAGCTCTACGCTGGTCTGCGAATCACAACCCGCAAGTACCAGGCTAACCAGGGCCACCGCCGCCGCCAACCGATGCTGTTTCATGCTATTTCCTTGTTCATGCGCCAAAAGGGCAATCGAATAAAGTCGCGAGCTTATCAGGCGGCCACGACCAATGGCTACCGGCATGTGAGCAGGAAACTTCTGATAAGTTCACGTGTTTAAAAGCATTTTCATTCATTATGAAGGCCCGCGAAGGATCGCGGGACCCGCTGCAACCAGACTGCTGGCCACTTGCCGCACCTGTGACGCAGTGGCATAAGAACGCTACAACTCGACAAGGATAGTTATCTTGCGCATTTTTTCCCGTGTTTTACTCCTGATATTGATAGCGCTCGGCCTGCTCCTGGCCGTGGTGCTCTATTACACCGTCAACCCCAAGCTGCCGGACTATGTGCCCGTGGAGCAAGTGCACTACCAGGACCAATGGAGTGCCGCCGACCGCCAGACCTACTACTTCACGCCCCAGGGCACCCAGGTAAAAGGCCTGCATTACGCCTGGTTCACCGCCCTGGAACTGCCGTTCTCCGACCAGCGTTTTGCCACGCCCGAGTACCTCGCGCGCTTCGGTTTCTTGGTGGACCCCAAGCAAGTCCCCACCGCACAAAACCCCGGCAACCTGCCAGTGGGTTTCACCCGGCACCAGAACGCCGGCAGCCCGGTTGAATACCTGGACATCACCTGCGCCGCCTGCCACACCGGCGAGCTGCACGTTAAGGGCCAAGCCCTGCGCATCGATGGCGGTTCGGCCCAGCACATGCTGCCCTCAAGCGTGCCCACGTTGCGCGGCGGCAGTTTCGGCCAGGCGCTGGTGGCCAGCCTGGCCGCCACTTATTACAACCCGTGGAAATTCGAACGCTTTGCCCGCCACGTGCTGGGCGATCGCTACGACGCCGAGCACAACCAACTGCGCCAGGACTTCAAGCAGTCGCTGGATAGGTTTTTCACCGTCGCCTGGAACGACACCCATCGTGGCCTCTACCCCACCGAAGAAGGCCCGGGCCGCACCGACGCGTTTGGCCGTATCGCCAACGCCAGCTTCGGCGACGCCCTCTCCTCGGACAACTACCGAGTCGCCAACGCGCCGGTGGACTACCCCTACCTGTGGGATATCTGGACCTTCAACTGGGTGCAATGGAACGGCTCGGCCCAGCAGCCCATGGCGCGCAATATCGGTGAGTCCCTCGGTGTCGGCGCGACGTTGGATTTCTTCGACAGCGCCGGCCAACCGCTTCAGGGCGATGCACGCTACCCCTCCAGCGTGCGCGTGCGTGACCTCAACCTGCTCGAAGAAACCTTGCAACGCCTCAAACCGCCCACCTGGCCGGAAGACCTGTTCGGCGCTGTCGACAAGCCCCTCGCCGCCCAAGGCCGCGCACTGTTCTCCGAGAACTGCGCCGGCTGCCATGTGCCCGCCGTCAGCCAGGCCAATGGCCGCCCGGTGCAACAACTGAAAATGCTCCCCGTGGAGTACATCGGCACCGACCCCGGCGCCGCCAGCAACATCGCCGACCTGCGCTATGACCTCAGCGCCCTGCAATGGGACCCGGCGGAACTGGCCAAGCTCAACGTCGAGCTGCACCCCACACCGACCGCACCGCTGGACCTGCACAAAATGTCCGTGGCCCAAGGCCTGGCCTACATCACCGCCTTCGTCGAAGACCACGCCTACCGCGCCGCAGGTGTAACCCCGGCCGAGCGCCAGCGCCTGAACGGTTTCGGCCTGCCCATCGGCGTACGCGAGTTGCGCGCCTACAAAGCGCGGCCATTGGCCGGCGTGTGGGCCACACCGCCGTTCCTGCACAACGGCTCGGTGCCGACGATCTACCAATTGCTCTCGCCCCAGGACGAGCGCAGCACCACCTTCTATAAAGGCACGTTCAACTATGACCCGCGCCACCTGGGGTTTGAGACCGGCGCGTTCAAGAATGCCTTCCTGTTCGATACCCACATCACCGGTAACCACAACAGCGGCCATGAATTCCGTGCCGGCCAGCGCGGTAATGGCGTGATCGGCCGCGGCCTGCTGCCGCAAGAGCGCTGGGCGTTGTTGGAATACCTCAAAGTGCTGGGCGGCCCGCTGGAGCAACAGTTGCCATGATTATCCGATCTCACAAGGAACCTTCGATGCTCGCACGTCTGTGGCTGCGCCTCGGCGCATTTCTGGGTAAAGCCCTGCTGTGGCTGGTGGGCTTGGGCCTGCTGGGCTGGCTGATCGCCACTGCCTGGTTTGCCTGGCAACACAGCGGCCCGGTGTCGCCGGATGAGCAGATCCCACCCGGTGAAGCGGCCATGACCCAGGGCATCATCCAAACGGCGGTGCGCATCGTCGATCAGCACCGCGAAGGCACGCGCTACCTGCGCGATGCCCATGCCAAGGCCCATGGCTGCGTGAAGGCTGAAGTCAGCGTAGTGGCGGATCTCGACCCGGCATTGCGTCAGGGCGTGTTCGCCGAGCCGGGCAAGACCTGGCAAGCGCTGATGCGCCTGTCCAACGGCAACGCCTACCCGCAGTTCGACAGCATCCGCGATGCACGCGGCATGGCGCTCAAACTGCTGAACGTGCCGGGCAAACAGCTGCTGGACGACCAACAAACGCGCACGGAACAGGACTTCGTGATGTTCAGTCACCCGAACTTTTTCGTCAGTGACGTGGCGGAGTACGCGCAGAACATCGGCGCTCAGGCGGACGGCAAGAAGGTCCAGGCATTCTTCCCCAAGGCTGACCCACGTAGCTGGCAGGTGCGTCACTTGTTTATCGCCCTGGCAACGTTAGCCCCCGCACCCACCAGCCCGACGCAAACCACCTACTTTTCGGTATCGCCCTATAAATTCGGCACGGCTAACGCCAAGTTCCGGGTTGCGCCCGACCCACAAAGCTGCCCGGAATACGCATTGCCCGAGCAGAACCAGGACCTGCCGAACTTCCTGCGCAGCGCCTTGAATCAGCAACTGTCGATTGATCGTGCACCGGCTTGTTTTGTGCTGCAGATTCAGCGGCAGAATCCACAGAAATTTATGCCGATCGAAGACACCAGCATTGAATGGAAGGAGAGCGATGCGCCGTATGAGACCGTGGCCAAGGTGCGGATACCCGCGCAGGATTTTGATACGCCCGAACAGAACCTGGCGTGCGACAACCAGTCTTTCAACCCTTGGTTCGGCGTCGCCGAGCATCGCCCCATCGGCGGTATAAACCGCTTGCGCAAGGCGGTATACGAAGCGGTCAGCGATTACCGCCACAGCCGCAACACCCCGTAAATAGTGCGTAACAATGGGCCCGGCGCCGTTGCTGTTACCGAACAGTGCGCAGCGCGCGGGTGCCTTAATCCGTAATGGGCGCGCGCCCGTGACCGCCAAATCG